>DAOUAZ010000049.1:0-18622 GCA_034432975.1 Anaerolineales bacterium | reverse complement strand
CAGTCGTGCCGCCCCGGTTCGGCGGTGCTGGTGTACAGAAAATCTGACCGCTGACCGCAGACGGTAGAGAGAGTGTTCATGGACTTATCAATCGTTATCCCGGTGTACAACGAAGAAGAAAGCCTGCCGCATTTGCACGCGGCAATTTGCGCGGCCCTGGCGGGACTGGCCCGCTCGTGGGAAGTGATTTACGTCAACGACGGCAGCCGCGACCGCTCGATGGATGTGCTGGAACGGCTGGCCGCCGAGGACCCTCGGCATGTTTGCGTGGTGGAGTTCCGCAGCAACTTTGGGCAGACGACTGCCATCGCCGCCGGGATCGACCATGCGCGCGGCGAGGTGATTCTCTTTCTCGACGCCGACCTGCAAAACGACCCGGCGGATATCCCGGCGGTGCTGGCGAAACTCGACGAAGGCTATGATGTGGTCAGCGGCTGGCGCAAAAACCGCGAGGACAACGCCCTGACCCGCAACCTGCCCTCGCATATCGCCAACTGGCTGATTTCCAACGTGACCGGGGTGCGCCTGCACGATTACGGCTGCACGTTCAAAGCCTACCGCCGCGAGGTGATTACCGGATTCCGGCTGTATGG
Source organism: Anaerolineales bacterium (assembly GCA_034432975.1). Lineage (GTDB taxonomy): Bacteria > Chloroflexota > Anaerolineae > Anaerolineales > Villigracilaceae > UBA5195. The sequence continues at coordinate 18,029 of DAOUAZ010000049.1, read as the reverse complement.
CGAAATGCACCGCTTCATCCCGGTCTATGCCAACGCGGTCGGCGCGAAAATCTACGAAATGCCGGTGAGACACCACGCCCGCAAGTTTGGCAAGAGCAAATATGGCCTGGAGCGCACCGTCAAGGTCATCCTCGACCTGATTGCGGTGCAATTCCTGACGCGCTACTCGGCCAAGCCGATTTACCTGTTTGGCGGCGGCGGGTTTGGCATGGGCGCGCTTGGTTTCCTGGGGATGGCCTTCCTGCTGGTTCGCAAACTGCTGCTCGACATCGACATCCTGACCTCGCCCATTTTCACGCTCTCGGTCATGCTGGCCCTGGTCGGGTTCCAGACCATCCTGCTGGGCCTGATTGCCGAACTGCTCGTCCGAACCTATCACGAATCGCAGCAAAAGCCGACCTATACGGTACGGAAGGTGATTCGGGCGGGGGAAGCGGAATCGTAGGGAAGTAGACAGGGAAATCGGGAAATGGGTCGTTGGGCAAAGGCGCCTCTCGTCCCTTGCCGGTTATCCTATATCAGGATATTATTATCGTTATGACACCAAAACAATTGGCTTTTTTTGACCAGAAAAAAAGGGTTCAAGGAGGAATCTCGACAACCAATGTCGTGATGTCTGCGTCGATTAATGGGAATGCGGATATTTTTCCTCAAATCCTTACCCTGCATGTCCCAGATGGTTCAAGAATTGCTGATGTAACTTATGGGAATGGGGTATTTTGGCGGAATGTAGATTTATCGAAGTATGAATTTTTTCCGAGTGATATTGCTACCGGCGTTGATTGCAGGAACCTGCCTTATCAGGATGATAGTTTCGATGTCGTGGTTTTAGACCCGCCATACATGGAAGGGTTGTTACGAAACAATCAAGACCATAAAGCAGGCAATGGTTCATTTTCTGCTTTTCGAGACTATTATTCGAATGGGAATGAAAAAAGCGACGGGCCGAAATGGCACGCGGCAGTGACAGACCTTTACTTCAAAGCAGGCGCCGAAGGCTACCGCGTGCTGAAGTCCAATGGCGTGATGATTGTCAAATGCCAGGATGAAGTCTCGGCAAATCGCCAATGGTTAACACACGTTGAGATAATCAATCATTATGAAAAAATGGGCTTTTATACCAAAGATTTGTTTGTTGTCGTAAGAACAAACAAGGCGGGAATTTCCCGCCTTATCAAGCAAAAACATGCCCGCAAAAACCACAGTTATTTTCTTGTGTTCGTGAAAGTTAATCAGAACGGCAAGAAAAAGGCTTGAGAAAATTCAAAGCAACTATTTTTTGACGAGCCTGTCTAAAAGTTCGAAAAAGTTATCGGTAAAAGGCGGCTTTAAGGGCCAGTCGACGGTCATCAATGACGGCAGTAAGTATTTTCTCTGGTAATCTGTGTACCTTTTGAACGTGTTTTCGGGTAATTCTGTGTTCAGGGCAAAAGCGAATCGCCACTGTTCCCCAAAGGCAAAGCAGTTAACCGCCAACACATCGAATTCGCCCCTTAACAAACAAGTTGTATTGAGTGTACTTCCATCAGGCAGGGCAACCATGCGCCTGTCACTTGCATCCACCTGGACTTTTCCTTGCCAGGTATCGTCATCGAAATGTTCGACGCTGTTGGTTTGCAGGCTCTTGACCTCGACCAGGATTGCGCGCCCTTTGTAAATGATTCGGCGGTCTCCTTTTTTCTTTCTGTCATGGTCATCGTCTTTTTGTTTTTCTGTAATATCAGGATGACTCAAAAAATTATCGTGGAATTTCTTTTCCGCAACGTAACCCAGCAAGATTCCCCGCAAACTTGGGTTTTGCTCGACAAGTTCGGTAAGTTCCAGCTCGGTAATTCCCCAACGTTTGAGAATCGTCTCTTTTTCAGTCATCGTTCTTCTCCAGTTGCGCAATTATCGTTGCCGGGTCAATCCTGAGCGCCTTACAGACTTTAATAAATTCGATAACATCCAGCCTTCGTTCACCGCTTTCATATTTTGAGACAAATGATTGCGGTTTGTTAAGGCTCTCTGCAACTTCGACCTGAGTCAAACCTTTTTTACGCCTTGTTTCAAGTAAGGCTTGTCGCAATTGAGTATGCTCATCTCGCCTGGTCATGGTTGAATTTTATATCCCAATTCGGAATATCCAAAATCGGGATATAAGGCTTACAATCACGCCGAATAAGCGGGAAAGCAACCAAGAAAACTGGTCAACCGGCCTCCCCGGAGATAAAGCCGCATGGAACTCCCCTTAAATCAAATTCTCGAAGGCGATTGCATCGAAACGCTTAATTCCCTGCCGGAAAAGTCGATTGACTTGATTTTCGCCGACCCGCCCTATTATTTGCAGTTACGCAACGCGTTGCACCGTCCGAACATGAGTCGGGTGGACGCGGTGGATGACGATTGGGACAAGTTCGAGTCTATGTCGGCCTACGATGAATTTACCCGGCAGTGGCTGGCCGCCTGCAAGCGCGTCCTGAAACCGACCGGCGCGATTTGGGTGATTGGTTCTTATCACAACATTTTCCGGGTCGGGGCCATCATGCAGGATTTGGGGTTTTGGATTCTGAATGACGTGATTTGGGTCAAGACCAATCCCATGCCCAATTTTCGCGGGGTGCGCTTTGCGAATGCCCACGAAACGCTGATATGGGCCAGCACCGGCAGGGGCGCGAAATACACCTTCAATCATCACGCCATGAAAGGCTTGAACGACGAGAAGCAAATGCGTTCGGATTGGTGGCTGCATTCGCTGGCGACCGGCGCGGAACGAGCGAAAGATGAAAACGGCGCGAAAGCCCACTCGACCCAAAAGCCCGAAGCCCTGCTCTATCGCGTGATTCTGTCAGCGAGTAAACCCGGCGATGTCGTCCTCGACCCGTTTTTCGGCAGCGGCACGACCGGGGTCGTCGCCAGGCGATTGCACCGGAATTGGATTGGGCTCGAGCGCGAGAAAAAATACATCGAACTCGCCCGCCGACGGATTGACTCGGTTCGCCCGGAACCATTCGACCCGGCTGTGTTCGAGGTCAGGAGCAAGGCCAGAATCGCCCCACGGGTAGATTTTTCGGCATTGGTCGAGAGCGGCTACTTGCAGCCCGGCCAGTCTTTGTTTTTCGGAAAAGACAAGGTCAGGGTCGCCGTCATCAAGCCGGATGGCCGCCTGCGAACGGAGGACGGTTTCGAGGGCAGCATTCACCAAGCCGGCCGTCACTACATGGACGACGCGCCCTGCAACGGCTGGGAACATTGGCATATCCAGGAAAACGGCCTGTTCGTTTGCCTGGCTGAGTTGCGGGAAAGGTATCGGGCGGAGGCAGGGATACAAGTAGACAGGGAAGCAAGTAGAAAGGAAAAAGGGTAGATGGCCTGCGGGTTGGCAGAATGCCAGCCTGCGATGAAAAACAGGCAGAACCGGGCAAAAAGACTTGCGAAACATACGGCATAGCCGTACAATTGGTTTATGGAATTCATCGAAGCCACCGCTTTTACCAGGCATGTTTACGAATATTTGTCTGATGACGAATATTCAGGTTTACAGAGCTTCCTGCTCCAATATCCAGAAGCAGGCAAAGTTGTTCCAGGCTCAGGCGGCGTCAGGAAAGTTCGCTGGGCTATGTCGGGAAAAGGTAAAAGCGGCGGCGTACGGGTGATTTACTACTTCAAACGGCAAGATGATGAAATTTGGTTGTTGACCATTTACAGCAAAAACGAAGTTGAGAACATCCCCGCGCATGTTTTACGTCAAATTGCAAAGGAAATCGACAATGTCTAAACGTGATGTTGGTCAGGAAATTCTTGAAGGTATTCAGGAAATCAAGGCTCACAAGGCTGGTGAGAAGTCTTTGCGCACTCACACGCTGAAAGAACCCGCGCCCGTGCAAACCATTCGGGCAAAATTGAGTTTATCCCAATCGGCTTTTGCAGGTTTAATGGGCGTGAGTTTACGCACGGTTCAAGATTGGGAGCAAGGGCGGCGCAAACCAAGCGGCCCTGCGGCAGCGTTGTTACGGATTGCAGAACAAAAACCTGAAGTCTTTACACAACTTTCATAGCGCAGCCGCTTCGCGGGCCGTAACCAAAGGTTGCTAGGATTTGCGCTATCAGCGCAAATCCTGCGCCATAATACTATAACAAAAGCGCCCGGCACGCCTGACCCGCAAAATGCCCCGTCGAAACAAACTGGATTCACCCGCCAGACCACCCGGGGTGGTGAACGACTGATGAAAAGTGGGTATAATCTTTGAAAATCGTCAATGTAGCCTCCGTGCCGCAGCGCAGTCCGTTTCGCTATCCGGGCGGTAAGACCTGGCTGGTTCCCTACATTCGTCGTTGGATTCATTCCCAAACCAATCAGCCTGTGCAGGAATTTATCGAGCCGTTTGCGGGCGGTGGCATCGCCAGCCTGACGGTTGCCGCGGAAAAATTGGCGAACCACGTCACAATGGTCGAACTGGATAAAAACGTGGCCTCGGTTTGGACAACCATCCTCAACGGACAAGGCGACTGGCTGGCAGACCGGATTGCCCGGTTTGAATTTACAGATACAATGGTTGATTTTATCTTGACCTGTGAACCGCCTTCCCTGAGGGAACGCGCCTTCCAAACCATTTTGAAAAACCGGGTCAATCACGGCGGAATCATGGCCAATGGCGCCGGCCGCATCCGGCATGGCGAGAACGGCAAAGGCATGAAATCGCGCTGGTATCCACAAACCCTGAAAAAGCGGATTGTAGAGATTACAAAATTCGCCCAAAGCATCACGTTCATCCAGGGCGACGGGTTTCAGGTCATTCGAGAGAACCTCCAAAATCCAGGAGCTTTGTTTTTCATCGACCCGCCTTACACCGCAGACGGCAAAAAGGCCGGGACGCGGCTTTACAAATACTCTGAAATCAATCACCGTGAGTTATTTGAATTAGCCAGCCAGATTCACGGCGATTTCCTGATGACTTACGACAACGCCGAAGGCGTAAAGGCCCTGGCGCAGGAATACGGCTTCGACACGCATATCATCCCCATGAAAAACACCCACAACGCCAAAATGACCGAGTTACTGATTGGACGCAGCCTGGATTGGGCCAGGGCCTTCTGAAGCGACCGGCCGGATTCCACCACCCCGCCCGCGCCCGCCGCGCATCCCGGCAACAAGGCAGCCTGACGGTCAAGAATTTGGCGCGGACAATAAACTACGCTTCGTTTCCGACTCCCTTGCCTCACAAAACTACCATCTGGTCACTGGATACTGCTCACTGATAACTGATGACTGCTAACTGGCTACAAAAGAACCGCAAAACCCTCCTCCGCGCGGGCGGCAGCCTGCTCTCGGCCCTCCTGCTCGCCTTCCTGCTCGCCCGCAACGGGAGCGAAGTGCTGGCCGCCCTGCGCCAGGTCTCTCCGCTCGACCTGCTGGCCGCCTTTGGCCTGATACTCGCCTCGCGCCTCTTGGTCACCCTGCGCTGGTACACCCTGTTGCGCTCCGGCGGCGTGCCAATCTCGCTCCGCAACACCGCCTCGCTGACCTTCACCGGCCTGTTCGCCTCCAACTTCCTGCCGACCACCATCGGCGGCGACGTGGTGCGCCTGGCCGGGGCTATGCAGATGGGCTGCGACCGCGCCATCAGCCTGGCCTCCATCGCCGCCGACCGGCTGGTCAACATGGCGGGCATGTCGCTGGCCGCCCCGCTCGGCCTGTACCAGGTCTGGCTGGCCGCGCCGCTCGCCGCCCAATCCGCCGCCGCGCCCGCCCTCTGGCAAAAAGGCTGGGGCTTCGTCCGCCGCGCGCTCGAATCGCTCACCCTCTGGCTCAAAAAGCCGGGCTTCCTCCTGCTCGCGCTGGCCTTCGCCCTGGCGCACATGCTGTGCTCCTTCTCGGCCAACTACGTCCTGCTGCACGCCCTCGGCGCCGAACTGGCCCCCTGGCGCATCATCGGCATTTACAGCCTGGCCTACTTCGTCGGCCTCATCCCCATCTCCATCAATGGCTACGGCTGGCAGGAACTGACCAATTCAGCCCTGCTCGCCACCCTGGGCGGCGTCGACCCCTCCATCGGCGCGACTGTTGCCATTTTCCACCGCCTGCTAATGATGATTGCCAGCCTGCCGGGCGCGTTCACCCTGCCGGGCATCCTGGCCCAACTTCCCAAAGATGACTAGCTCAAAAACCTTCTGGCAAACCACCTTCATATTCACCTTCCTCGCCAACCTCGCCATCCTGACCTGGTCGGCCATGCGCTGGGCCGAAATCGGCGTCATTCTCCACCGCTCAGTTTGGGGCGTGGCGCTTTTGCTCTATCTCGGCGTATTGGCAGGTTGTCTCTTTTTATTTTTTTGGATAAAAACCGATGATTCTCGCGCCGAAAAACTGGTCTCGCTGCTCGAACTGACTCCCCTCACTGGCGTATTCTGGCGCGGGCTGGGCTGGGGCCTGTTTACCGGCATCCTCCTGCTGATTCCCTGGCTGAAATTTACCCTGCGCGTCGGGGAGGTGGTCAAAGGCTCCACGCAGGACCCGGTGCTGACGACCATCCTCTTCTACTGGATGTGCTGGTGGCTGGTTCTGCTGGCCTCCGCCGCGCTGAAAGTAGCCCTCAAGACTTCCTGGCAGGGCGGGTTTGCCGCCGCGCTGGTGATTTTAGGCGTGGCCTATGAGATTTTTATCCGTTTTCGCGCCGTTTCCGACTATCCCTTCTCGCTCGGCTGGTCCGAGACGAGCCGCTACTTTTACGCCTCGCTCTACTTCTCCCAATTGCTCTACGGAGAGACGTTCCCCCTCTCCACCCTGCACCCCACCCGCTACTTCCTGCAATCCCTGGCCTACCTGATTCCGTCCTGGGGTCTCACCGAACACCGCATCTGGCAATTTCTGCTGTGGATTGTACTAACCGCTGCGGTCGCCGTTTCGCTGGCCTGGCGCGCCCTAATTCCTAATTCGCAATCGGAAATTACCACAAAGGCAACGACGGAGCACGACGTAAATGCCCTTAAGATTTTCCATCATGCTCCGTTGTCGCCGTCGTGGTCAAAGGGTTTTTTTTCCGGCTTAGGGAGTAGGAAATTAGGAATTCCCGCGCTCTTCGCTGGCTGGTTCTTCCTTTACCTTCTCCTGGTCGGCGTCTACTATCACCTGGCCGTGATGGTCTTCGTCCCGCTCCTGTTCGTCTCGCCCAAACACCCCTGGCGTTCGCTGATTGCCGTTGTTGTCGCCTCGCTCTGGGCCGGGGTCAGCCGCGTCAACTGGTTCCCCATGCCCGCAATGATAGCGCTGGCGATTTATTTGATGGAAGTTCCATTCAATGAGTTCAAGAAAGACGAAAGAAGAAAGAACCGCGCCGCGCCTCTTTCATCTTTCATCTTTCATCTTTCGTCTTACATCTCTATGCCCTTCCTCTGGACAATCTTCGGCCTCTTCTCCGCCCTCGCTGCCCAGGCCGCCTACATCCCGCTCTCCGGCAACGCCGACAACCCGGAGATATTCGCCTCCAGTTTCACCTCCGATTTGCTCTGGTATCGCCTGTGGCCCAACGCGCTCTTCCCGCTCGGAATCGTCCCGGCCATCCTGATTGTCAGCGGGCCTTTCTTGTTCGTCCTGGTTGCGGCAACGCTCCAGTGGAAACGCCTGCATCCCATCCGCTGGGTTGGGCTGTGGGGCATGATTCTGGTCCTGTTCGGCGGGAGCCTGGTCGTCAGCGCCAAAATCGGCGGCGGCGGCGACCTGCACAACATGGACGCCTACGCCGTGCTGCTTGGGATAGTATCCGCGTATTTTATCGGCGGCAAAGTGGTCAGCGAGAGTATGACCGACTTCAGTCCGCCCCGCTCCTGGCCGGTCACGGCAGTCGCGCTGGTTATCCCGCTCCTGTTCCTTATCCCCTCCCTCGCGCCGCTTGTCACGTACAATAAGGCCCTGGTCGGGAACAATCTCCAGCAGTTGAAAACACTGGTCGAATCGGCGGATGGCCCGGTCTTGTTCACCACCGAGCGGCACCTGGTCACCTTTGGGCAAATTAACGTGGCGATGATTCCCGAATACGAGCGCGTGACCCTGATGGAAGCCGCCATGAGCAACAACCGCAAAATGCTCGAACAGTTTTACAGTGACTTGCGCGCCAGGCGCTTCGCGCTCATCGTGAGCGGCAAGGAAAACCTGTTCATCAAAGAAAACGAGCCGTTTGCCGAGGAAAACAACGCCTGGAACATGCGCATTTCGCCCTACATCCTGTGCGATTACGAGCCGGTGGCGCTGTTCGACTCGGACCACAGCCGCTTCGAGGTCTTTGCGCCGCGCGCCGAGCCGGGAGTTTGTCCATGATGAGCGTCAGAACCGCCTTCAGGCGGTTTCGTATGGATAGCCCGGACGTTTACGTCCGGGGCGCGGCCGGGGCGCAGGAAAAACCGGCGAGACGGCGATTTCTGCCGGGAGAGGGTGTATGACCCCCCAACGCCGCCCCCTCTCCACCTGGGCGCGCTGGATTGGCACGCTCCTCAGCCTGGGGCTGTTCGTCTGGCTGATTCTGCGCCTCGACTGGAACCTGGTCTGGACTCAGCTGCGCGGGGTGGCCGGGTGGGCCATCCTGCTGGCAAGCGCCTCCTACCTGCTCTCGCAAGCCTTCAACACCCTGCGCTGGTGCGCCCTGCTCTGGGCGCATGACGTAAAAATCACCTTCTGGCAGGCCTTTCGCATCACCTGGAGCGGGATTTTCGCCTCCAACTTCCTGCCCTCCACCATTGGCGGCGATGGCTTGCGCATGGCGGCGGTTTATCCCTACGCAAAAAGCAAAACAGTGGCGGTTGGCTCGGTGGCGCTCGATCGAGTCATCAACATGGCGGCCATGACCTGCCTCGTCCCGCTGCCGCTCATCATGTTTGGAGCAAAATTGAACACGCTCCTGGCATTGGCGCTGCCAGTCAACCCGCGCGCGCTGGCCGAGAAGTACTTCCCAAAAATCGCCGCTGCCCTGCGTGAATGGGCTGGCCGCCCACAGGCATTTGCCTGGGCTTTCCTGGCAGCCTGGCCCTCCAACCTGACTCCCATGTTCTCCACCTGGCTGGTTGCGCGCGGACTCGGCATGGACGTTTCCTTCTGGCAGGTGATGGCCGTGCAAACGGTGGCCTATTTCCTCTCGGTACTGCCGATTTCGGTCAACGGCTACGGCGTGCGCGAAGTGACATACGCGACCCTGTTCGTGGCGCTCGGCGCTTCGCTGGAACAAGCCTCGGCCCTGGCCGTCATCACCCGCTTCCTGATTGTGCTGGTGACGATACCGGGAGCGATTTGGGTATCCAGCATAGCCGCCTCAGTAGCCGAAAAAAATTTGTAACTGCCCGCCCTGCCTGCCTCAAGTGCAATTACAAGCCCTGAGCGCAGGACTGAGCGACAGCGAAGCCCGAAGTCGAAGGGCGATTGGCTGCAAAAGCGTTGTTTCACTGCGTTCAGCACAGGCACTTCGATTGCTAACCGCTCAGGACGCGGCAAACTTGAAATGACTTCAAACCGTCCCGAAGGTTTTCGTAAATCACATCAATTGCGCCCTGAAAACCTTCGGGACGTTCACCCGGCATTATTCGCCATTCATCATTCATCACTCATCATTCACCATGAAAATCCTCGTCCTCTCTCACGAATTTCCCCCGGTTGGCGGCGGCGGCGGGCGCGTGGCGCGCGACCTGGCGATTGGCCTGGCGCGGCGCGGACACGAACTCCGCATCCTGACCGCGCGTCTCGATGGCCTGCCCGCCCTCGAGACGGTGGACAATGTGCGGGTGGAGCGCATCCCCTCGAAACGGCGGGCCGCCTTCCGCGCGGAATTTTTCGAGATGGCGCGTTACGACTGGTCGGCGGTGGCGGCGGGCCGCAGGCTGGTTAGAGAGTGGCGTCCCGACCTGATTCACGCCCATTTTGCCGTCCCGGCCGGCGCGGCGGCCTTCGCGCTCTCGAAATTGACCGGCATTCCCTACGTCCTGACCGCCCACCTCGGCGACGTGCCGGGCGCGGTGCCGGAGAAAACCGACCGCTGGTTCCAGTTCGTCTATCCCTTTACGCATTCCATCTGGAGATACGCCGCGCGCGTGGTGGCGGTCAGCGAATTTACGCGCCGCCTGGCGCTTCAGCATTACCGCATCCCCATCGAAGTCATCCACAACGGCGTAGATTTGTCGGCCCTCCCGGCCTGGCAGCCTGGCGATGGCGCGCCGCGCATCTTGTTCGCCGGGCGATTCATGGAGCAAAAAAAACCCGCCCACCTGGTCGAATCCCTGATTCGCCTGCGCCACCTGCCCTGGACTTGCGCGATGGCTGGCGACGGTCCGCTCTTCGAGCAGGCGCGCCGGAGGGTGGAGAACGCCGGGCTAATGGAGCGTTTCTCCTTCCCCGGCTGGGTCACGCCGGAACAGGTTCTCGACCTGATGGCACAGAGCGACCTGCTGGCCTTGCCCTCCCGCTCGGAGGGACTGCCCGTCGTCGGCGTACAGGGATTGGCAATGGGCCTGGCGCTCGTCCTGAGTGACGCCGGCGGCAACGTGGAACTGGTCCAACCCGGTCAAAACGGCTGTCTCTTCCCGGCCGGCGACCTGAACGCCCTGACCGAATCGCTCCGCAGCCTGCTCGTTTCCCCATCTGCGATACAATCAGCCCAACAAAAAAGCCGCGAAATGGCAAAAGCGTTTGATTTGAATGCGATTGTGGAGAAGTACGAGACGGTGTTCAAGGAAGTAATTCGTAATTCGTAATTCGTTACTCGATATTCGATATTTGGAATTCATCTTTCATCTTTCATCCTTCCCAACTCCCCATGTACTTATTTTCCGAACTCTCCCTCCTTCCCCTGATTATTCTCCTCGCCCTATGGACGGTCGGCGGCTGGCTGATTCTCTCGCGTTTCGAGATTCCCGCCCACGAGCGCGGCTTGCTCGGCCTGGGCGTGGGACTGACCCTCTCGGCCCTGCTCGCCAACCTGACCGCCCGCTTCCTCCCAACCACTCTCGCCTTCTGGCTGGCAAGCATTCTCACCCTCCTTATCGGCTTTGCCGTTGCCTGCCCCATTCGACGACGAATTACGAATTACGAATTACCAATTACGAATTACGCAACACCCCTATTACAGTGGTTCGTGTTTATCACCATCGCCTTCTTCCTCACCCTCATCGGGCGCGGATTGGGCATTTTCGACGACTACCAGAACCTGACTCAACTCTCCAGCATGGCGCTCGGTGACATTCCGCCGCATTTTGTCTATGACCCGCGCATCCTGTGGAGTTATCACTACTTCCTGCTGTTGGTGGCCGCGCAGTTTACCCGCCTGGCCGAGGCCCCGCCCTGGGCAGCGATGGATTTGGCGCGCGGCCTGACCCTGGCGCTGACCCTGTTCTACGGCGCATTCCTGGCGCAGAGATTGACCAAGAGCCGGGTGGCCGCCGCGCTCTCGGCGGGATTCCTGCTCTTCGTGGGCGGCGCGCGCTGGATTTTGCTCCTGCTCCCGGCCAGTTTGCTTACCCGTATCTCTAACTCGGTCACGCTGATTGGCTCCGGGGCCGATTCCGGTTCCAGCCTGCAAGCCGTGCTTTACAATAACTGGAAAATCCAGGGGCTGGGGACGTTCCCCTTCCCGTTTATGTACGGCTCCGGCCTCGACCCTTCCCTCACAATGGCGCACGCCGGCTACGGCGCGAGCATGTTCATGCTGGTTTTGATAGTCATTCTTTTATCCCCCTCTCCCAATGGGAGACCCCCTGACGGGGGCAAGTGGGCCAGGGGTGAGGGTTACTGGATTCAACAGTCCCTCCTGGCAGTTTTGCTGGCCGCCCTGGGCCTCGCCAACGAAGTGACTTTTGCTTTTCTTTATGCCGGGTTAATTTTTGCAGTCATCTTTTGGGTCATCCGCAACCGGACGCTCAAACTCCCTGCCTCGCTGTGGGCGTTTGCCCCGGCAATTATCGGCGGCGGAATCATCGCCTTGCTGCAAGGCGGCGTGTTTACCGGCATGTTGCTCGGCATTTTCGGGCAGGTCGGCGGCACGGAAGTGAGCGAAGCGCTCTACAAGGTCTCGTTTGCCCTGCGGCTGCCCACCGTCCTCTCGGCGCATGTCGGGACTCTCTCGCTGCTCAACCCCTTGCACTGGTTTGTCATCCTGGCCGAGACCGGGCTGGCGGTTTTCGTCCTGCCCTGGGCGTTCAAACACGGCTGGAAACTCATCCGCGAGGAAAAATGGCTCGAAGCGGCCTGGGTCTTCTCGGTGATTCCCAGCCTGCTGACGATTTTCCTCGAATACACCGGCAACGCCGGGCCGACCGCGCTCTCGCGCATGACCGCCCATTTCCTGATGGTGTTGAAGTTCTACGCCGTTCCGCTGCTGTGGCTTTGGGCAAAGGAGAAATCCGAAACCATCCAAACCGCCCTGCTCGGCTGGGGGCTGGCCGCCGCTTTGAGCGGAATCGGTCTGTTCAGTTTGCAAATCCCGGCCATGCCAAATCCAATTTACGCCGAGTTCATCGCCCCGATAGACGAGAAAATGTACCAGGAACACTGGGGCAGGCTTCAGCCCGGCGCGCTCGTTTTCGACACATCTCCCCAGCGCGGGCCGACTGTCCTCGGCTTGCATACCCAATCCGGCATCCACTATGGCCCACCAACTTACCCCGAATGGTATGAATTGGCCGACAACCCCGACCCGTTCGACATGAACCGGGCCGGATTCCGCTACCTGTACCTGGAACTCTCGTACTGGCGCAAATTCGCCGACCATTTCGACAATTCCTGCGTCGTCACACTCGGCGATATGCAGGAAGCCGCCTCCGATGGCCGGGTGACTGCGCAGCGGGTGTTGCTGGATGTGGAACTGTGCAGGTAGAAAATTATTACTATCCGTTAATCCCACTCTGACAGAATCGTGATATAAACTGGGTTGCACACCACTTTTATACGCTGCGCCTGACATGTGGACAAGACCACATGACCCTCTATAGACAGGCAGGTACGCAAACATGGTCTACACATTCCTCCCCTAACCCCTTTGCCGCCCATCCAATTGGGATATTTACAATCCCGGCAGAAACATCCGGGACTTTGGCGGCCCTGTATTTTCGGGGTTCTCTCCCCTTTATCGAAATCCTGGAGTGTGCAAAAGCTCGCTTTTGCACTCCATAACTGACACTGGAATACCTATTATGAGTCACCAACGCCGAATTACTGATGACCTCGATGCCCTGCTTGGTGTGTTGCCCAAAAGCATCGTCGAGGCCGTTCATAAAGCCAATAATTACGACAAATTGCTCGAAATCATCCTCGACCTGGGGCGCATCCCCACCGCTCGCTTTGTCGATGACGAAATCGCGCTCCGCGAAAGCGAAATCAGCCGCGAGGAAATCGACTATGTCGATGAACATGTCGGTGATTTCGACGCCGATAACCGCGCCGGAATCGAACGCACCTTGCACCGCATCTCCGCCATTCGCAACCGGCGCGGCGTGGTCGTGGGGTTGACCCTGCGGGTCGGGCGCGCCGTCTATGGAACCATCGACATTATCCAGGATATCATCGAGAGCGGACAAAGCATCCTGATTTTGGGCCGCCCGGGCGTGGGCAAGACCACCCTGCTGCGCGAGGCCGCCCGCATCCTGGCCGAGAGCCGCCGCGTGGTCATCGTCGATACTTCCAATGAAATCGGCGGCGACGGCGATGTGCCGCACCCGGCGGTAGGTCGCGCCCGCCGGATGCAGGTGCGCGAGCCGATGCTCCAGCACGAAGTGATGATTGAAGCCGTCGAAAACCACAACCCCGAAGTCATTGTCATCGATGAAATCGGGCGCGAACTGGAAGCCCTGGCCGCCCGCACCATTGCCGAACGCGGCGTGCAGTTGATCGGGACGGCGCACGGCAACGCCCTCGAAAACCTCCTGCAAAACCCGACCCTCTCCGACCTGGTGGGCGGCATCGAAGCGGTCACGCTCTCTGACGAGGAAGCCCGCCGGCGCGGCACGCAAAAAACTGTGCTGGAACGCCGCGCCCCGCCGACCTTCGACGTTCTCATCGAAATCCAGAGCCGCGACCAGTTCGCTGTTCACATGGATGTGACTGCCGCCGTCGACTCCTTCCTGCGCGGCTACCCGCTGCCCGCCGAGTTGCGCACCCGCGACGCGGAAGGCACAATTCGGGTGGAAAAAGCGCCGAAGGTTGATGCGCGCAAGTCGAAGGGCGATGGTCGAAATTCGAGAGTGGATAATCGGACAGAACCATCATCATCGAATGCCGAATATCAAATACCGAGTATCGAATATCGAACATCGAATAACGAATTACCAGTGACCCATTACCCGTCCCGCGCCCCGCTCCAGCCGGTCAAGATTTACCCCTATGGCGTGGCGCGCAACCGGCTGATGCAGAGCGCCAAGCGGCTTGGGGTCCCGGCGATTGTCGTCCGCGCCATCGACGAAGCCAACGCGCTGATAACACTGCGCTCCTACTACCGCAACCACCAGGCCACCATCGTCGAGGCCGAACAGCGCGGGATGCCGATTTACGTCCTGCGCGCCAACTCGGTCAGCCAGATTGAGCAATTCCTGACCGACCTGTTCAACCTGCCCGGTGAGATAAACCTGCCCAACGGCGGCGGGGACGTTGTCCGCAACGAGACCCAGGCCGCGATTGCTGCCGTCCTCAACGGCGATCGCTATGTGGATATGCCCCCGGCCGGCCCGGCCATCCGCCGCATCCAGCACGAGATGGCGCGCGCCGCTGAACTGGTCAGCCATTCGTATGGCAAGGAACCGCGGCGGCATGTCAGAATCTTTCGGGATTAGCATATTTACGACTTGGTGATTGGGTGATTTCAAACCCGTCCACCCAATCACCAATCACAAAATCACAAAATGTTTATCACTCTCGAAGGTCCCGAAGGCTCCGGCAAGACCTCCCACATTCCCCACCTTGTCCAATTCCTGCGCGAGCAGGGTTACACCGTTTTCCCGACCCGCGAACCGGGCGGGACATCCATCGGTGAGCAAATCCGCGAGGTGATTCACGACCTGAAAAACGCGGAGATGCACCCGCGCACCGAGACCCTGCTCTACCAGGCCGCCCGCGCCCAGATTGTGGAGGAAGTCATCCAGCCGCGCCTGAAGATGGGCGAAATCGTACTCTCCGACCGTTATTTCGATTCGACGATTGCCTACCAGGGCTACGGGCACGGTCAGCCGCTGGAGCAGGTGCGCCAACTGGTGCGCTACGCCACCGGCGGCCTGACCCCCGACCTGACGATTTTGCTCGACCTGGACGTGGAAATCGGCCTCCAGCGCAAATCGAAACAGCAGGAGTGGAACCGGCTGGACGCCTATACCATCGATTTCCACAAGCGGGTGCGCGCCGGGTATTTGGAGTTGGTCACGCAGGAGCCGGGACGTTGGGGGGTGGTCGATTCGAGCCAGAAGTGGGATGTGGTGCAGGCGGAGTTGAGGAAAGTAATCGTTGACGCTCTGGAAAAATGAGCCTCGAATCGTTATAATACTTTCATGGCCTCCTTCGAGATACTCAGCGAACTCGCTGACGTCGAAGTCATTGCGAGCGGACGAGCCATACGAGACCTGGCAAGACTTCGCAGGCAATACGGTGAAGGTCGTTGGCGTAAATTAAAGGGAGTAGCGACCATCCGATTAAGAGATGGAACGGTTCTAAAAGCCGAACTTCACTGGTATGAGGCCCAATGGCGTTGGTCGTAAAGAATTCAAACGGAAACGTTATTGGGAGTAGCCTATGTCCACCAAACAAAAATTTACCCGTTTTGCCATTTGTATTAACAACACGGAATATCCTGCTTCTTTAGAAATGCACAAAGTGTATCGTGTCATGCCCGATACCGAGGCCGAAAAACACGGCGACTTGCGCATCATCGATGAAAGCGGAGAGGATTATCTGTTTCCAGTGGATTATTTTGTGCTCATCGAACCCGCCATAGACATTGCCCACGTATTGAGCAAAACATACACAGGGCAGTATGCGCACGCAGGGTAAGAGTTGGCTGCCTACATACTAAAAGCGGATGCTTCTTGCCTCCGCTTTTATGTTTGCCTCGCGCGCCCATTTGTTATACACTTGTTCTACGAAAGCGAGACGCAATGACATTGAATTCCCGTCACAAACAAACCCTGTTCAACGCCATCGAGCGCGAATGGACGGCGCTCTGGAGCGTAATCGAAAAACTCACGCCCGAACAAATGACCACGCCCGACGCGGGCGGCTGGTCGCCCAAGGACAACCTGGCCCACCTGACGGAGTGGATGAATATCTTGATGGGCTATCACATCGACAAGCGTCCGCCGCACGAGGCGCTGGGCGTTGCTCCCGAAATGGTCAAAGATTGGGATTTCCGGGTCATCAACCCCATCCTGTTCGAGCGCAACAAAAGCCGTTCCGCCGAGGAGGTGCTCGGCGAAATGAAAACCGTCTACGCCCGGTTAGTTGCCAAATTAGAGTCGCTGCCCTTCGAAGCGCTGCTGGAACCCCGCCGCGCCGAAGACCCCGAAAAACGCCCGCTGGTGCTGTGGGTGCTGGGCGACACGACCGAGCACTTCGCCGAGCATCGCGCCACCATCGAGAAAACGCTCAAAGGATAAGCATGACCATCGATTCTGAAAACGACATTCGCCAGTTGAAAGCCGCTGGGCAGGTTTGCGCCCAAACGCTCAAGAAAATGATGGCGGCTGCGCGCCCCGGCATCACCACCGGCGAACTGGACGAAATAGGACGCGAATTCCTGGCTGCCGAGGGCGCGCATTCAGCCCCGCAGGCCATGTACAACTTCCCAGGCGCGACCTGCATCAGCGTTGCGCCGGTCATCGCTCACGGCATCCCCGGCGATTATGCCTTGAAAGATGGCGACCTGATTCACATCGACGTTTCAGCCGAGTTGGATGGTTATTTTGCCGATACCGGCGCTTCGTTGAGCATTGGAAAACGCCCCACAACCGAAAAACTGCTCGAAGCAACCAAAGCCACGCTCTGGAAAGTGCTCCATACCGCCCGCGCCGGGCGTCCGCTAAACGAGATTGGCCGCACCGTGCAAATGGAAGCCCAAAAGCGCGGCTTCCGCCCGATTATTGACCTGACCGGGCATGGCATCGGGCGCAAACTGCACAAAGAACCGACAGAAGTCTTGAATTTCTACAATCCCAACGACAAACGTATCCTGAACGATGGCCTGGTGCTGGCGATTGAACCGTTCCTGACCACTGGCAAAGGCCGCATTGTCGAGGAACGCGACGGCTGGTCGCTGCGCACGGTGGACCGCGCCATCGCGGCCCAGTTCGAGCATACTGTCATCATCACCAAAAACCAACCGATTGTTGTCACCCTTTAACGGATATGGAACTTCACCTTTTCTGCATCCCCGGCGAACGCGACATTCGCCACGTCCTCGACGCCAGCCGCCCGTACCTGCAAAACAAAGACGAGCCGACCGTCGCCTTCCTGCCGCAGGCCTGGCTGAACGTCAACCACTGGTACGAGTACACGGCCCAGAGTTTTTCGAAACTCGCCAAAGTGGAATTAATCGACACCGAAAGCATGACCCTGGCCGAAATGGAAGCCATCCTCCGGCGGGCGCACGTTGTTTACATCTCCGGCGGGAACACCTTCCTGCTTAATCACCGTCTGCATACCAGCCGCCTGCTGCCTTACCTGCGCAAAAAGATTCTCGCCGGGCTGCCGGTGGTTGCCTTCAGCGCCGGGACGGTGCTTTGCGGCCCAAACATCCTCACATCGAATGACCTGAACGCGGTCGAAGCGACCCATTTTGCGGGACTGAACCTGCTCCCGTTTAGTTTCAATGTCCATTACGATGACAGCGCCGAACGGGACGACTGGCTGAGTGACTATCACGTCTTCCAGCCTAATCCGATTGTCCTGATGGCCGATAACGCTTATGTCCGCACCGAGGGCAAGAAAACCCGGCTGGAGCGCGGCGACGCCTGGATTTTGCGCCGCGACTCGGAAAAAGAGAAAATCGAGCCGGGAGCCATTCTTAAAACAGAAGCGTGATGCAAAAAAGGAGGATGCGCGT
>DAOUAZ010000048.1:0-5372 GCA_034432975.1 Anaerolineales bacterium | reverse complement strand
CGGTTTGCGCGCTCGACCTTTCGCCGACCCAATTGCGCGTGGCCGATGAAATCGCCGTCGCCCCCAAGCGAAGCGGCAAACCCCAGCCTGAAGTGGTGCGTTTGAAAGACGGCCGTTTGCAGGCCGAACCCTGGACACCCGGTTGATGGAGCGAACATGACAGGAACTGTAATTACCGTAACCTCCGGCAAAGGCGGGGTGGGAAAAACCACCGCCGTTGCCAATATCGCCGTCGCGCTGGCCTCAGACGGCAAGAAAGTCGTCTGCATCGATGGCGATATTGGCCTGCGCAACCTGGACGTCATCATGGGATTAGAAAACCGCATTGTTTATGACATTGTTGATGTCATTGAGGGCCGCTGCCGCACCCGCCAGGCGATGATACGCGACAAACGCCTTCCGGAACTCTTCCTCATCCCGGCGGCGCAGACCCGCGACAAGAATGCCGTCTCTCCCAGCGATATGGTGCGCCTGTGCGATGAACTGCGCAGTGAAGCGGATTGGATTCTGATTGATTCCCCAGCAGGCATCGAGCGCGGATTTCGCAACTCGGTCGCGCCCGCCGATAAAGTGCTGATTGTCACCAACCCGGAGATGTCGGCCGTGCGCGACGCCGACCGGGTCATTGGGCTGCTCGAAGCTGAGGAAAAGCCCGCCCCCTCGTTGATTATCAACCGCCTGAACCCGAACATGGTCAAGCGTGGAGATATGCTCTCGGTAGACGATGTCTACGACTTGCTGCGCATCGACGTCATCGGGATTGTGCCGGAGGACGAGAACGTCATCGTGGCTTCCAATCGCGGCACGCCGCTTGCAATGGACGGAAAATCAAAGGCCGGGCAGGCATTCCGTAACATCGCCCAGCGCCTGAACGGGGAACAGGTTCCGTTCATCGACCTGGAATCGAGCAGCCTGTGGGACCGGCTGGCCAAACTGGCGGGGAGGAAGTGAGATGAACTTCTTCGAGCGACTGACCGGAAAAAAGAGCGCCAGGAGCGCCAAGGAACGCCTGCAACTCGTCCTCATCCATGACCGCACCGACCTGACCCCGGCGGCCCTGGACGCGCTGAAGGATGACCTGATTGCCGCCATCTCGCGGCACGTCGAAATCGACCCGGCCAGCGTGCATATTGATGTAGCCCACGAGGGCCGCCAACAGCGCCTGGTGGCCGATATTCCCCTGCGCGTCACCGGCCGCCGCCGCGCCAACTAATCAAAAATCATAAATCCCTATGCGTGGAGGTTTCTGGCGGCATTTTGATTTCTGGCTGTTTGGGGCGGTAACAATCCTCGTCATCCTTGGCGTGACCATGATTCGTTCCGCCGTGGCCGGGAACATCGAACTGACCACCACCACGAACCTGGTCAACCGCCAGATGATTTTCGCGGTGGCCGGGTTCGTGGTCATGCTGATAACCGCATCCATCGATTACCGGATGTGGTCAGCCGTCAGCCAGACGATGTATATCGGCACGTTTATCGTCTTAGGCGCGTTGAACATCGCCGGACAGGCATTGTACGGCTCGGCGCGCTGGTTCGATACCGGCGTGATTCTCATCCAGCCTTCTGAAATCGCCAAAATCGTGATGATTTTGGTCATGGCGAATTATTTCGCCGTCCACCTGCACCAGATGCACGAACCGCGCTGGACCTTTCGCAGTTTTTTCCTGATGATGGGCATCACCGGCTGGGTGCTGGCCCAGCCCAACTTGAGCACCTCTATCGTGTTGTTCGTCCTGTGGGGCGTCCTGCTGTGGATAGCCGGGCTGCCGATTAGAATGGTCATTGGCTACGGTCTGGCCGGGCTGCTGGCAGTGGTTATCTCATTCCCGGTGCTGGTCGAAGTCGGTGTCATCCAGGAATACCAGCTCGACCGAATCGTCAACTTCATCGCGCCCGACCCCAACGCCCGGCATGGGGAGTCATATAACCTTGAACAGGCGCAAATTGCCATCGGCTCGGGCGGTATGTTTGGGCAGGGCTATGGGCACGGCACCCAGGTGCAACTGCGTTTCCTGAAAGTGCGCTGGTCCGACTTCATTTTCTCCACCATCTCGCATGAATTGGGTTTCATTGGCGCGCTGCTGGTCATCCTGTTGGTGGTGTTTATCGTCTGGCGCTGCCTGTACGCGGCGCGGGTTTCGCGCGACGCCTACGGCGCGCTAATTTCTTACGGCGTTGCCACGTTGATTGCTTTCCAGGCGCTGGTCAACATTGGTGTTAACTTGCGCGTGATACCTGCCACCGGTCTGACCCTGCCCTTCGTCAGTTACGGCGGCAGTTCCCTGCTGGCAAATATGATTGCGATTGGCCTGGTGCAAAGCGTCATCATGCGTCGCAAGGCGCTCGAAATCTAATTATGGCGCGCGGAAGATTGCTTCCGCGCATGGAGGACAACTTGGATTCATCGACCCCCATCCGGGTGCGTTTCGCGCCCTCCCCCACCGGGCGAATGCACATCGGCAATGCCCGTTCCGCATTATATCCCTTCCTGCTGGCGCGCCGCAGCGGCGGGACCTTCATCCTGCGCATCGAAGACACCGACCAAAAGCGCTGCGACCCCAACGCCGAGCGCGAACTCATCGACGGCCTGCGCTGGCTGGGGCTGGATTACGACGAAGGCCCCGACATCGGCGGCCCCCACGCGCCCTACCGCCAGACCGAACGCCGCGCCCTGTACCACGAATACGCCTGGAAACTGGTCGATTCCGGCCACGCCTTCCCATGCTTCTGCGCGCCCGAACGCCTGGCCCAGGCGCGCCAGGAACAGATGGCGAACAAGCAGAATCCACGCTACGACGGCCACTGCCGCAGCCTCGACCCCGCCGAAGCCCGCCGCCGCGCCCAGTCGGGCGAAAAATTCGTCATCCGCTTCAAAATGCCCAAGGAAGGCAGCATTACGGCCGCCGACCTGCTGCGCGGCCCCATCACCACCGACAACGCCGCCCTCGACGATTCCGTCCTGCTCAAATCGGACGGCCTGCCGACCTACCACCTGGCGGCTATGGTCGATGACCACCTGATGGGCATCACCCACGTCATTCGCGGCTCCGAGTGGCTGCCCTCCATGCCGCTCCATATCCACGTCATCCGCGCCTTTGGCTGGCAAGAACCGCAATTTGTGCATCTCTCGGTCTTCCTGAAACCATCGGGCAAAGGCAAACTCTCCAAACGCGACTCGTCCCAGGCTCTCAAGGATGGCTATTCCATTTTCCTGGGCGACATGAAAAACCTCGGCTACACCCCCGAAGGCGTGCTGAACTGGATTGCGCTGATGGGCTGGGGCGTCAACGAAGACGACGTGATGACCCTCGACCAAATGATTGCGCGCTTCGACTTAAACAAACTCAACCCGGCCCCGGCTGCCATCAACTTCAGCAAACTCGACCACTTCAACGGCACGCACATCCGCCTGCTGACCGCCGAAGACCTGGCCGGGCGCATCCGGCCCTATTTCGAACAAGCCGGTTACGCGGTGGATGGCGGCCTGCTGCTGAAAATCGTCCCGCTCATCCAGGAGCGGCTGGTCACGCTGGATGACTGCCTGCCGTTTGCGGGCTGGTTCTTCCAGCAGACGGTTTCTCCCGCCCCCGAGGCGCTGGTGGCCAAAGGACTGACCCCCGCCGAATCCGCCTCCATCGCCCGTAAAATTTACGACATCCTGGCCGCCCTGCCCGAAATTACGCACGCCGCCGCCGAACCACCCCTGCGTGGACTGGTGGAGCAGCTCGCCCTCAGCCCCAACCAGGTCTTTGGCATCCTGCGCGCCGCCGTCACGGGACAAACCGTCAGCCCGCCGCTCTTCGAGAGCATGGAACTCCTTCCGCGCGAGACGATTTTAGAGCGGGTACGGAACGCGATTGCCCTGCTCGAAGCGCAGTGATGGGGAATCATTTCGCAAATTGATTTCCCACGCAAAGACAGCGCATGGTTCGGGCGAGTGCAGATACGAACGCACGAAGCGATGAACATCTATCTACAAGGGCTTTAATATTCGGCAGGTAAAGCAGTAGTTAGGCGTTTTTCGTTATTGTTTCACACCAAATGAACATACAAAACATTGAGTTAGGATTAATTCGGAGTGATACAGATGACTTGCGGGAAGTCTTACTTGCATTAACAGGCCATGAACTCGCAGGTTATTTGTTTCTTGCGCTCTCGCCAACGACAGGCTTCGTCACAAAAGAAAGCCATAACTATTTATTGTCCCGAAAGCTAATAAGCGGCTCGTCTACGCTATTTGCAAATTACGAGATGGCCGTTAAAAAGTCACGGGCCCTATTGAAACTTTTCGATGACACTGATGGCGGAATGGATGGTCTTATTGATTTGCTCCATCTCTTTCAATGCAAAACTGTTTTGTGGATGAACGTGGGAAGGCGGGGGTTATCTGGTTTCCTTATAAAAAGATGGCTTCAACCTGATAGCGGTATCTATTTCCTTGATGAAGATCCGATTTATATGTCTATCGTTGGATTTTCGGCTGGCGGCGAAACAAGACAAGAAATAGCCGCTCTCACAGAGAATGATTTCAAAGCTTTTCCTGAGCGAGCCAAGTCTTATGGGATAGCAGTTGGAGAATATTTTGCAGCGATTGAAGGTATCATGAAATATTATGGCATTCCTGGAAAGTCTGAAACGTCAAAGCCATTACCGTTAAATTTCAAAGTAACACACAATGATTTTCATGCAAGAAAACTATATCAACTTGTAGGGAGAAAAGCTAATGTTAGTGTAAGAATTGCCCCAGCAATATTATTTATTTTAAGTCAGGTAAATATTGCTTATATCTTACTTCCACATTTATTGCCATCGGATTCAAATCTATCGGTAAGGCTTCAATTTTTAACTGCTTATCATGCAACCAGGTCTTTATCGGAAATACGACACAGCGTCGATAATGAACTTACCCATTTGATTTCAGGCGAAAACATGCTATCTCTCGTGCCTAATGTTAGAAAAGTCAGAAACGTTATGGCGCACTATGGTCTAGGTGAAGGAAAGAAATTTATTAGCGACAACCCAGACATACTGGATGATGTTATTAAAGGTTTATGCGGGATGTCGAAATCAGAGTTACTCACAGTCTCTAGTGCTCAATTGCATAGAATTTCTGAATGGACTCATCATAATTTCTCAAAAACACAGTTGAAAAATGTGCGAGCACTTTTGGGCGACCATACTTGATTACGCGATAGAATTCCCTTCAGACGCGCGTCTTGTGCAACACAAAACGCCTAACACAGCGTCCTAAGAAACCGGAATCGGGCCAAAAAATGCTCTTTTGGGCGATTTCCTATCTTCGTCGTTAACCTAAAAAAAGGCATTCCACGATGCCTTTTGAAAAAAATCGCTTCAGTTATCGAGCAGGT
>DAOUAZ010000047.1:0-9882 GCA_034432975.1 Anaerolineales bacterium | reverse complement strand
TGGAGGCGCAGGGGGCGGCGCGATTCGCCTGGTGGTTGCCAACCAGTTGACAATCGCCGGAACGATTGCTTCGAATGGATTGAACGGCATAGCGAATCTGTACGGGGCTGGCGGCGGCGGTTCTGGCGGCAGCATCTGGATTACAGTGGGCAGCCTCAGTGGGAATGGCTCCATCCAGGCAAATGGGGGAAGCGGCTGGAACAGCGCCTTTGGCAGGGCTGGCGGCGGCGCAGGCGGACGCATCGCCATCGAAGTTCCAGAGAGTGGCAATTCCTTCGCAGGAACCATCAGCGCTGCCGGGGGAGCCGGAAACCAAACTGGCGGCATTGGGACGATTTACTGGGGCAGCGTCGACCCCTCGAAATCCACCGTCAGCATTACACCTGGAAGCGTAACAGCCGATGGGAATGCCACCGCTATTGTTACTGTGACCCTGCGCAACGCACAGGACTACCCGATTCCCAATCAAGAGGTCGAAATTGCGGTTCTCTCTGGCAGCGGGTTGTGGATTGATGACGAATCTGCGGAGCCCAACCAGTATGTTTCCATTGGAAGCACCGATGAAAATGGACAGGTGACAGCCAGTCTCAAGACAACCAGGTCTGGAAGCCGGACCATCGGCGCCCGCGTCGAGCAGGTACTCATCGCCCAATACGGGACGGTTATTTTTACAGCCGGGCCGGTCAGCCTCAGTAAGTCTTTTATGAGCATCAGCCCGGCCAGCGCGCCTGCTGATGGGCAAACCCCGATCCATGTCAGCGTTTATGCCCGGGACGAGTTCAGCAATCCTGTTCCAGGCGTGGCGGTCGAAATTGAATTATCGGATTCAGACGGGGTGATTGTCAGCCAGCCAACAGAAGCCGCAAATAGTTCCGGGGTTGCTTCGGGCACATTGAAGAGCGGCAGGCTAAAAACCACCTGGGTTGGCGCCGCGCTCGATGGCGTTTCTTTACCTGAAAGCAAGCAAGCCCAGGTTCGCTTCCGAGGGATGGACCTGGTGGTTACCCAGGGCGCAATCGCGCCGACCAGCCAGGGAAATTCGACCACGCATGCGGCGGCTGGCAATCCCATCACATATACCCTGGCAGTTCAGAACCAAGGGTTGATGCAAGCCAGCGGGGTTGTGCTGACGAACACCCTGCCGGATGGCTTCAGCATGATTTCACAAGATAGCGCCTTCCCGTTTACCCAAGCCGGGCAAGCCCTGACCTGGAATATCGGCAGCCTCGCAGCCGGAGGCAGTACAACCATCGAATTGGCCGCCGCAATTCCGCAAAACGCGGCTGGCGTGGCGGCCAATATTCTAACCGCCACAGCCGAGAACAGTTCCGTGGAAGAAAATACCGCCAACAATACCAGCCAACTCGAAACCGTTCTCATTGCGCCAACCGCTGCGGCGCGCTTTGTGACGAAGAATGCAGCCCTGCGCGTCCAGCCTGGAGGAACCGCCACAACCCAGGTTGAGGCGCGTAATGATGGATTGGCCAGCAGTGGCAGCCTGTCGCTGACGCTGCCAGGATACCTTCCGAATTGGGTCACGGTCACGCCGGCCTCCGTTTCCCCCCTGGCGCCGGGGGAATCGGCGAGTTTTACGGTGACTGCGAATGCGCCTGCCGCCCAGCCTTTTGGCATTTTCATCGGGGAATTGAGTGTCAGTGATGGCTTGGGCGGCGGCGACCGCCAAAACATGGTCTTGCGGCTCTCCCCGGCCCAGCGCAAGGTGGTGTTCACGGTCGGTAATGGTCAAACTGTGGTGGAGGGCGCGCGGATACGGCTGCAAAGGAGCGGTGAGGCCTATATCCGTGTCAATCCAGACGGAACGACATCGACCTATTTCCCCACATACATCGGCGTCTCAGATGCTAATGGCAACATTACCTTCGAGAATGTGGATGTGGGAAATTACACCTGGCAGCTTTCGGCAGCCTTTCACTCTCAAGCCAGCGGCAGCCTGGAAGTTGTCGCGGGCGAAGGGGAGCAGTTGGTTTCTCTCGCCCTGGCATCGCAACCCGGCTTGCGCGCCGAACCCGCGTCCACGCTGCTGGCTGTGGCGGCGGGAGAACAGACCGACCAGGCTATCCGGGTGAAAAATACCGGCGCGGCAGCGCTGGAGGGTGTTACGGTGGAACTATCCGGGCTGCCTGACTGGGTGCATTTGGTCTTGCCTGGAACGCTGGAACGCCTGGAGCCGCAGGAAGGAGCGGAAGTTCGCATATTGGCCAACCCGCCTGTTGGGACCGAAACGCAGTGGCTGACCGGGAATATCCTGGTCAGCGGCAGCGGCGGATCGCCCATTTCTTTGGGCGTGAGCATCAATGTGCTGGCCGCGGCGGATGCAAAACGGGAAGTTCATTTCGAGTTGTCCGGGCCGGACTCTATCCCGGTCATGAACGGCGGGCGGGTGATTGTGAAGCGGGTTCAACCGGCCCAAATGACCGTTAACGGGCAAAGCATCCCCTACCAGCCCCAGTTAAGCAAAGCAGCGGATGCCAATGGCATCGTGGTGTTCCAGGGCAATGAGCAGCTGGAAGTGGGGAAAGAGTATACCTACCAGGCCTGGGGAGATAATTACCTGCTCAGCGCAGGCACTTTCGTGGTCAGGCCGCCGGAGGGCGGCCAGCCGCAAGGTCAGCAGGCACAGGTGGAAAAGGTCATTTTACAAGCCGACCACTTTATCTATACCTGGACGGTGAGCGAGACCTCCATTGACCTGACCTATAACATCCAGGTGACAATCACCTTCCCAAGCGGAGAGCCAGCGCCTCGCCCGGATTGGTGTACCGACATCTCCGGGTGTGGCTGGGACGGCAATACCGGAACGGGTGGTTGGAACACCGGGGGTGGTGGTGGGGGCAGCGGCGGGGTAAATTTGCCCCCGAACATCACGCCGCCTCCAACGCGCTATTCGCAAATGAATCTTTCGCACTCGGTGGTATTGGCCTGGCAGGCGTTCGATGCCAGCCTGTGGCTGCAAAACACCTCGGGCGCAGCGCTGGAGAATACCAGCGTGGAACTCAAGATTTTTGACCAACTCGGCGCTGATAGTAATGACGCTTTCATCCTGCGCCGTCCGTCAGCGGATGGGCTTGGCGAAAGCGTCCCGCCGGTCACTCAGTTGGACAATATTATCTCTGGCGGAGAAGCCACTGCCGGGTGGCTGATTATCCCAAAAGCCGAAGGATTGACCGAGCCGGCCAGGTTCCAGGTTGCAGCGCTGGTTCACTACGAACTCGGTGGGGTAACGTACAGCTACTTAACCCTGCCGCAGTGGATTGAAGTGCGCCCGGCCCCCAGCCTGGATATTCACTACATGCTGCCCAATGAAGAAATTACCTGCGCGGAGTTCGAATTACGCGCGATTATCGTTAATAACGGCGCAGGTCCGGCAGTTAATCTGCGCTACAAGAGCCTGCCACCCACCACCAATGACAAAACCGTTACTTTTACCATTGTCAGCGCCCGGGTCAACGGCGAGACCCAGCCTGACCCGCTGAACCTGGAACTGGGCGACCTGGCGCCGGGCGAAGACAGGGTGGCGGCCTGGCGGATTCGCGCCAGCAGGCCGGCGCGCCTGGCATCTGCCAGCGCGAATTTGCTGCAAGGCGGCGGTCTGGAAGGGCTGACCCCGGTTGTTCACAGTGTCACCATGAGCCGGGTGCCGGCAACCTGTTTGATGGCTGAAATTCCTGACGAATCGACTTACTTTCCAGACGACTGCCAGGCGCCTGCGCAGTCTCAAGGAATGGGTGGAGGCTACCCGGTCAACACCAGAACCGGCGGGTTGTCCTATCCAGTGGAAGGCATGTCCCTTTCGACGGCCAGCGGCGCGTTGGGTTTCAAGTATTTATATGTCTCCCTGGCAACAGAGCAATATACCGGCCTGATGGGGCCAGGCTGGACCCATAACCATGACATCCGCCTGATATTCCCGCCTCCAACCATCGGCGAAGGCAACGCGCCAGATTTCACCCGCTTCAAAGACCAGAGCGGCAATATGTATCGTTTCATCGCTGTTAGCGATGATGATTATGCCGCATATCCCGGATTCAGCGCCAGCCTGGTGAAAAACGAGGGAACGCCAGCCGCCTATACCCTCACCGATTCCGCGCACAATACATATTTGTTCGATGCTGGTGGACGTTTACAGACTTATACTGACGCGAATGGCAGGGCGTTCAACTACACATACAACCAGGATGGCAAACTGGAGCGGGTGACTGCGCCGGGAGACGGCCGTTACCTGCGGTTTTTGTATAACCCGGCTGGCAGCTTGGATTCGGTTGCCGACCATGCCGGGCGCAGCATATCGTTCGGCTACGGTACTGCCGGCGACCTGGAGAGCGTAACCGATGTACTAGACCAGACCTGGACTTATGAATACGAGGCCCACCAACTGCTGCGCGCCAACTATCCAGATGGCAGCCAGAAAGCGCGCAATGAATACGACCCACTACAACCCGGCCGGGTGATCCGGCAATTCGATGCCGCGAACAACCTGGTACTCGAATTAACGCCCCAGGCCAACGGCGCGGTGCTAATCACAAACGCGCTGGGGCAAACCCAGGTGCATTCATACAATGTGGTCGGTACCTTGACCGGCAGCCAGGACGGCATGGGAAACAATACCAGCAAGAGATATGACGTCAACTTCCGCCCAACCAACCTGACCGACGCCCTGGGAAACGCTGCCTCCCTGACCTGGAGCGCGGATGGCGCCAACCTGACAACGATCAAAGACGCCTACCTGAACACCACCACCATTACATACGAAGACAACAAGCCCAAAACCATCACGTCCCCGCTGAGCAGCCCAGTAACCTATTCCTATAACGGTAACCTGCTGGAGCGGGTTCGGCAGGCCGGGATTGCAGATACGGTTTATGCCTATTACCCATCCGGGCTGGTCGAGACCATCACCGACCCGGCGGGAATCGTGACCAGGTATGAGTACAACGCGCACGGCGAACGCACCAGGGTCATCGCCAATTACGATGCTGCCACATATCCGGCCAGCGATGGCGTTCATAACCTGAGTACCAGTTATGCTTATGATGAACTGGGGCGGATGACAGACAGCATCGACCCCGCTGGTATAACAACCCACAATGTATATGACGCCGCCGGGCGGCTGGTCGAGACCACCCGCAGCGCGAGCGGCGCCCAGCAGTCCCTGACGACCCAATATCGTTACGACGCGCGCGGAAACCAGGTGGCCGTCATTACAGTAGTCTCGGAAGCCAAAAGAATCATCACCCGCACCTGGTATGACCAGGCCAACCGCCCTGTCACCACGGTACAGAACCTGTTTGTGAATGGCGGCCTCGACGATATCAACATCGGCGTCCATCAAATCCCCGCTTTCGACCCTGCTTTCGCGGACAGGAACATTCGCACAGAGACCGTCTACGATGACGCCGGGAATGTCATTGCCAGCATCGACCCGGCTGGCGTCATCACCCGTACCTATTATGACGAAGCCAACCGCCCAGCAGCCACCGTGCAAAACTTGTTCGTTAGCGGCGCGCCGACGGATATCGACCTTCCGCTCGATCAGGTGCCCGGGTTCGACCCGGCTCACCCGGACCGCAACCTGAAGACCAGAACCACCTACGACGCCAACGGAAACGTGATTGCGACAACGGTCTATACGGAGGACAGCCCAGCCGGGATTGTGACGCGCATTTATTATGACAAGCTGAATCGCCCCCAAGTTGTGGTACAGAATTTGCGCAACTGGGATATTGCCAATCCCAACCCGCCTGCCTGTGGAACGGGATACGCCACGGCCAATATTTGCGCCAGGACTTACTATGACGCCAGCGGCAATGTCATCGCAACTGTTGACCCGCAGGGAGTCATCACCCGCACTTATTATGATGGCCTGGGGCGGGCGGTGGTTACGATTCAAAACCTGGTCGTGCCTGGCAGTCAGGGCGTGGAAGCAACGATAAACGCCCCTTTGGGAGATGTGCCTGCTTATTCAGGCCTATACCCTGACCGCAACCTGCGCGCCGATACGCTGTATGATAACGCCGGGCGCGCCGCAGCCACCCAGGATGCCCTGGGCCGGGTGACGCGCACCTATTATGACAGCGCCGGGCGGGTTGTGACCACCGTCCAAAACGTCAGCCCGGCGGCCTCCTTCGTGAATGCGCCTCCCGACAGGAACCTGGGCAATGCCGACGAGAATATCCGCACCGATACGGAATACGATGCGTTTGGGCGGCGCTCCGTCACCATCGACCCGCTGGGGGTGGCGACCAAATACGAGTACGACGCGTTTGGGCGGCTGTCGAGGACGATTGCCAATTTCCGGGCCGGGTTTGACCTGCTTTACCAGGACCCGGTCAGCCAGGAGTATTTCAACGTCCCGACAGAATATGAATATGACAGCCTGGGACGGACGGTCAAGGTCAGGGATGCGCTCAACCGCGAAACGGTCACGAACTATGATGACCTGGGGCGGGTGGTTTCTACCACGCGCAACGCCCTGGCAGGCGCCGGCCCCAATCATCTCAACCAGTTTAATATCACAACCCGCTTTGTCTACGACCGGCAGGGGCGGCAAATTGGGGTTATCGGTCCAACCGGCGTCATCACGCGCACGTATTATGATGCCCTGGGGCGGGCAGTCGCGGTCGTCCGCAGCCTGGACGGGCAATCCATCCAAAATCCCAACCCGCCTGCCCGCGGCAGCGGGGAGACCAACCTGCGCGCCGATACCGTCTATGGGGCCAATCAGCAGGTCAAGGCCAGCATCGATGAATTGGGAAAGTCAACCTCCTACGAGCATGACCCGCTCGGCCGGCAGGAGATCGTCATCGACCCGCTTGGTTATTATCATTCTTCCGAATATGACGCGGCAGGACGCCTGGTGGGCAGGACCGACGCGGAGGGCGTCGTGACCCGCTACGAATACGATGCCCTCGGCCGCCTGACTGCGGTTGTGGAGAATTACCTGCCAGGCGCGCAGCCGAATGCCGAAACAAATGTCCGCACCGAATATCGCTACGATGCCAACGGCAACCGGACGCAAATCATCGACGGCAACTTGCACGTGACCGGTTTCACCTACGACAGCCTGGGACGGCTGAAAACCGAGACCGATGCCGAAGGACATACCTGGACTTATGGGTATGACAAGCGCGGGAATCGCATTTCTTTGCAGGATGCCAAGGGCCTCGAGACCACCTTCGGTTACAATGCCTTTGGCGCATTGATTTCGATCGATTACCCGGGGACGACCCCGGATGTGGCCTTCGAGTATGATGCCCTCGGCCGCCGTAAGACGATGAGCGATACCCTTTTGGGGAGCACGCATTGGGAATACGATGAACTCAACCGGCCCAAAGAAATCACCGACCCCTTCAACAGCACTGTCAGATATGGCTATGACGCGCTCGGCAACCGCGCCAGTCTCGAATATCCAGACGCCCGGACAGTTTCTTACCAATACGACCCCCTGGGACGTTTGGAGCATGTGGCCGATTGGAACAACCAACTGACCCAATACCAGTATTACGCCAATGGACAAATCGAGCAGATTACACGCCCGAACGGCGTGAATTCGGCCTATCTTTACAACGACGCCGGGCAGTTGACCGGCCTCCAGCACAGCACTGGCGGCGAGACCCTGGCTTCGTACCAATATACTTATGACAAAGCCGGCAACCGCAAGACGGCGGTAGAAACCATCTTGCAGCCAACCACTGTCGTTACCCTGCCTCCGCCCACTATTACGCCGACTGGCACGGCCACGCCTGCCCCGACGCTGACCCCCACGCCAACGACCACAGGCACGGCCACGCCTGCCCCGACGCTGACCCCCACGCCAACAACCACCGCAACAGTCACGCCCACTTTTACGCCGACAGGCACGGCCACGTCTACCCCAACTTCGACTTTGACCGCAACCGAGACCGGAACCCCCACAATTACCCCGACGCCGACTGAAACCGAGACTCCCTCGCTGACGCCCACCGTAACTACCACGCCAGATGGGACTGTATACACCCTGGTCTTGCAGCCGAACGGCGCGGACGGCCTCGATACCTACATTCTGAGCGGCGCGGCCAACACGAATTACGGAGGCGCGGGAAGCATGGGCATTGGCGAGCGCAATACCCACGTCAACAACTTCTCCCGCAGCCTCATCAAATTCGACCTTTCGGCCCTGCCCGCCGATGCCGTCATTGTTTCGGCCAGCCTGTCGTTGTGGACTTCGGGAGATTTGGCCAGCAGCGACAGCGTCATTCGCGCCTACCGCCTGAAAGTCCCCTTCAGCGAAACCCAGGCCACCTGGAATAATGCCGCCGCCGGCGTAAACTGGCAGTCGCCCGGCGCGGCGGGCGCCAATGACCGCGAGAGCGCGGCCATCGGCTCAGTGCAGGTCTTGCACAATGAACCGCTCCATACCGAAAAACAAATGGCTCTCGACCCGGCCAGCGCGCAGGCATGGGTGAGCGGCGCCTTCCCCAACCATGGCCTGCTGCTCAAGACCGAGGCCGAACTGAACGACCGCTTCGACTTCAAGACCTCCGACAACGCCAACGCCTCGCAGCGGCCCAAACTGGTCATCCAATACACCTCCGCCTCCACCCTTCCGACGCCCACTCCGGTACCGGGCTTTCTCTTTGGCGATGATTTCGAGAGCGGCAATCTCTCCAAATGGAGCTGGGCCAACACCGAAGGCGGCAAGCTGGCCGTCTCGACCCAGGCCGCCTGGCAGGGGAGTTACGGCCTGCAGGTCACGCTCGACGGCGCGGACGCGCCAAAACTCTACGACAACAGCCCGAACGGCGAAACCCATTTCAGCGCGCGTTTCTACCTGAATCCCAATTCCATCACGCTCCCGAACGACAGCGAAATCGAGATTTTCGACGCCGTACAGTGGAAGTTCTGCCTGTATCTCGTCTGGTACAATGGCGGCTACAACCTGCAATTGTGCGGAATCAACGATACCGGCAGCTGGTTCGAGGGCAGCCTGGTCCCGATTGCGAACGGATGGCAGGCGGTGGAGTTGGAATGGAAAGCGGCCGCCTCCCCCGGCGCGAACGACGGTTATTTGCGCTTGTACATCGACGGCGCGCTGGCCAGCGAAATCACGAACATCGATAACGATACCCAGGTCATTCACGACATCTCGTTTGGCGTGGAAGAGATTCCCTCCGGCGCGAGCGGTACGCTCTACTTCGACGCCTTCGAATCGCGCAGCGGAGGCACGATCGGCCCGCTGGCAGCCCGGCCCGCCAAACAACAGGCGCCTGTGGCCTTTTCCATTCCCGCTGCCCAGCCGGTCGTATACCATGCCCAACGACCGCTCTTTGCGCCCGCGCAGCAGGAAATTACAACCACTGTCTCGGCCAGCTCGACAACCACGCCAACGCGAACGGCCACGATAACACCAGCCGCCACCCCCACGTTCACTATCTCGGCCAGCCCAACCACCGCGCCGGTGATACCGCCCGGCGGCCCGGTCACCATCACCTACGACTACGACCCGCTCTATCGCCTGACCGCGGCAACCTACTCGACTGGCGACGCCTACCAGTACACCTACGACGCTGTGGGCAACCGCCTGAGCCAGGTCATCACCATCGGCGGCGTGACCGCCTCCACCACCTACGCCTACGACGCCGCCAACCGCCTGGTTTCAGTGATCAGTAATCAGTCAGCAGTGACCAGTTATCAGTGGGACGCGAATGGCAACCTGCTCAACGATGGCGTGAATACATACACGTATGACGCCGCCAACCGCCTTTCGGGAGTCAGTAATCAGTCATCAGTAACCAGTTACCAGTATTCAGGACTTGGTGATAGACTCCAGGAAACGATGAATGGAGTCACTACCACCTTCACGATGGACTTGAATTCAGGTTTGAC
>DAOUAZ010000046.1:0-6273 GCA_034432975.1 Anaerolineales bacterium | reverse complement strand
TGACCAGGAAAGTCTTTGCCAGCGAGAAGGCGACGACGATTGCCCCCGACCCTGCCAACGTGGCTGGCTTTGCGGCGTTCATGGAACGCTATCAACAAGGTCTCGGCATCGAACGGGCGGCGGTGGAAGGCTTGAAAGCGTAACTCGATATTCGATTATCGACTATCGAATTCACGGAGAGAACATGCTCGAACATCTCAAAGAACAAGTTTTCCGCGCCAACCTGCAACTGCCCAAGCACGGACTGGTCACTTTCACCTGGGGCAATGTCTCGGCCATCGACCGCGCCGCAGGGTTGGTGGTCATCAAGCCTTCGGGCGTTTCTTATGAAACGATGAAACCCGACGATATGGTGGTGGTGGAACTGGGGACAGGCCGCGTGGCCGAAGGCGCGCTCAAGCCTTCCTCGGATACCCCCACACACCTGGAAC
Source organism: Anaerolineales bacterium (assembly GCA_034432975.1). GTDB lineage: Bacteria > Chloroflexota > Anaerolineae > Anaerolineales > Villigracilaceae > UBA5195. Next base: position 5,842 of record DAOUAZ010000046.1, on the reverse strand, counting down.
TGTACAAAGCCTTCCCCAACATCGGCGGGATTGTGCATACCCACAGCCGCTGGGCGACCAGTTTTGCTCAAGCCGGGCGCGGAATTTCACCTCTCGGCACCACGCACGCCGATTATTTCTACGGTGAAATTCCCTGCACGCGAAAAATGACCGCTGCCGAAATCCGGGGAGAATACGAGAAAGAAACCGGGCTGGTCATCAAGGAAACTTTTGCGGGAAAAGACCCCGATGCCATTCCCGCCGTGCTGGTTTACAGTCACGGCCCATTCGCCTGGGGCAGGGACGCGATGGATGCGGTGCATAACGCCGTCGTGCTGGAAGAAACCGCGTTCATGAACATCCAAACCCTGCTGCTCGCGCCCGGCATCCCGCCCATGCAGCAGGAATTGCTGGATAAGCACTATCTGCGGAAACATGGCAAAAATGCCTATTATGGACAGTAATTCAAAATCAGTACACGGATTATACGGACGAACGCGGATGAACACGGATGGATCTTCAAGATATTAAAAAATCCGTGTTTTTCCGTGTAATCCGCGAAATCCGTGTGCCAAAAAGAATGTAAAAGGAGCCCCGCAATGATTGATTTAACCCAATATGAAATCTGGTTTGTGACTGGCAGCCAACACCTGTATGGCCCAAAGACTCTCGAGCAGGTGGCCGCCAACTCGCGCGAGATTACAGCGACACTCGGCGCTTCGGCGGAAATGCCGGTTAAGGTGGTTTTCAAACCGGTCGTGACCACGCCCGAGGCCATCAAGGAAGTGTGCCTGACGGCCAACTCGGCCCCCAACTGCATCGGCCTGATTACCTGGATGCACACCTTCTCGCCCGCGAAAATGTGGATTTCCGGCTTGCGCCTGCTCAAAAAGCCGTTCGCGCACCTGCATACCCAGTATAACCACGAAATCCCCTGGTCTGAAATCGACATGAACTTCATGAACCTGAACCAGGCCGCGCATGGCGACCGCGAGTTCGGATTCATCGGCTCGCGCCTGCGCCTCGAGCGCAAGGTCGTCGTCGGCCACTGGCAGGATGCCGAAGTCCAGCGCGAACTCGGTGTTTGGGCGCGGGCCGCTGCCGCGTGGGCCGATTGGCAGGGCGCGAAAGTGGCCCGCTTCGGCGACAACATGCGCGGCGTGGCCGTCACCGAGGGCGACAAAGTCCAGGCGCAAGTCCAGTTCGGGTACGATGTCTACGGCTATGGCGTGGGAGACCTGGGCAAGGCGGTCAACGACGCCAGCGAGTCCCAAATCAACCAGATGATGCAGACCTACCTTGATGAGTACGAGGTCGCCCCGGCCTTACGGCCCGGAGGCGAGCGCAACACCTCCCTGCGCGAAGGCGCGCGCATCGAAGTTGGGATGCGCAACTTCCTCGAAGCGGGCAACTTCAAGGCCTTCACCACCACCTTCGAGGACCTGCATGGCCTGGCGCAGCTGCCCGGCCTGGCCGTCCAACGCCTGATGCGCGACGGCTACGGATTCGGCGCGGAGGGCGACTGGAAGACCTCGGCCCTCGTCCGCGCGATGAAAGTCATGGCCTCCGGGCTGGCGGGCGGTGTCTCGTTCATGGAAGATTACACTTACCATTTCAGCGCGAGCGGCGATAAAGTCCTCGGCGCGCACATGCTCGAAATCTGCGAATCGATTGCCAAACCCGGCGCAAAGCCCAAACTCGAAATCCTGCCGCTCTCGATTGGCGGCAAGGCCGACCCGGTGCGCCTGATTTTCGACGCGAACACCGGCCCGGCCATCGGCGCATCCATCATGGACATGGGCCAACGCTTCCGCATGGTTGCCAGCGTGGTGGATGTCGTCCCAACCGATGAACCGCTGCCCAAACTGCCGGTGGCGCGCGCCCTATGGCTGCCACGCCCCAACCTGAAAACCGCCGCCGCTGCCTGGATTTTCGCTGGCGGCGCGCATCACACCAGTTTCAGTTACTCCGTCAGCGCCGAACACCTGCGCGACTTCGCTTCAATTGCCGGGATTGAATTCCTGCTGATTGACGAAAAGACCGAAGTCGAGAACTTCAAAGACAAACTGCGCTGGAATGATTTGTATTATCACCTGGCGAAAGGGCTGTAAAAAACAGACTCGGCCCGGTTTGACTGACAAAACGTAACTACCTACCCTCACCCTAACCCTCTCCCACTGGGAGAAGGGGCCGGGGGAAGCCCCGCGCAGCGGGGTGAGGGCGGGCAGGCAGTTACAAAGCGTGAAAAAATTATGCCCGACTCGCCCCTGCTGATTGTCGAAAACCTGCGAAAATACTTCCCGGTCGCGCAATCCATCACCGACCTGTTGCTGCGCCGCCCGCCGAAGGTCATCAAGGCGGTCGATGGCGTCTCGTTCACGCTGGCGCGCGGTGAAGTGCTGGCAATCGTCGGCGAATCGGGCTGCGGCAAGACCACCATCGCCCGCACGCTGATTGGGCTGGAGGAGCAAACTGGCGGCCAGGTTCTCTTTCACGGCAAAACAGTCGGCGCGCGGGAGCGGCGCGCCCTGGCCGGGCTGGCGATGCTGGAGAGCGGCGCAGTCGGCACGCGCGAACAGCAGAGTCTACCGCGCATGTCGCTCAAACACCTGCGCCAGCAGGCCCAGATGATTTTCCAGGACCCCTACGAATCGCTCAACCCGCGCGCCACGATTTTCGAAATCGTAGCCGAGCCGCTGGTGGTGCATGGCATGGCGCGCCGCCGCGAGGAACGAGTTGCCCGCGTCAAGTCCGCGCTCGAAGATGCCGGCCTGCGCCCGGCGGAGGATTATTTCCTGCGGTATCCGCACGAGCTCTCTGGCGGGCAACGCCAACGGGTGGTCATCGCCGGGGCGATGGTCTTGCAGCCCGAACTGCTCATCGCCGATGAACCCGTTTCGATGCTGGATGTCTCCATTCGGGCCGAGATTCTCAACCTGCTGCGCGGCCTGCGCCAGCAGCGCGGGGTCAGCATTGCGTTCATCACCCACGACCTCGGCACGGTGGCCTATTTCGCCGACCGGCTGGCCGTCATGTATCTGGGGCGGATTGTAGAGAGTGGGTCGACCGCCGAAGTGCTGAAAAATCCACAGCATCCCTACACCAAAGCCCTGCTTTCGGTCGTCCCCGTCCCCAACCCCCGCCTGCGCCGCGAACGGGTTATCCTGCAAGGCGAAACGCCCAACCCGGCCAATCTGCCGCCCGGCTGCCGCTTTCACCCGCGCTGCCCGGCAGTGCTGGAAGCGTGCCGGGACACCGACCCACCCCCTGCCCAGGTCAGCGAGACGCACCAGGCGGCGTGCCTGCTGATCTCCGATGCCAGTTAATTTTTTGCGAAATAACAATGACCCTGACTTTCCTTCTTGCCTGCGACCGGGCCAAATACAAAGGGGATGGTATCCAACCGGCCTGCCTCGCCCGTTGACGGAGGCGGAACGTTCCGCTGAATTGACCCGCGCCGCCGATTACTTTGCCCGCCAGGAAAGCCTGCTGTGGGAACATGCCCCGGAGATGTACGCTGTCCTCCTCGAGGCGTTCCCTTGCGAACGCTGCTGGCAGCCATAAAACAGATATACAAGTATAGAAGAACTGTCCCGAAGGTTTTGCCACCCTTCGGGACAGTTCTTTTACATCGCCATTGCCAGGGCTTTCAGGTATTGTCCGGTCTTTTCGTACATCGGGAAGTGACCGCATTTTTTCAGGATGGCCAGGTTGTTATTGGGCAGGGCGGTCTGGGCGATGTAGGCCTGCTCCACCGGCACGGTCAGGTCATCTTCGCCGTGAATCAGGAGCGTGGGCGATTTGACGTTACGCAGGTGTTTGCTGATATCGAGCGCGTGGATAGCCTCCCCAGCCTCGTAAATGGAGATGTGACAGGCCGGATTGAGCGCATAACTGCGGTCGATGGTGAAATCGCGCAGCGGCATCTTTTTGATGTCATGGAACCAGGAGCGGAAGGCCCAGTTGACGTACAGACGGTTGTTCATCAAAGCGCGGCTTAAGCGGTACACCCAGGGGCGTTTATGGCCGAATCGCACGATGGGATAAATTCTCTTTTCTACATCTTCAGACAATTGTCCCGTCACCACACCCGCCACGCTAACCAATTTTTCCACCCGTTCCGGCGCGAGCATCGAAGCAATGCACATTGCAATTTGTCCGCCCATCGAGTGACCGACCAGGGAAAATTTTTGGAAGCCCAGCGCGTCCGCAATGGCGACGATGCGCCGTCCCTGCATCTGGATGCTGTAATCGCCATCGTCGGGCTTTTCGCTGTTGCCGAACCCCAGCAGGTCGATGGCGACGCAGTGATATTTCCCTTCCAACGCCGGGATGGTCTGCCGCCATACGCCCCGGTGCGACATCCAGCCATGAATAAAGAACACAGGCGGGTTCTTGGGGTCTCCCTCGACGTTGGCGATGATGCGATGCCCGTTGACGGTGTAGGTGGTTTCCATGCGTTCCTCCGGCGGCGTTTTGTGCCAGTGTATCACAAAAACCACTACGAAGTCGAAGAGAGAGGCAGCCCGTCGGGCGTTTTTCGGGGAGAAACTCACCCTTTTGCTGGATTGTCAACCGGGGAGGGTCGTGTAAAATAAATATGATAAATCGGCGCATAATTATCTAATACGCTTGACGGAATTCGGGTGTACATGTCAAGCGAGAGAAGAGGAGTTGTTTCGATGACGCGCAAGAAGAATCTGGTTTTCCTGGTCTTTGCTCTTATGTTTACGCTGGCCTGCGGCCTGTCGAGCGGAAATTCGCCCGCGCCTGCTCCCACAATTGAGCCTGTGTCGCAGCCACCTGACACGCCCGCGCCGGTTCCAACCTCCCCGCCGCTCTCCTCCCCGCCCACCGACCTGCCGCCGACCGTTGTCCTGGGTGAACCGGTGGCTGTTGCGCATCTCCTGTTTCCGGGAGATGATGGCGGTTTTGGCGTCCCCAGTTACGATGTCGAATCGAATGGAACCGCTCCTGAAAAACGGGCCCCGTTCGGCGACTCTTATAACCTGAACTTGCTCGAACGGCCTTTCGCGCGGGATATGACCTATCTTCCCGAACTGGACATTCGTACCTTCAGCGCAGCCGCCGACGATACCTGGGTTTACATCACCATCGAACTCATCGGCAACAACGTCAACCGCGCGCTTGGCATCCACTACGGCGTGGTGCTGGACATCGACCGAAATGGTTATGGAGATTTCCTGGCGTGGGCCTCCCCGCCCTACAGCCGCGACTGGACGGCCGTCAATGCGCAGGTCTTTGCCGACCTGAACGGCGATTCTGCCGGGTTATCTCCCCTCAAATCGGATGCGCCTTTCCAGGGCGACGGGTACGAGACCCTGGTCTTCGATATCGAACAGGGTATTGGGGACGACCCCGATTTGGCCTGGGTTCGCCAGGCGGGAGAGGGCAATCTCATCCAGTTTGCCATCAAGAAAGGGCTGGCCGGGACTCAGTTCTTCATTGGCGCGATTGCGGATGCCGGGCTGAAAGACCCGGGCCGCATGGATTACGTCGACCACCTGGCTGAAAAAGACGCCGGTTCCCCGGTGCGCGCCAACGCGAATTATCCCCTGAACGAATTGTTCGCGGTTGATATCACCTGCCACGCTGCCTTTGGGTTTGTTCCGACCGGCTTCGAGCCGAAAGTCTGCCCTCGGATTGCGCCGCCTACCCAAAAATCGTCCTCTTCCGGCTCTGGCGCGGAGGCTACTCCCGTGAGCGGCTGCCAGCCTCCGGCGGGCGGCTGCACTGGTGACGCGCCTTACTGGTGGCCTCATCCGCATTGCGCCTGTTCGAGCATCCCCTATAACCCGTAGCGCGGAATTCATTCCGCCGAGCAAAACCGCCCTGGAGTCCG
>DAOUAZ010000045.1:0-1736 GCA_034432975.1 Anaerolineales bacterium | reverse complement strand
ACCTGCTGATAAAACTCACCCCAACGCGTGTCAAGACCTGGTAATTGGGTGTTATGACCCATAGAGAGTTGCCGCAAATTCCAGGAGCGTCCAATGGTCTATCCGACTGAATTCTACAAAAACCTGCTCGACAACTTGTATGATGGGGTCTACTTCGTCGACCGTGAGCGCCGCATTACTTACTGGAACAGCGGCGCAGCGCGCCTCACCGGCTACAAGGCCGAACAGGTGCTTGGAAAATCATGCGGCGATAATATCCTGAATCACTGCGACGAAAACGGCTATGAACTTTGCAAAACATCTTGCCCGCTGACTCGCGGCATGGAAACCGGCCAGATTCACGAAGCCGAGGTCTTCCTGCATCACGCCAACGGTCATCGCGTCCCTGTGCTGGTGCGGGTTTCGCCCATGTTCGACCCCTCCGGCCAGGTCATTGGCGCAGTGGAAACATTCAGCAATAACGTCGAGGCAGTGCGCGCCCGGCGGCGAATCCGCGTTCTCGAGCAAAAAGTATTTTTCGACCCTCTGACGGGCCTGGGCAACCGGCGTTATTTCGAAGTCCAGTTTTATTCCGCCCTCATCCAAATGAAACACGAAGCCATCCGGCATGGCCTGCTCTTCCTGGATATTGACCACTTCAAAGACTTGAACGACCTGCACGGACACAACATCGGCGACAGGGTGCTCGGCATGGTCGCCAAAACCCTGCGCTCCAACGTGCGTGATTCGGACGTCATCGTTCGCTGGGGCGGCGAAGAATTCGTCATTCTGCTGTATGACATCCTCCCATCCGAAACAAAGGCAGTCGCAGAGAAACTGCGCGCCCTGGTAGAACGCTCCCATTTCCCGGTCGACCATCTCCCGCTGCGCGTGACCGTTTCGGTTGGCGCAACCCTGCTGCGCGAGGATGACACCCTCGAGAGCGCCATCCAGCGCGCCGACCAGTTGATGTACCAGAGCAAATCCGATGGGCGCAATCGAGTCAGTTTTTCAGAATAGGCAAAAACATGGCGCAATTGATAGCCATTATCGGCCCCAGCGGGGTCGGCAAAACCAGCCTGGCCCGCGCCCTGCGCGCCGCCTATCCCTTCAACGTCGGGCTGGAACAGCACGCTGAACGCCCCTTCCAGGCCCTGTTCAAGAGCGATTCCCGCTATGCCCTCGCCAACCAGGTCGATTACCTGCTGCTGCGCGCCGAGCAGGAGCGCGAACTGCGCCGCGCCGCCGAAACCGGGCTGGTGGATGGCGGCCTAGACCAGGATTTTCACGGCTTCACGCGCCTGTTCCGCGCCCGCAATTCCCTGGGCGAAGCCGAATTCGACCTGTGCCGCCGCCTGTACGAGACCATCCGCGCCAGCCAGCCCCCGCCCGACCTGGTAATTGCCCTGAAGGCTTCGGATGAGGAGATTCGGCGGCGATTGGCCGAACGCGACCGGATTAACATTGCCGGCGCCGAAGACAATACCCTGCTCGATTCCTTCCTGGCTGAATGGCTGGCCTCGCTGACCCCTGAACGGGTGCTGCGCCTGGATGTTTCCGCTGCGCGCCCCGATTACAGCGACCTGGTCCCCGCGCTGCTTAGCCAACTCCGCGCGCGGCTGGGGCTGGACGCGGGGATGTATGAGACAGGGTATATTCCGTAAGTTTTGCAGCGCAAACCAGGAGAACGCCCCGAAGGCTTTCAACCGCAATCCTGGCGTTTTCCGGCAACCCTTCGGGACGGTTTCAGTAGTTTT
>DAOUAZ010000044.1:0-5460 GCA_034432975.1 Anaerolineales bacterium | reverse complement strand
CCCCCCGCGGCAGGCTGGGTATTGTCTTCGACGACCAGCGTAGGCGCATATTCGGCCTCCACGTAGTCTTCCTCGGCTTCGAACAGGCCGCAAGCCGAGAGGCCCAGGCTGAAAATCAACAGCAGGGTCAACAGGATGGGGAGTTGTGTTTTCTTCAAAACGGAGTATCCTTGTATTTGTTCAGGCAAGAAGGATGGATTCTGTAAATCTCAATGTTCGTTCATGTTGGTCAACATCCAGTGTAACGAGCGGGATGGTCAGTTGCGCAGCCGCTGCCGAATAAAAAGCGTCTGCGCCGCGCAGTCCATATTCAGCGGCCAATTGCGCGGCAGTGCTGACCAGTTCGCCCTGTAATTTGAGCAGTCGCAATTCTGGAATTCGTAAAATGACCGCCAGCGTTTGTTTTGCCAGTTGCGGGCTGCCGGTGCGCCGGGCAATCGCGCCGCCCAATTCGGCCAGGAGTAGTTCAGGCGCGGCAAAGCGCTCCGCCGCCTGAACCTGTTCCATCATCCAGGATTTGCATCGTTCGTGGTGAACATCATCGGGCAGGAGCCTCGCCACCCAAACCGAGGCATCAACCAGCACCATAGCCGCGCCGTCCTTCGCGCACCGCCAGGGCGGCATCGGGCGCGCCCTGCCAGGCTTTACCGATTTCAACCGCCAACTGGTCGAGGTCTGCCCACGCCTGGGGACTGGGTTCACTTTCCGGCCCGACCGGCACCAGGCGGGCAACGACTTTGCCGTGATAAGTAACATCCACGCTTTCGCCTTTTTCACGCACGAGCCGAATCAGTTTGCTGGCCTGGGAACGCAGTTCTCGAATACCGATGACGGTCATACTTGCTCCAAATGTGTATATTTTTGTGTACAATCGCGCCGGAGCCGATGACGACCACGCTCTTGGGCGTCATACTTGCTCCAAATGTGTATATTTTTGTGTACACATTATACTGTCATTCCCTGAAAATCCTTGAATACGCTTCGGATGTCTCCATCAACTCATCATGCGCGCCAATAGCGGCAATTTTCCCTTTACGCAGCACAATGATAAGGTCAGCCCAGCGAATCTGGCTCAGGCGGTGGGTGATGAGCAGGGTGGTGCGGCCTTTGGCGGCAGCAAAAATGGCGCGCTGGATTTTGTCTTCGGTGGCCGAATCTATCGCGCTGGTCGAGTCGTCGAGGATGAGAATGCGCGGGTCGGTTAAAAAGGCGCGCGCCAGGGCCAGGCGTTGGCGCTGGCCGCCCGAAAGCGTTACGCCGCGTTCGCCGATGACCGTTTCGTAGGATTTGTCGAAGGTCTGGATGAAGTCATGGGCCTGGGCAGCCTGCGCCGCCGCTTGGACCACGCCCTGGGTCGCGCCGGGCTTGCCAAAAGCGATATTGTCGCTGATGCTGCGCGAAAACAGGAAGATATCCTGCTCAATCATCGAAATCTGTGAGCGCAGCGCGGCCAGGTTCCAGTCGCGCACATCCACGCCGTCGACCAAAATCTGACCGCTGGTGAGATCATACGTGCGGTTGACCAGTTTGACGAGCGAGGTCTTGCCCGCCCCGGTCTGCCCGACGATGGCGACCGTCTGGCCGGGTTTGACCTTGAAAGAGACCTTCTCTAAAACGGCGGAGCCGTCCGGGTAGGCAAAGGTCACATCGCGGAACTCGATTTCGCCGCGCATGGCGCCGCTGTAACCGGCGGCGTTCTGGTCGAGGTCGCTCTGGCGGTTGATGAGTTCGAGGATGCGGCGCGCCCCGGCCAGCCCCATCGAAACCTGGGTATAGGCCCAGGTGGAGGTAAAGGTCGGGAAATCGAGCATGCGCAGCAGGCCGAAGTAGGCAATCACTTGGCCGGTATTGAGCAGTCCGTTGCGGAACAGGATGAGAGCGTGGGTCAGACCGGCGGCAATGGCGATGCCGTAGAGCAGGAACGCGATAAAGCGGGCTTCCATATCGCCTTGCTTGACGAAGGCCCCTCGCACGCGTTTCGCGTTGACGACGAACTTCTCCACTTCAGCATCTTCCTGCGCCGCGCCCTTGACCGTCTCTACGCCGTCCAGTGATTCCGATAAATGGGTGTTCATCTCCCCGAAAGAAGCGCGCACCTCGTCTGAGACCGGCGACAGGTTCTTGAGATAGAACGTCAGGGCGATGAAATAAGCAGCCATGAACAACACAGGCGTAATGACCAGGGATGGGTGGTAGCGCGGCGCAGCGAGGATAGGCATGACCAGGAAGAAAAACGAGCCAATTACCAGGTTGAGACCCGGGTTGAACATCAGGTTCACTTCGCGCACGTCGTTGGTGGCGCGCGCCATCGTGTCGCCGACCGGTTGCAGGTTGTGGAAGGTCATGCTCTTGCCGAGCAGGGAGATGTACAACTCGTCGCGGATTTCACGCTCCAGGCGCTGTCCGAGCAATTCCGCGCCAAAGTTGCGGCCCAGTTGCAGCACGCCGCGCAAGACCTGCGTGCCGCCAATCAGCAGGGCCAGCGGCAGCAAGACGCCCGTATCGGGGAGGGGCTGGAGCATGGCGTTGAAGGCATCGCCGACCAGCACCGGCACAACCGCCGCCAGCGCGGCATTGCCAAGCGCGCCAATCAGCAAGATGACGATAATGCCCCAGTGACGAACGATATGCGAGAGTATCCAGCGCATCGCGCCAGTACGGATGTAAGCGGGGCGTTGCAGGGTAAATTCTGCGGGGAGTGGGGAAGTGATGGTCGTCATAGGCAGTCAACAAGTTAGACAAACGTCTAATTTACCACAAAATGAATAATTCCTGAAGGTCAAAATGCAATTCTGGCGATGAAGGTGTTACCCAGAAAATATTCCATTGGGTGATTGGTGATTGCCAAATACGGAGGCGGTGGTTCAATCTGAAGCGGAAATCATATAGATTATGGGCATATCGCATTTGAATACCATGCGCGCGGTCTTGCGCGCTGGCTGGGTGATTGGCTATAATTGCGCAAGCAAGGCAAGAAAGCATTGGCGAGACTGCCTTTGATGCGACAATGGCATTTTCATCGCTATACTGCCTGCGCTGGGTATAGTTTCGCTCCCTGATTGAACGGCACTTCGCTTGGGTAAAATGTTACTTTGGCTTGGAGACCACCCGCAGGAAAGGTTTACGCGCTGCTTATCAGCATACCGCGCTGGTCTACATGCTCGGTGTTGCGTTCACCGCGCATCGTTTCCAACGCCCTGAACTCGCGGCATCACGCATCAAAGTGCTTGCCATTCATGCCTTTGCTTGAATTACCGAACCATCTTCGAAATGAAAAAACCGCGTTACACCGCCCTGCAACTCCTTGTCCACCTCGCCGGTTGGATTCCGCTGGCTGCGATGCTCTTCGACCTGTTCCGCGACAACCTGACCGCCAACCCCATCCAGGCCATCGAACAGCGCACCGGCTACACCGCCCTGGTCTTCCTGGCGCTCTCGCTGGCCTGCACCCCGCTCGCCTTCCTCGGCTGGAAGGAACTGACCCCGCGCCGCAAAGCCCTCGGCAACTATGGCTTTCTCTACGCCGCGCTGCACGTCACCGTGTTTGCGGCCATCGATTACGGCTTCAACCTGGAGGCCATCCTGCGCGATGTGGGAACCAAGCAATACATCCTCATCGGCGCAACCGCCTTCCTGCTGCTCGTTCCGCTTGCCGCGACCTCCTTCAACTACTGGATGAAACGCCTCGGCAAGAACTGGAAGCGCCTGCACAGCCTGGTGTACCTCATCGCGCCGCTGGTCGTGCTGCACTTCTTCATGGCGCGCAAAGGCAATATCTTAAATCTCACGGGGGATGTTTTCGAGCCTTTGCTGTTCGCCGTTATCATCGGCTTGTTGCTGCTCTTGCGCCTGGCTCCCGTCAAAAGGGACTTGACGCGGCTTCGCGCCCGGCTGCTGCCTCCCGTTAAAGAGACATCTTCCTCGCTGGATCGATAGAAGGAATCGTCCCGAAGGCTTTTTCGAGGCGATATGCCGCATCGCCAAGAGCCTTCGGGACGGTTATGGGAATATGCTGGTGTGACTAGAAAATCCCGCGCACCACCAGCAGGAACCCGATAATCGCCAGCGGGATGCCTACAATCGCGCCAATAATGGTCAGGCTGACCAGCACGCCCACGAGCATGAACACCAGCCCAATCACAATGGCGACGAAGCGTCCGACCATTTCTACAATCGTCGCAACCAGCATCCAGAGGGCCCAGAACGGCCACAGGTACCAGGGGATGTTTCGTTTTTCAGCAGTTGTCATCACAATCTCCTTATCCATAACGCGGAATGTATTGCCTGCTTGGCAAGAATCCGCAACCAAAAACAAGATTGTGTTGATATACGCCAAACCGGCGAAAAAGATGCAGAACTGGGTATAATGCCCGAATGGATACCAATTCCCCTTCCCTCATCAAGCCAAACTCCCGTTTACAGCGCGCTGCCCAGGCCGGGCGGCGCAGCCGTGAAACCGTTTTAGCCGCCCTGCTGCCCGTTGTCTTTGCGCTTGGTCTGGGGCTGGGTTGGCTGCTATGGGGCGCAGACTCGCCCTCCGCGCCCCAGCAGGCCAATGACCCGGCAGCTCCCGCCCCCGTCCGGCGCATCGAAGTATCAATCGAGGATAGTCCCGCCCTCGGCCCGGCGGATGCCCCGGTCACCATCGTCGAATTCAGTGATTACGAATGCCCGTTTTGCGCGCGCTGGCACCAGCAAGTTTACAAACGCCTGATGAAAGAGTACGAGGGCAAAATCCGCTTCGTCTACCGCGATTTCCCGCTCACCAATATCCACCCCAACGCGACCCCGGCGGCCATCGCGGCCCGTTGCGCTGGGGAGCAAGACGCCTACTTTTCCTTCCACGATGCGTTGCTCAGTTACCAATACGGCCTGGGGCAGGATGCTTACCTCTCTTACGCAACCGAACTGGGCCTGGACGTGAAAGCCTTCCAAACCTGCCTGGATGAAAAACGCTACGCCGATAAGGTGGAAGCCGACATGCGTTACGGTTATTCGATTGGGGTCAGTTCCACGCCGACCTTTTTTGTCAACGGAATCGCCATTGTCGGCGCGCAGCCCTATGAAGTCTTCCAGCAGTTGATAGAGAAGGAATTGGCCGGGCAGTAATGCAATGCGCTGTTAGCCTTCCCCTTTTATAACGGCGTAAAAGGTAACTGCCTGCCCACCCTCACCCCGCTGCGCGGGGCTTCCCCCGGCCCCTCTCCCACCGGGAGAGGGGAGAAAACAGGGACGATTTTGTCGCTCTCAGCAAGAAAATCCGTTTCGTATGTCCGATTCCCTCTCCCTTTGGGAGAGGGTTAGGGTGAGGGTAGGTAGTTACCTTGAGCTGATCGACTGACAAAAGTTATGCAATCTGCGTGGAAACCGCATCGAAAGCAAAACGTGGCGTATCGAACCGCTTGGATGCAATAACCCTGTGAGGATCAGGTCGAGGGTCAAAAGCGAGAAAGTCAAACA
>DAOUAZ010000043.1:0-17884 GCA_034432975.1 Anaerolineales bacterium | reverse complement strand
AACTTGCGGAACTCGCTCAGGCGTTCGACGCAGGCCCCAATCGTCTGGAAACTGTCGATTTCGTGGGTCATCGCCCACAGCGGCTCATCCAGCAGGTTGATGTAGTGGATGAACAGATAGACCGTTCCGACCGTAATCAGCCCGGCAGAAAACAGCCAATAGCCGCTCGAAATTGCCAGCAGGTGTCCAAGCGTAATCGCCACCCGGACTGAATTTTCGAGCACCCAGCGTTTGAAGTGCGCCCGGCGGCTGTGAACGAGAATCCCGGCCTGGTGACGGAACAACTCGCGGATGGAGAAATCGATCGCGCCGCTCGAGCGGATGTCCTCGGTCCCGTTGAGTTGTTCTTCCACGAAACCGAACAAGCCCGTCTCGGCCTCGCGCCGCGCCTTCTGCTCTGGCACGGCGATGTCTTTCAAGCGGCCCAGAACCAGGATGGTGACAATCGCAAAGACCGTGAACCCCAGCCCGGCCCGCCAATCTTCGATGAACAGGACCGCCAGGATGCCAACCAGCAGCAGCCCGTTGGCCACCAGGTTGAGCGCAAACTGCGAGAAAAAAGTCGCCATCTCGGTCACATCGCCGTCGATGCGCTCGATGAGTTCTCCGGGCGTGCGGTCATTGTGGAAGCGCATATCCAGGTTGAGCGCGTGCCAGGCCAGTTCGGCGCGCAGGGCGTTGGTCGCCGTCCAGGCCACGTTCTCGCCCAGGTACGTCACGCTGACGGCCACAACCTGCTGCAAGATGGCAACCCCGATGAAAGCCAGCGCGATGCCGGTCAGGGTCTGGAGTGCTTCCCCGGCCAGGGCCTCGTCGATGAAGGCCCGCATAATCTGCGGCGTGAAAACCCGCAGACCGATGCTGCCAAACAACAGCGCGGCCAGCAGGGCAAAGCGTCCCTTTTGCGGGGCCAGGTGGCGGGAGAGCAAGTCCCAATAGGCTTTGAAGGGGATGTTCATGGGGATATTAGTTCCCTTTTTTGGCTTCCCGACTCTCCAGCCATTTGAGCGCCTCGCGCGCGCTGAGTGGGCTGAGCGGCGTCTCTGCCACGAAAGCGCGCACGCCCTGCGGGTCGATGCGGGTATATTCGCGCAGCGCCCAGCCGATGGCCTTGTTGATGAAAAATTCTTTCGAGCCGAGGTTCTCGCGGATGATGTCTTTCAACAGGTCGAAATTGGTTTCCTGTTTGTATCCCAACTGGAACAGGATGCACGCGCGGCGCAGCCAGAAATTCTCCGACCTGCGCCACCCGGGCAGGGTGGCATCCCGCGTCCCCGGATAGCGTTTGAAGTGGACGCCGAGCGCGCCGCCCGCGATGCTATCGACCGTATCCCACCACGATTTGGTGACGATGAGATACTCCATCGTCTCGATGAAGCCCGCCGGGAGTGTTTTCTCGAACCTGCCGAGTAATCCCACGCCCACATATTGGAACTCGCGCTGTGGCAGGCTCCACAAATCGCGCAGGATACCATCCAGGTCGGCAAGCGGCGGCAGTCCGCGTTCGGCATAGAAGCGCTTTTGCAACTCCACGCTTTGCGGGGTCTTGATGCCCAGGTACGGGAACTGGTCGCGCATATACGCCGCCATCGGCCCGGCCTGCCCTGGGTTGGCGCGCGCCTCGAACAATTCCTTCAGCGCCAAAACATAAGCGTTCATTCCGCCTCCAATCGTTCCCTTGTCACACGACACTGATTACTGCTCACTGCCCGGCGTCGGCGAGGGGTCTACCGGCAGGGCAAACAGCGCGCGCCACTGGCCGGATTCCATCTCTTTGACGGCGGAGTTGAGCGTCATGATGCTTATCCATGTCCGGCCCGGTTTGAGTGGGAAGGGCTGCCGGTCATTCCCGGTGAAGTGAATGGGACGCAGCAGGCCGGTTTGCTGTTCCCAGGCGCGGTTGGCCGTGCTCCAGCGGATTTTGTAGACCTGTCCATCGCGGAACAGGTAGGCCCAGCCTTCCAGCCCGTAGCGCAAATCCACGTCGTATTGCAGGTGGCGGTAGACCTGGTAATCGGCCAGCAGGATAATTATATTCTCGAACGCCAACTGCCGCCCGGTCAATCGCTCGCTATCCGCATGGAAGATTCCCTTGCCGTCGGCGTTATCGGTGAAGCGCAGGTATTTGCCCGAGACCGGGTCGAATACCCATTTGGACTGCGCGTAACCGTGATAATAGGTTAACAAGGACGAGGCAGCCTGCCCTGCCTCCGGCGCTTGCGGGTCGAACAGGTGGCCGGAATAATTGACCGGCTGCCCGGGCAGTTTGCTGCGCTCGGCCAGTTCGCGCATCCGCGACACATCCAACAGCGCGGTGTTCGGGCTGATTTCGGGATGTTCGCCATAGACGATTTCGCAAATCTCCAACTGCGGCAGGATGTCGCTGCCGGCGCTGGCAAACACCAGGCAGCTGGCCGGAAACATCTTGCGGAAGTCCTCATACGTCAGCCGCCCGGAGCGAATCGGGCCGACGTAGGTGTGTTCGGGCGCGATGTCGTTGGGGCGCGGGGAGGGGGAGGCGCTGAGGGGCGTTTTCAGGATGAGGCCGACATCCAGGCTGGAATCGGTTTGGCCGTTGAACAAAAAGTGGATTTGACCCGTTAGCGGGTCGGCGTCGCTGTCCGTGTCGTCATTGCCGACATGGGGTGTGGTAAGGCTGTAGGCTTCGGGAATGTCAAAGAATAGTGTATATGGACTTTCCAGCGTGGAGTGCAAAATCTCCCGATTTTGCTCGAAAGTCGGGAGACTTTCGACTCCAGCCCTGACGATTCCAAAAGCATAATAGCCGTTCGAATCGCTGCTGGTGCGAGCGACGACTTTCCCTTCTGCGTCTGAAAGCGTGACGCACACCCCGCCCACGCCCGACTCCCAGGCATTTTGGATGCCGTCGGCGTTTTCATCGAGCCAGACGCGATTCCCAATCCAGGTATTTTCTCCCGGCTGGAAAATCGTCTCGTTGACCGGGCAATCCCCGGTGATATTGGGGATGCGGCGCGGGTAGTCGCCGTAGAAGACACCCATGAAGCGGGTCGCGCCGGTGCCGATGAACAGTTCGAATATCCAGGGCGCGAAACCTGTCCCGGCCTGCGGGCGGGCGGTGACGGGCAGGTTGCTGATGGAGACCAGCACGGCCGGCAGCTCGAGCAGGGAGGGGTCGAGCACGGGCAGCCCAGTTAGCGGGTTGACGCCGGGGGCAAAGTCACCCGCTTCGGGGCCGGAGGGGAGCGGCGTCAGGCGGGGCTGCGCGGTTGGGGTAATGGTGATGGTCGGGGTTGGGGGTGCGGAGGCCGGGGGCGAGGGAAATGCTGGTGTAACGGGAGCAGGCGCGCGCGGGGTCGGCTGCGCGGGGAGAACGCTTGGGGCGGCGCACCCGGATAGGAGGGTTGTTAAGACGAGCAGCCAGAGAAAAATCCCATTTCTCATGTTCTTTCCCGAAAAAAACTGTGGTTGATGGCAAAGAGAGCGGCCAGCAGGATGGGGATGGTTTCGCCATAGATGCGCAGTTCTTCGACGACGCCGACCAGGAAAAGGATGAACAGCTGCGCCAGGCAGGCCAGGAGCGCGCGCCGCAGGAAGGGTTCCTGGATGCGCGCCTGCCAGACCAGCACGAAAATCCAAATCATGCCCCAGTTGCGCGCCAGGATGCTGAGGTTGCCGGGGTTGGTAAGTTGTTCCAGGCTGCGCAAAAGTTGGAACTCGAACAATCCCGCTCCCTGTGCCGGGTTGCTGGCAAAGAGCAGGTAGAGACCGGTTTTGATGCCCAGCCAAAGAGCGGCCTGTCCGCCAAGGTGTCGCAGGATAGTTTTCCAATTCTCAATCCCGAATGCGCTGGCGAGGTAGACCAGGGTCAGGAAATAACTGGTTTCGCGGTTGAAGGTGGCGGCAATAAAGATGGCGTAGTAAATCGCCCGCTGCTTGCGGTAGAGGGTAATCAGGCCCAGCGTGGTGAAGAGGATGGCGGGCAGGTCGTAGGGATAGAGGAAAGTATAGGTGAAGTTATAGGGAAGAACGTAAGCAAGAGGGATGGTGAACAGGCTGGCGATGCGCAGGTCGCGGGCAAACAAGTTGAGGAAGGCCCGAAAAGCATAGAACAGCGCAAAGGTGCTAAGGAACTCGAGGATGCGGTAGAGCGGGTCGGTGGACATGCCTGTCCATTGCTGGAGCAGGCCGACCAGGGCCGGGATGAGGATGCGGTACTGGTAGGGCGTGGGCGCGAGTCCCTGTGCCAGGGCTTGGGGCGAGGCGGCGGGATAAGTGAATGTTTCGTTGGCGCGTAAAAAGGCGAAATGGTAGCTGAACAACAGGGCAAACACGAAGAAGGCCAGGCTGGCCAGGATGGCTTGCGCCCGGTTCTTTTCATCGGACATGGAGGATTTCCCTGACCCGCCGGTAGGTTTCCTCGATCGACTCGGGCAAGACGCGCACTTCGCCAACGGTGGACATGAAGCTGGTGTCGCCGTTCCAGCGCGGGACGATGTGGATATGGACGTGTCCCGGCACGCCTGCGCCTGCTGCTGTGCCGATGTTGGCGCCGACGTTGAAGCCGTGCGGGTTGTAGATTTGGCGCAAGGCAGTGATGCACTGCGAGACCAGTTCCATCATTTCGGCGCGCTCGGCGGGTTCGAGCAGTTCCAGCGAGGCCTGGTGCGCCAGCGGGGCCACCATGAGATGCCCGCTGGTGTATGGATATTTGTTGAGGATGACGAAGGCCCGTTCTGCGCGCCGGATGACCAGGTTTTGGCCGTCATCTGGCTTGGCCAGGGCGTTGCAGAAGACGCAGCCGGTTTCATTATCGGCGTTGGTGACATATTTCATGCGCCAGGCGGCCCACAGTCGTTTCATAGTGGTTTCCTTTGCTCGCCCGCAGTTGGGCTGCGGCAGGGCGATTTACTTCAAAGTGATGATTATCGTGTACACCGGCCCAAACAACACGCCTTCGTCGCTGGCAAGCTGCCACGAACTGACCACCTGCCCCATGCCGGAGGGGGCGGTCATGGTGAGGGAAATGGTGACGCTGGCGCCGGGGTTGATGCGGCCTTTGCGGAGTTTGGTGGTATCCGAGCCAAGCACATCGCCGCCCACGAAGGTGATTTTGAAGCCGCTGTTCCATTCGCAGGAGCCGGTGTTTTGGAGTACCCAGGTTACGGTGAACTCGTCGCCCTGTTTGATTTCCGCGCCGCTGGCCGGGGTTTGCGAGACCAGCGCTGCATTAAGGCAGCCGGTGGCCGTGGTGGTGGTTTGGGCGGCGGCCGGCAGGGTGATGGTGACGCCCAACAGGCTGCCAAAAGGTTTGCCGGTGTCGGTTGCCAGTTGCCAGTAACTTGTGACGACTCCGGGCAGGTTGGGCGCGGTCATGGCGATGGAGATTTCCATCGTCCCCCCGGCGGGGATTTTCTGGTCGATGGTTTTGGTGACCGCGCCAAAGCCATCGCCGCCGATATGGGTCAGCAGGAAGCCGCGATTCCAGTCGCAGCTACCAGTATTGCGGATGCGCCAGGTTTTGGTGAATTTGTCGCCGGGTTTGTAATTCGAGCCATACGGCACGCTCACATCGGCCAGCAGGGTGGCGTTGTAACAGCCGAATGCGGCAGAAGCGTCGGTGGTTGGGGTGGGGAATCCGGCCTGGGTGGCGACCGGCGCGATGGTGGGCGCTTCGGTGGGTGGTGAAAAATCAATCGGTTGCAGGGTGGCGGTCGGTTCAGGCGTTTCGGTGGGGGGCAGGGGCGTGGCAGTCGGTTTGGCCTGCTCGGTTTGGGTCAACTCCGCTGCAATGGTGGCGGCAGCCTGGGTGTAGATGGCATTCACATCGATGGTTGGTTCCGGGGAGGGCGTCGCGGAGCCGCACGCGCTGACGAGAAAGGCGATTGCCAGCGCCAGGCCCCAAAAGTTTCGGAAAAGAGGGGAATTTGTTATCATAAAGTTTCCTTTCGTCGGTTGCCATTGTACACTAAACTTTGCTCTTACAATCTGTTGACACTTCCCGCCAATACAGGTATCCTCCCGCCCGGAAATCAACCTATGAATCAGATACCACTTTTCGAGACCCCCCGCCTGACCGTGACCGAGTTCACCCGCCGCGTGCGCCGCCTGTTGGAAGGCGATAAGGCCCTTCAGGACGTGTGGGTACAGGGCGAAATCTCGAATTTTACGCGCCCGGCTTCGGGGCATCTCTATTTTACGCTCAAAGATGCGGGCGCGTCTCTGCGCTGCGTGATGTGGAAGGGCGATGCCCTGCGAACGCGCGGGATGCCGCTCCATGACGGCCTGTCGGTGGAAGCGCATGGCAAGATTGGTCTGTACGAGCCGAGCGGGCAATACCAACTCATCGTCGATATTCTCCGCCCGGCGGGCGAGGGCGCGCTGTATGCGGAGTTCATGCGTTTGAAGGCCGTGCTGGAGGCCGAGGGACTGTTCGACCCGGCGCGCAAGCGGCCCATCCCGCAGTTCCCGCATACAATCGGGATTGTGACTTCGGCGACCGGCGCGGCCCTGCGCGATATGTTGAATGTACTGCGCCGCCGCTTGCCCCTGGTGGATGTAACCCTCGCGCCCTCACTGGTGCAGGGGGAGGAAGCCCCTTCCGCCCTGGTAGCGGCCTTGCAAAAACTCAATACAACCTGCCAGCCGGATGTCATCCTGCTGGCGCGCGGCGGCGGCTCCATCGAAGATTTGTGGGCCTTCAACGATGAGCGCGTCGTCCGGGCTGTGGCAGGGTCGGCGGCTCCGGTCATTACCGGCGTCGGACACGAGACCGACTTCACCCTGGTCGATTTCGCCTCCGATTTGCGCGCTCCCACCCCCACCGCCGCCGCCGAACTGGCGACCCCCATCACCCTCGACGACCTGGCCTATTCACTGCAATCCAGCCTGGAGCGTTTGGATGAAATGGTCGAGCGTCAAATCGCGGAGCGAAGGCAGGGCCTGAATGCGCTCAACGCCGCGCTGAAGTTCTACTCCCCCGCGCGGCGGCTGATGACCGAGCAGCAGCGGCTGGATGAATTGTCGCGGCGCATGGCGCGCGGGCTGGAGGGGCGGTTCGCGCTCGAATCGGCCCGCCTGTCGGGGTGGCGCGACAGGCTCGAATCGCTCAACCCGCTGGCGGTGCTTCGGCGCGGCTATGCTGTCGTCAGCCGCCCGCAGGATGGAAAAGTGGTCTTAACGGCGCAAGATGCCCCGGCGGGGTCGAACCTGCGCGTCCGGCTGGCCGATGGGACGCTGGATGTGAGCGTAATTCGTAATTCGTAATTCGACATTCGGAACATTACGGACTGGCACACTGAACACTGGATACTGAACCCTGCGAGGAGAGAGATGAGCAATTCCAAACCCATCGAAGAGATGACTTATGAGGAAACCTTTGCCGAGTTACAGGCGGTGGTCGCGGCATTGGAGGGCGAGGGACGCCCGCTGGATGAATCGATTGCGTACTACGAGCGCGGCCAGGCCCTGGCGCGGCGCTGCGCCTCCCTGCTCGAAAAGGCAGAATTGAAAGTGCGCCAGTTGAACGGGGAGGCCTTTCAGGAAGAGGCTTGATATGTGGGATCAGTTGATTTCCAACCATGCTTTATTGACCGGGATGGCGGCCTGGCTGCTGGCGCAAATCCTTAAGCCGCCGCTGGAGTACTTGCGCAAGGGCAAATGGAACTGGGGCTACCTGCTCAGCGCGGGCGGGATGCCCAGTTCACACTCGTCGTTAATGGTCGGCACGACCATTGGAATCGCCCTGCACGTTGGCTTCGATTCGCCGGTCTTTGCGATTGCCGTTGCGATTACCATGATTGTTATCTACGATGCCGCCGGGGTGCGGCGCGAGGCCGGGCGTCATGCCGAGAAAATCAACATCTTGATACAGGAATTGCTGACCGGGCATCCCATTTCCGAGAAAGAACTGCGCGAGGTGCTTGGCCACACCCCGCTCGAAGTGGTGGGAGGCATTTTCCTGGGGATAGTGGTGAGCATTTTCTACTGGATGTTTATCGGATAAGGCTTGCTTTTTAAGCGCTGATGCGCTATGCTGATAAAAAACCAAAAACGGAGGAAAAAATGGACGAACTTGTCAACCTGGTGGTCGAGAAAACCGGCCTGCCCAAAGAAACCGCCAAGACGGTGGTGAAGTTGGTTGTTGATTTCCTGAAATCCAAATTACCGGCGCCGATTGCTGCGCAGGTCGATGCCGTTCTGGGCGGCAAAGGCGTGGCCGGGGATGCTGCAAACCTGATAGGCGGGCTGTTGGGCGGCAAGAAGTAATTCGTAACTCGTGATTCATAATTCGTAACCCGCAATTCGCGTGTCGTGAAGGGCGGGTTACGTTTTTTTCGGTTCTCATCCGATTTGTGGGATTTCTGCCAGGCAAAAACCCATTATCGAACCGCAAAGGCCGCAAAGAACGCGAAGTTTTTAAGATTTTCTCACCTGCCCTGGCGGGCGGTGCCAGGGTAGCGTTCCTGGCGTTCTTCGCGGTAAAAAAACCTGACTCTACTGCAAAAACCACTTAGTGCAGAGAGCGCGGGGCGCGCAGATGAGCGGATAAATTTCTCCCGGCTCAAAAGCATCCCATCGGTTTGACGCGCCAACAAATTATTCCGGGGAACCGCTCACGCTTCCCTTTCGTCTATAATTCACCATGCTGGTTGTTCAAGTTGGTATCTGCATGAAAGAGAGGTGAACGATGAAAAAGACGATATTCCCCGGGCTTTTGCTGCTCGTTGCTATCCTTTTATCTGCATGTGGGGCTGCGCCCCAGGCCGCTGAAGCGCCTGCGGAACCGCTCCTCCCGGCCATCGAAACGCAGGCCCCCCTGCCAACTGCCGCCCCAATCGAGCCTGCGCCAGAACCCATCCCGGGCGGTTTTCCATCCGCTGCTTTTGCCGCGCGCGAGGCCCTGGCTGAATTGCTCGGCATCAGCGCCGAAACCATCGAAATCCGTAATATCGAGCCTGCCGAGTGGCCGGATGGCTGCCTGGGCCTGGCCGGGCCGGATGAGATGTGTACCATGGCAATCGTGCCTGGCTATCGCATCACCCTGGTCTCAGACGCGTCGCAGTATGTTTATCGCACCGATGAACGCGGCGCATCCTTGCGCCGCGAAGTGGGCGTCTTCTTTGCCGCCCCCGGCGAGGCAGTTCGGCCTTTGGCGGCCTGGAAAAACCCCGAATGCACCGAAGCAGCCAGCCTCTCGCCCGAGGGTCTCTCGTTTGGCGCGTGCGGCGGGCCGTATATCATCTTCCCCTGGGCAGAGGGCGTCCTTCCCGCCGCCATGCTTGAATTCCTGGAAACCTTTGCCCCGTTCGAGGCCGAAACGCCCGCCGGTAAAATCCTTTTCAAAGGCACTGGAACCGAAACCGCCGCTCCCGCCGAGCAGCGCGCAATTGCCGAGTGGATGAAAATCCAGGCATTAGTGGCGCAGTCGGGCCGCCCGCAGGCCGATTGGGGGCTGGCGCTTACTTACAGCCGCCAGGGCGGGTTCGCCGGGTTTTGCGACGAGATGAAGGTCTATCTCGACGGCTCGGTGCTTCTTTCCAGCTGCAAGAATGTCGATGTCGATTATCGTTTAGACGCTGGACAATTGGAACAACTCTATGCCTGGTATGACGGCCTGGCAAAAATTGATTATTCCTACACCGACCCTGGCACCGCCGATGCCATGTCTGCCAAACTGGCAATGCCCGCGCAGGGTGATACAACCGCTGACGAGGCCGCCTTCAATGAAATCCTGGCCTTTTGCGCCGCGCTCATTCAACAGGCTCGCTCCATCCCGTAACCCAGAATTTATTCTGCGATATTAACAGCCTGTTGGAGCGGCAGTTGTATTGCCGCATCGAAAACTCCCTGGCCGGTTCAACGGGTAGGGAGTTTTCGTCTTGCGAGTGCAATGATGCTTTTCACTTCGGGGGCTTCGAAAATCACCGCGCCCAGGGCATAGGCCAGACCCCCAACCGCCACCCCGCCCAGCCCGCCCAGCCAGGGATTCAGCCCCGCTGACCACTGAATCCAGGCCATCAGCGCGAGTCCCATCCCAAGCGCCGCCGCCCCGATTCGCAGCCCGCCATCCAGCAAGAGACGCCCCTCGATGCCTCCCAGCCTGCGGCGCATGACGATAAACAGGGTTGCCGCTTCGAGCGCGGTCGCCAGCGAATTGGCGAGCGCCAGACCGCCGTGCGGCATCCACCCGATTTGGCGAAACCAGGCCGAAAACGCGAAACTGAACCCGACGTTGAGTCCCATCGCTATCGCGCCAATCAGCACCGGGGTTTTGGTATCCTGTTGGGCATAAAAAGCGCGCGTCAGCACCTCCATCACCGAATGCCCGACCATCCCGGCGGCATACCAGAGCAAAGCCCAGGCCACCATCTCGGTCGAAGTTTCGGTAAATTCCCCGCGCTGGTAGAGCATGGCGACGATGGGTTGGCGCAGCACCATCAGACCCACGCTGGCCGGGATGGCGAACAGGAGCATTCCGCGCAGGGCCGATGCCAGGGCGTGCCGCATCTCGTCCATCTTGCCGAGCGCAAACTGCGCCGAAAAGGCGGGCATGACTGCAATTGCCACCGACTGCGCGATAGCGGCCTGCGCCATCAGCATCAGCGCGAATCCGTAGACCAGGCCAGTGTAACTGCCGGGTGTCATCTGCGAGGCCAGCCAGGCATTCACCCAAAAATTCAACTGCACCACGCCCGCCCCCAGCACGCGCGGGCCCATCAGCGTGATGACTTGCCAGACGGCGGAGTCAGTAAACAGTGTCCAGTAATCAGTAATCAGTAAACGTCGAGCGGAGAGGGGCGCAAGTTTGGAGAGAGTCGGGAGTTGAATCAGCAGGTAAAATGTCGAGCCAAGCACTACGCCCCAGGCCAGGCCGTATATCCCCAGCCAGCGCGAAAGCACCAGCACGCCGAAAATCTGCCCAATCTGGTACATGGAGGCGGTCAACTGCGGGATGAAAAAGACCTGGTGGGCGTTCAGGATGCTCACGACCAATCCGCCCAGCCCGAACAAGACCGATGAAATTAACTGGATGCGCAGCAGGTCGATGGTCAGGTGGTAGAGCGTGAAATTGTAGAACAAGCCGGGGGCCAGCAGGTGGCGCACGATTTGGGGCGCGAACACTGCTGCGATAGCGGCCAGCAGGCTGAGGGCCAGGGTGACGAGATTCGCCATCGAAACGGCCAGTTTCCAGGCGGCGGGTTTTTCTCCTTTTACGAGAAATCCCGTAAAAGTCGGAAGGAAGGCGGACCCCAACGCCCCGGCGGCGATGAGCGTGAACAGCGTCTCGCTGACGCGGTTGGCGGCATAGAAGGCGTCCAGTTCACCGAGCGGAAAGGCGCGCGCCACGAGCATACTGCGCAGCAGGCTCATGACCTGCCCGAAGACGATGGCAACCATCACCGTCCCGGCGGCGCGGGCAATTTGGCGGTTGGCGGTTTCGGGAGCGGACATGGCGGTAAGTATATCGCAGCCGGGCCAACGATGGCAGGATGGTCTGTTAGAATAGTGAAATTCGTAATTCATAGTTCGCAATTTGGGAGTATTCGATGAAACGTTTGTGTTTGGCAACCCTCGTGCTTGTTTTTTCCGCGCTGGCTTGCGCCACCACGCCGGAAACGCCCGGAGTCGTGACCGTCGCGCCGCAGGGGTTCCCGACTGAGACGCCTGTAGCGCAATCTGCCCCAGGCGAGCCGATACCCGTGCAGGCGGGATACGGCTATCGCGGCTCGTTTTACGAGGTCTATTTCAGCGACCCCTTCAACCCGGCTTCCAAGCGGCAGGAGGGCGGCATCGACATTCCCCTGACGCGCGCCATCGAGAATGCCCGGATTTCGGTTGATTTGGCCGTTTACAGCATGAGCCTGAACTCCATCCGGGATGCGCTGCTGGCTGCCCACCGGCGCGGCGTGCAGGTGCGGATTGTGATGGAGAGCGACAACCTGGAGCGCGATGTCCCCCGGCGGCTGGCAGAGAAAGGCCTCCCAATTATCGGCGACCGGCGCGAGGGCTTGATGCACAACAAATTCGTCATCATCGACCGCTCCGAAGTATGGATAGGCTCGATGAACTTTACGACGAGCGGGGCGTATGACGACAACAACAACCTGGTGCGAATCCGCTCGACGAAGATGGCCGAGAACTACCTGGCCGAGTTCAATGAAATGTTCGAGGATGATTTCTTTGGCCCTGACACTTTGTCCAATACTCCCCATCCGCAACTGACCATCGACAGCGTGCCGCTTGAAGTGTATTTCTCTCCTGACGATGGGGTTGCGGCGCGTCTGGTCAGGCTGCTGCGCGGGGCCGAAACCAGCATTTACTTCATGGCCTATTCGCTAACCGCCGATGACTTTGGCGACATCATCCGTCAGAAGGCAAAGGACGGCCTGCGGGTGTTTGGCGTGATGGATGAATCGCAGGTCAAGTCGAACAAAGGCGGCGAGTTCGACCCGTTCCAGCAGGCCGGGCTGCGGGTTTACAAAGACGGCATTCCAGGCCAGATGCACCACAAAGTCATCATTATCGATGAGAAAATTGTCATCACCGGCTCGTACAATTTCAGCGCCAGCGCGGAGCGAAAGAACGATGAGAATGTGGTCATCATTTTCGATGAGCAAATTGCCGCCCAATACCTGGCCGAGTTCGAGCGGGTGTACTTGCGGGCCCAAAGAGAATAACTTGATGGTTATCCTGCCAGACTTTGCAAAACTGTAAAGAGATTGCAGCATCGCAAGGTTTTTGGTTATGCGTCTTGCTATTTGTGGCAGTTGGGATATATTTAACATTGGTTGAAATCCAGCATGTTGTCAGGGTGGGCAGGAAAGAGCGAATACTTTCATCCTGCCCTTGGCCGCTCTTTCACAGGTTAATGGTGGTGGTTCCAAACGATGACGTTCGATGCTGCGAGATTTTCGGATGCTATGGAAGACTGCCTGCTCCTCATAGGCGAGGGGCAGGACATTTCTGTTTGCCTGGAGCGGTATCCAGAATTTGCGGATAGATTGCGCCCGCATCTGGAGATGGTCTTGCAATTGCGGGCCGGCTCTGGCCGGAACAATGGCATAATCAGCTCTTCCCAAAGCCTGCCGTTTGATACGGTACTGGATAAATGTATTAACCTCGTGGCAAGAGGCCATGCGCCGGAAGAGTGCTATGCCCGTTACCCGGAATTCAAGGAACGGCTTGCGCCCTGGCTCACCACCGTAGCCGATTTGCGCGTGAACGGCTCGAAGGGGATTGTCAAGAATTATTATCCCGCTCCGGATTCTGAATCTGCGAAAATTGTCTCTGATAGTCCAGGCGTCAAGTTCGAAGAAGCGTTAGAGTCGGTGCTTACGGCAATTTCACAAGGCATCTCGCCTGAAACGGCGCTGGAGTCTTACCCGGCGTATTCCGAACGGCTGCGTCCCTGGGTCTATTCCGGGCGGGAACTCCAGGCGCAGGCTGCTTCCCTTAAGTCAAATATTCCACTGCCTGTCGGCCAACCCACCCCGAAGCTTGACAGGCGGGTGAGTCGCCGCGCCTCCTTCAGGGCGTTTTCTGTTGCGAATACGTTTTTGTCGCTTTTCTTAACCATCGGGTTCTTATTCGGGAGCGTGGGGTTGGTGCGAGCCTCCACCGAATCATTGCCCGGCGATACGTTCTACCCCATTAAATTGGGGTTCGAGGCTATCCAATTGATGACGGCCCCCGGCAGCGTGAAAGACGAACTGAAGGAAAAATTCTCCCAAGAGCGTGTTTTGGAAGTTGGGGAACTGCTTCGGCAGGGGCGCATCGAGAGTATCGTTGTCCAGGGAAAAATTGTTCTCGACGACTATGGCCGGGTAACGATTGCGGGTATCCCGGTTGAGTTTGCCAACCAGGTTGATATTCTGAACCAAATTGGCAATGGCGCAATTATCCGAATCATTGGGAATACCACCGGGTCAGGGATATTGAGCGTCATGTCACTGGAAGTCGTCGAGCCGGGTTCCCTGGCTGCTTTGTCTTCATCATCCGGGTTATTGTCGCAATCTGAGCCATCTGCGCCAGCCGAAACAGTATCCGCTGACCCTGTTTCTGGCAGTTCCGTCGCAGCAGCGAATTCCGCGGGCGTTTCACCCGCGGATGGTGAGTTCGGCGAAGATGTTTTTGGGTTTAGCCGCAAAGAACCTCCAGCAAATGGTCAACCAGGGAGCGCTGTTGAGCCTGCGAAAAACAACAGCGGCAGCGATAAAAGCAATCAAAATAATAAAGACAAAGATAAGGATAAAGACAAAGATAACAACAAAGATAAGGACAAAGACAAAGACAAAGACAAAGACAAAGATAAGGATAAGGGAAAAAAGTAAGACAATCTGGCGAACGACAGAAACTACCGGATAAGACAAACGTCCCGAAGGTTCGAAAACCTTCGGGACGATGCTTTTCGGGAGCGATGTCAACGCGGCCGGGCCGGGATGATAACCGTAAAGTTGGACCCGGCGAGGGTAATGAGAAGTCGTTTGTACATACGTTTGCTCCTTGAATTGTTGAAATGTCGGGCAGATTATCCGCCCTTATTTCAACCGTTCGGCCACCAATTCAGCCACATCTTTTACCTGAATGGTTTCGCCGTCGGCTTTGCTGGCGTCGGTCATCATCGTCAGGCAGAACGGGCAGCCGACGGCTACCATCCCGGCCCCGGTCGATTTGGCCTCGGCGAAGCGCGTTTCGTTGACCTTGGCGTGGCCGTGTTCTTCTTCCTTCCACATTTGCGCGCCACCCGCGCCACAGCAGAAGGCTTTGGCCTCGTTGCGCGGCATCTCGACCGTTTGCGCCCCGGCCTGTTTCAGCGTTTCACGCGGGGCTTCGTACATGCCGTTGTGCCGTCCCAGGTAGCAGGGGTCATGGAACGTGATTTTCGATGTTTGGTTTTCGATTTCAGATTGCGGTTGCAAGGTCAGTTTGCCCGCGCCAATTAACTCATTGATGAACTGCGTATGATGAATGACCTCGTAATTCCCGCCAAAGGCCGGGTATTCGTTCTTGAGGGTGTGCAGGCAGTGCGGGCAGGTTGTCACAATCCGTTTGGGCGCGACCTCGTTGAGAATTTCGACATTGGCCGAAGCCAGCCCAAAGAAAATATCCTCGCGCCCGGCGCGGCGGGCCGAATCGCCGGTGCAGGATTCGTTCCTGCCCAAAACGGCGTAGTTCACGCTGGCGGCGTTCAGAATCTTGACAAAGGCATGCGCCGTTTTTTGGGCGCGCGCGTCGGTGGCTGGGGCGCAGCCCACCCACCACAGAATCTCCGGCTCCGGGTTCTGCTCGATGGTCGGCACGTTCAACCCTGCCGCCCACTTCATCCGGTCGGCCTGCGGCACGTTCCAGGGGTTCATGTTACGCTCCATGCCGCGGAAAGCCGTCTCCAGTTGCTTGGGGAAGGCGCTTTCCATCATCGCCAGGCTGCGGCGGATGTCGAGGATGTCGCGCATCGGCTCGTTGCCGACCGGGCAAATATCGACGCACGCGCCGCACGAGGTGCAGGCCCAAACCGCTTCATCGGGAATCAGGTCGAGCAGGGCTGTCTCCGTCCCTCCGCCGACGTTGAAGGTGTAGCGTTTGTTGATTTCGAGCGCCGCCGGGCTGAGCACCTTGCCGGTGTTATAGGCCGGGCAGACCTCCTGGCAGCGGAAGCACATGATACAGGCGTAGGCATCCACAATTTGCTCATACCCCAGGTCGCTGACTTTGGCCGCGCCGAACTGCTCGATGCTCTGGTCCTCCAGGTTGATGTAGCCCAACTCGCCGATGGATTTTCGCTTGGGTTTGAGCGCGAAATTAATCGGCGCGAAGAACAGGTGCAAATGCTTGCTGTAGGGGAAATAGGGCAGGAAGGCTACCACCGCGCCAAGCGATAGCCAGAACATGACATGCTCCGCCGCTATGAGCGCGCCCGGATTTACATCTACCCACAGCCTGGAAACCGCTGTAATGAACGGCTGCCAGGGGTCGGGTTTGTGCAGCGCGACGTAAAAGGATTCGGCCAGCAAGCGGGCCGAGTTGTGCAGGAAGATGAATCCCGCCACGATAGCCGAATCGCGCAGAATGCCAAACCTTGCCTTGGGGTGGAGCAGGGTCGATTGGCGCGTGGTGAGCATCTCTGGGCGGAAAATGAAGCGGCGGGCAGCCATCGCCAGGATTCCGACCAGGATTGCCACGTTGGCAATATCGGCCAGCAGGCGATAGAGGTCGCCGAAAAGGCCGGTGCTTTCGAGCATCCGCCAGTTGGTGTAGCCGTAAATCAAATCGGCCAGGTTGATGAGCAGGAAGGCGAGGAAGCCCCAGCCGATGAGTCCATGCAGCAGCGAGGAGAAAAACCGGAAACGGAAGACCGGCTGGAAGGTCAGGAATTTGAATATCGCTCCGGCGGCCTGCCTGGCGGCCTGGTTCCAATCCGGCTTCCCCTGACTGCTTGCGATATTCCCGATGATGCGCCTGGCGCCTTGCCAGGTGAAATACAGCGAGACCAGTACCGCAAGAGCAAAGAGTATTTTTTCGGCGAGCGTCAGCATATCCTGTCCTTTCTATTGGCATTACTCCGCGGGAGCGGGATGAATTCCGCGTTACTGGGAGTGAAAACAAGAATGCGGTCACTTCCTGACGGGCAGGAGAATGACCGCATTTCCCTCGTACCTTGGGACGAGCGTGAAAATAAGCACTTTCATGCGATTAGTTTAGCATATTTTTTCAAGCGGGGGTTACATCTGCCAGGTTGTAAAGCAATTCCGTTGCCAGGGTTTCACGGTTTTGCTGCACGAACTCCCAAAAGCGGGTTTCCACCCGCGTAAATGTCTCTGATTTGCGGCGAACCAGGTAAATTTGCTGGGTCAGGTTGAAACCTTCCACCGAAATCTTCTTGACTCGGCCCAGCGCCAGGCTGCGCGCAGCCATCACTTCGGAGATGAAGGTGATTCCGATGCCTTTTTCGACCGCCATTTCGACGGCTTCGGCATCGCCCAGTTCGGTCACAACGTTCAGATTTTCCGGTTCGATACCGTACTGCCGCAGCTGGTCGAACAATACCTGGTGGGTTCCTGAACTGTTCTCGCGGCTGATGAAGGGCTGTTCCAGCACTTCCTGCGGGCTGACCTGTTCGCGGCTGGCCCAGGGATGGTTGACAGGCACAATCATAATCACACGGTCTTCGAATAACGACTGGCTTTCGATGTCGCGGTGTTCGGTTTTACGGCCCACGATGCCCAGGTCGAAGGTCTGGTTGAGCACGCTTTCGATGACCTGCGCCCGGTGCGTTTGGATGACGCGCGTACGCACATGCGGGTATTTGCCCTGGAAGGAGGCCAGCAGGTTGGGAACGAAATAACGCCCGCAGGTCGTAGCGCAGCCAATCGAGAGGTCGCCTGAAATTTCTCCCCTGGCGTTGATGAGGGCATCTTCCAGGATGCGCGTCGAATTGAGCACCCCGCGCGCCATGGGGAGGATGGTTTTGCCGATATCACTCAACTGCACCGAACGGCCATGTCGGATAAATAATTCCACGCCATAGGCGCGTTCGATGGATTGGATATTCTGGCTGACTGCGGATTGGGAAAGGTTCAATCGTTGCGCGGCCCGGCTGAAGTTCAACTCTTCTGCGGCAGTGACAAATACTCGCAATTCGGACAGGTTAATCATGCTTTTTACCTTTCAACCAACCCGGGCTTGGGATACTGGCAAAATCGGCTCTTGATTTAAGCATAAGTGAAACTGAATCAAAATAGCAGTGACATAAATCACCAATTATGACGCGATTTTTAACCTACGTCTGATGTGAAATCGGCGATTTTTTGTTCAGTTTTAGGCGAAAACAACTAATTTTGGCATTTCAAATGGATACTTGTCGCTCCAAACCAAGCAAAAACAGCCTGAAAATCGTCTATAAATC
>DAOUAZ010000042.1:0-2811 GCA_034432975.1 Anaerolineales bacterium | reverse complement strand
CTTTTTTCGAAGGATACATCCAGTGACGGTTTTTGACCATTTTTTCGCTTCATTTGGCGATTAGAAATGCCTTCTGTTTGCGTTATCGAATAGAAATGCGCTGTATTTGCGCAAAAACAAGGTCTCAAACCAGGAACAAATTTATCTGGTACAGCGTTTTGAGACTCGAATTACTGATAAATGATGAGAAAGGAAACAAAAAATGAAGCCCAAAATTGTGATGTTTATCCTGCTGATTTTTTCCCTCCTGCTGACGGCTTGCAGCAGCAATGCAGGCATTCCTTCACTGCCAGGAACCTCCTGGATGCTGGAGAAAATCAACAACCAGCCCATTCTTGAAAACACCACGCCTACCCTGTCGTTCAGCGATCGGGAAGAAGCGGGCGGGAACGCTTCCTGCAACAGTTTTGGCGGCTCTTATGAAGCCAGGGGCGTCAAACTGACCTTTGGCCCGCTGTTCTCGACCCTGATGGCCTGCCTGGAACCGGGCGTGATGGAGCAGGAGGCGGCCTATCTCGCGGCGCTCGAATCTGCCGCCGCATACCACATGGAAGAAGATGGTAAACTGCTGGTTTTGAACGCTTCTGGCACCGTCGTGCTGGTCTTCGGCCCGCAAGATACAAGATTGGAAGGCAAGACCTGGAGACTGACCGCCTTCAACGATGGGCAAAGCCTGGCGAGCGTGCTTTCCAACACTAAAATCAGCGCCAAGTTCAAGGATGGGAACATCTTCGGAACGAGCGGATGCAACGGTTACGGCGGCCCATTCCAGCAAAATGGGCAGGAACTCACCCTTGGCCCGCTCGTTGTGACCGAAATGTATTGCGGCGAACCCGCCGGGGTCATGGAACAAGAAACCGCTTACCTGAATGCGCTCTCGAAAGTGACGCGCTGCACCATAGACGGGAATCGGTTGACCCTGTTCGATGCCGATGGAGGGGTGATGGCTGAGTTTTCAAAGTAGGATTATCCCAACTAGAAAGCGGCGATTGCCTTCCCGGTCAGTCGTCGCTTTTGTATCCAGGTTGCCAACACGAGGGAATGCTGGTTAGATGACTCCCAACTTCTTCCCAACCGTTTTGAACGTTTCCAGCCCCTTATCCAGGTCATCGGTTGCGTGCGCCGCCGAAATCATGACGCGGATGCGGGCCTTGCCCTGCGGCACGGTCGGGTAGCCGATTGCCATTGCAAAAACGCCCGCTTCGAACAGTTCGCGGCTGAACTGCTGGGTCAGCGGCGCTTCGCCGAGCATGACCGGGGTGATGGGGGTCTCGCTCACGCCGGTATCGAAACCAAGAGTCTTCATCTCCGCCTTGAAGTACCTGGCATTGCTCCACAGTTTATCGACCAGTTGGGTCGAGTCTTCGAGCAGGTCGATGGCCGCCAGGCAGGCCGCCGCGTCTGGCACGGTGACTGCTGAGGAGAACAGGAAAGGCCGTCCGCGCTGGCGCAGCCACTCGATGATGACCGCGTTCCCTGCCACCACCCCGCCCACAACGCCGAAGGCCTTCGAGAGCGTGCCGACTTCCACATCGACCTTGCCGTGCAAGCCGAAATGGTCGACGATGCCGCGCCCGCCCTTGCCAAGCACCCCCTCGCCGTGCGCGTCATCCACCATCAGCAGGATGTCGTACTTTTTGGCGACCTGGTAGATGTCGGGCAGCGGGGCGATGTCGCCGTCCATGCTGAAGACGCCGTCGGTCACGACCAGCGCCCGGCGGTAGTTCGACAGATTGGCCTGAATCTGTTCTTCCAGCGATTGGGGGGCGTTGTGTTCGTAGGCGATGATTTTCGCGCCTGACAATCGGCAGCCATCGATGATGCTGGCGTGATTCAGCCGGTCGGAGAAAATCACATCTTCCTTGCCCACCAGGGCCGGGATGGTGGCGAGGTTGGCGGTGAAACCGCTCTGGAAGGTAATCGCCGCCTCGACCCCCTTGAAGGCTGCCAGGCGCTTTTCGAGTTCGACGTGCAGGTTCATCGTCCCGGCGATGGAGCGGACAGCAGCCGGGCCAACGCCCATCTCCTGGGTCGCTCTTTGGGCGGCGGCCACGATGTCGGGATGGTTCGCCAGCCCGAGATAATTGTTGGAACAGAAATTCAACACTTTCTTGCCGTCCACTACCAGCCAGGCGCCTTGCGGCGAGCCAATGGTGCGGATATTGTTGTACAGCCCGGCCTGCTTCAGGCCGTCGAGTTCCTGGGTAATCCAGTCAATCTTGGACATGGTGTTCTCCATTGGGTGGTTTTTGATTGGGTGATTTGGTGATTGCGCTTTTCATTATAGCCACTTCAAGCAAAAACGGTAACTGCCTGCCCGCCCTCACCCCGCTGCGCGGGGCTTCCCCCGGCCCCTTCTCCCGGCGGGAGAGGGGAGAAAACAGAGATGATTTTGTCGCTTTCGGCAAGAAAATCCGTTTCGTATGTCCGTTTCCATCTCCCTTTGGGAGGGGGTTAGGGTGAGGGTAGATAGTTACCAAAAACGGCTGTCACGTTTTTGGCGTGACAACCGCAACAATTGATAAAAGTGACAGTCCCCTGCTGGGCAGGATAGAAAAACTACAATCCCATGACCAGGCGCAGGCCATTTTCTACATCCCTGAACAAGGCCGGGGGCAAAGAACCAACCTTTTCAGTCAAGAAGGTTTTGTCGATGGTCAAAACTCGAGAAACGTTGGCGACTGAATCTTTACCCAATCCTGTCAGTTTGCATGGCAAAAAGACATTCCCGGGCGCATCTACCAGACGAAGATTGGATGTAACCACCAGGACAATCACGGTGGAAATCCGGCTGCGATTAAATCCGTCAGA
>DAOUAZ010000041.1:0-34770 GCA_034432975.1 Anaerolineales bacterium | reverse complement strand
GTTGCTGACCAGTTTGCTGATGCGGCTGATTTGGGTGGTATCGATGCCCGTTTCCAGGCCAAAGACGGGGTGACGGGTTTTGAGCGCCATCACTACTTCCTCGAGCGAGGTATTGCCAGCCCGCTCGCCAATGCCGTTGACCGTCACCTCGGCCTGGCGCGCCCCGGCGCGGATACCCGCCAGCGCATTGGCCGTCGCCAGCCCCAGGTCATCGTGCGTGTGGACGCTGACGGTGATGCCGTCGCGCATTCCGGGCGTGTTGGCGATGATGCCCGCAATCAATGCGCCGAACTCATCCGGCGTGGTGTAACCGACCGTGTCGGGAATGTTGAGGGTGGTCGCGCCGGCCTTGATGGCCTCGCCCAGCACCAGGTACAGGAATTGCGGGTCGGAACGCCCGGCGTCTTCGGGGCTGAATTCCACGTCCGCGCACAGGGAGCGGGCATAAGAAACCATCGCCCGCGCACGTTCTACCACTTCTTCCGGGTCCATCTTGAGTTTGTGCTTCATGTGGATTTCAGAAGTTGCCAGGAAGGTGTGGATGCGGGGATGGGCGGCCTCCCGGACCGCTTCCCAAGCCTTGTCGATATCGTTTTTATTGGCGCGGGCCAACCCGGCAATCACCGGGACGCGCGCCTGCTCCTCGCCAACGGGCGGATTGCCCACCTCGGAAGCAATGCGCCGCACCGCTTCCAGGTCGTCGGGCGAGGCGGCGGGGAAGCCCGCCTCGATAATATCCACGCCCAGGCGTGCCAGGGCGCGGGCCACCTCCAGTTTCTCGACCGAGGTCATCGTCGCGCCGGGCGATTGCTCGCCGTCTCTCAATGTCGTGTCGAAAATCTTTACGTAATTTGACATAGTTGCTCCGCTGACAGTTATCAGTAATCAGTAATCAGCCATCAGTTTTACTGAACACTGATTACTGATTACTGATGACTGAATCACTTCTTCCAATTCTCCGGCCGCAACGACCGCACCGCCGCGCCCGCCTGCCACATCTCGGACTCGCGAATGGCGGCCAGTTCTTTTTCCAATTGTTCGCGGTAATCGGTGCGGGAGTTGGCCTCCAGCGTGATGCGGGCTTCGTTGCCGGTTTCGACGCTGTGGTACAGGTCGCTGAACACGGGCGCAACCGCATCGCGGAATTTATCTTTCCAATCGAGCGCGCCGCGCTGGGCGGTGGTCGAGCAGTTGGCGTACATCCAATCCATGCCGTTTTCGCCGACCAGCCGAATCAGCGACTGGGTCAGTTCCTCGACTGTTTCGTTGAAGGCCTCGCTCGGGCTGTGTCCGTGCTTGCGCAGTTCGTTGTATTGGGCTTCCATCACGCCCGCCAGCGCGCCCATCAGGATGCCGCGCTCGCCGGTCAGGTCGCTGTAGACTTCGTTCTTGAACGTGGTCGGGAACAGGTAACCCGCGCCGATGGCAATGCCGAGGGCAACGGTGCGTTCCCAGGCGCGCCCGGTAGCGTCCTGGTGGACGGCGAAACTGGCATTGATGCCGCTCCCGGCGATAAAGTTGCGGCGCACGCTCGTGCCGGAACCCTTCGGCGCAACCAGCGCCACATCGACATGCGGCGGCGGGATGACGCCGGTGTCGTCTTTGTAGGTCACAGAAAAACCGTGCGAGAAGTAGAGCATGTCGCCTTCGCGCAGGCATTCGACGATTTTCGGCCACTGGCTGCGCTGGCCGGCGTCCGAAAGCAGGTACTGGACGACCGTCCCGCGCTCAGCGGCTTCCTCGACCGGGAAGAGCGTCTCGCCCGGAACCCAGCCATCGGCGACGGCTTTGTCCCAGTTTTTCGTCCCCGGCCGCTGCCCCACGATGACGTGAATCCCGTTATCGCGCATGTTCAGCGACTGGGCCGGGCCCTGCACGCCATAGCCCAGCACCGCCACAACTTCATTTTTCAACACCTCGCGCGCCTTCTCCAGCGGGAATTCCTCGCGGGTGACGACTTCCTCCACCGTTCCGCCAAAATTGATTTTTGCCATAAGTTCTCTCCTTGAAATGATGAATAATGATGCAAAATGATGAATGTTGAACGGAAAATTCTGCATTCATCATTCCGCATTCTGCATTGATTTAGTATTCCGCCAGCCCACTCTCGTCCTCGTCGTGCCAGCCGTTGCCGTTCGCGCCGGGAGTGCGGCGGGTTCCTTCATAAGCGCCGCGCGTCATCGCCACCTGGCCGGTGCGCACCATCTCCAGGATGCCGATGGGACGCAAAAGTTCTATCATTCCTTCGATTTTCTCCTCCGTGCCGGTCACTTCGACAATGACAGAATCCATTGCCACATCCACAATCCGGGCGCGGAAAATGGCTGCCAGGTTGTTTACTTCCGCCCGCTGCTCCGGCCCGGCCTTGACCTTGATGAGCGCCAGGTCGCGGGTCACGGCAGGCTGACGGCTGACATCCTGCACATCGATAACATTGACCAGTTTGTATAAATTGGCCTCGATTTTGTGCGCCACCATATCATCTTCACAGTCCATGACGATGGTCATGCGCGAAATATCCGGCCGCTCCGTCCGCCCAACCGCCAGCGATTCGATATTGAAGTTGCGGCGGCGAAACAACGACGCCACCCGATTCAGCACGCCGGGCTTGTTTTCTACGAGAGTAATAAATGTATATTGCATGTTGTTCTCCTGTTTTCCCTCACCCTAACCCTCTCCCGGTGGGAGAGGGGACTCCCTGCCCCCTCGGGGGAAGGGCCGGGGATGAGGGTGAAATTTATTCCTGCCTCACTGGCCTTCTCAACATCTGGTCAAGGGCCGCGCCTGCCGGAACCATCGGGTAAACGGCCTCCTCCTGCTCGACCACGAATTCCAAAACCACCGGGCCTTCGGTCTGCCGCGCCCATTCGATGGCTTCTTTCACATCTTCGGCCCTGGTCACGCGCCGCGCCGGGACGCCGTGCGCATCGGCCAGTTTCACAAAGTCCGGCGATTT
The DNA here is from genome assembly GCA_034432975.1 of Anaerolineales bacterium. Taxonomy (GTDB): domain Bacteria; phylum Chloroflexota; class Anaerolineae; order Anaerolineales; family Villigracilaceae; genus UBA5195. The sequence continues at coordinate 31,814 of DAOUAZ010000041.1, read as the reverse complement.
CATATTGACTGCCGAATAGCGCTTCTCGAAGAAAAATTCCTGCCACTGGCGTACCATGCCCAGGAAGCTGTTGTTCATAATCGCCACTTTGACGTTCGCGCCTTCCTGCACGGCGGTCGTCAGTTCCGCCGCCGTCATCTGGAAACCGCCATCGCCCGCCACCGTCCAGATTTCCTGGTCTTTGCGGGCGAACCAGGCCCCAATCGCGGAGGGCAGCCCAAAGCCCATCGTCCCGGCCCCGCCGGAAGTAATCCAACGATTCGGCTTTTCGAGGGAGTAGTACTGCGCCGACCACATCTGGTGCTGGCCGACATCGGTCGTGATAATCGCCCCGCCGCCGGTCGATTCCCACAGGTCGTGGATGAGATGCGCCACGTACAATTTCCCATCGTCCGGCCAGGACATAATCGAGCGCGCATCGCCCTCCGATTTCCATTCATTGATTTGCGCAAGCCACTCGTCATGGTCATATTCATCCACCATCGGAACCAGGTCGGTGACAACCGTCTTCAGGTCGCCGACCAGCGGCACATCCGCTTTGACGTTTTTGTGAACTTCCGACGGGTCAATTTCGACATGGATTTTGCGGGCGTTTGGCGCGTATGTCTTGAGCGTGCCGGTTACGCGGTCGTCGAAGCGCATTCCGAAAGCCAGCAGCAGGTCGGCGTTTTGGATAGCCAGGTTGCAATGCGCCTCGCCGTGCATTCCCATCATGCCCAGCGAGAGCGGATGCGAGGCCGGGAACGCGCCCAATCCCAACAGGGTCATCGCCACCGGTGTATGGGTCTTGACCGCGAAATGTTGGATGACCTCCTCCGCGCCGGAGATAATCGCCCCATGACCGAGCAGGATGACCGGGCGTTTGGCCTTTTCCAGCAGCCGGACAGCCTGCTCCAGCGCGGCTTTGGGCGCGTGCAGGGGCGGTTGGTAGCCCAGCAGCCGCGCTTCCTCCGGGTACTCAAATTCCGTCTTTTCAATCTGCGCGTTTTTGCAAATGTCAATCAACACCGGGCCGGGCCGCCCGCTGCGAGCGATGTAAAACGCCTCGCGCACCACTTCGGCGATTTCATCCGGGCGCGTCACCAGGTAGTTGTGCTTGGTAATCGGCAGGGTGATGCCGGTCACATCCACTTCTTGGAAGGCGTCGCCGCCGATGAGATGCGCGGCCACCTGTCCGGTGATAAAGACCACCGGCGAAGAATCCATCATCGCCGTTGCAATGCCCGTCACCAGGTTGGTCGCCCCCGGCCCCGAAGTCGCCATCGCCACGCCGACCTTGCCGCTGGCCCGGGCGTAGCCATCCGCCATGTGCGCCGCGCCCTGCTCATGCCGCACCAGCACATGATGGACGGGATAATTGAGCATGGCGTCGTAAATCGGCATATTGGCCCCGCCGGGGTATCCAAACACCACCTCCACGCCCTCCCGCGCCAGGCATTCCCACAATATTTCCGCGCCGCTTAATTTCATGATTTCTCTCCTGTTCCGTTTTCCTGTTTGTCCGTTATCCGGTTATCCGGTTATCCGGTTCAAAAATCCGTTGTTAAAATTGCGCCCGTATCCGCGCTGGTGACGAAATACGAATACCGCTTCAGCCACTTGCTGGTTGCCTTGCTCTGGAAAGGCGGCAGGGCAGCCAACCGCTTTTGGATTTCTTCCTCGCCCAGGCGGACATTCAATGTCCGGGCGTTCAGGTCAATCTCGACGATATCGCCGTGTTCGAGCGCGGCAATCGGGCCGCCTGCCGCCGCTTCCGGGGAGACATGCCCAATGCAGGCCCCGCGCGTGCCGCCGCTGAAACGCCCATCGGTGATGAGCGCTACTTTGTCGCCCAATCCCTGCCCCATAATGGCCGAAGTTGGCGAGAGCATTTCCTGCATTCCGGGGCCGCCCTTCGGCCCCTCGTAGCGGACAACGACCACGTCGCCGGGCTGCACTTCGCGCGCCAGGATACCGCGAATGGCCTCGTCCTGGCTCTCGTAAATCCGGGCCGGGCCGCTGAATTTCATCATATCAGGCGTCACCCCGCCAACCTTGACCACCGCGCCATGCGGAGCCAGGTTGCCGAACAATATCGCCAGCCCGCCATGTTTGGAATGGGCGTTTTCGTAGCGGCGAATCACATCATCGTCCTTGATTTCGCAGCCTTCGATGGATTCCCCCAGGCTGACGCCGGATACCGTGACCCGGTCGAAATGCAAAATCCTGGTGTTGCGCTGGACTTCGTTCAAAATCGCCGGGATTCCGCCCGCGCGGTGGACATCCTCCATGTGCCACTTTCCGGCTGGTGACACCTTGCAGATGTGCGGCACTTTGTCGGCCACGGCGTTGATGCGCTCCAGCGGGTAATCCACCCCGGCTTCGTTGGCCAGGGCCAGCGTGTGCAGGACGGTGTTGGTAGAACCGCCCATCGCCATATCCAGCGCAAAGGCGTCATCGATGGCTTCGACGGTCACGATATCGCGCGGTTTGATGTCGCGTTCGAGCAGGGTCAGGATTTGCGCGGCGGCTTTGCGGGCCAGGGCTTCACGCTCAGGGGTCTTGGCCAGCGCCGAGCCGTTGAAGGGCAACGCCAGGCCGATGGCTTCCATCAGGCAGTTCATCGAGTTGGCGGTAAACATGCCGGAGCAGGAGCCGCACGAAGGGCAGGCAAAGCGCTCCAGCGTAGTCAGCCGCGCCTCGTCGATTTTCCCCGCCGAAAACGCCCCCACGCCCTCGAAGACCGAAATCAGGTCAATTGTCTCGCCTTCGGGGGTTTTGCCGGCTGCCATCGCGCCGCCGCTAACGAAAATGGCCGGGATATTGACGCGCATCGCGCCGAGCAGCATTCCCGGTACGATTTTGTCGCAATTCGGGATGCAGACCATCGCGTCGAAACGGTGGGCTTCAATCATCGTCTCTACGCAATCGGCAATCAGTTCACGCGACGGCAGGGAATATTTCATGCCGGCATGACCCATCGCAATCCCATCATCGACGCCGATGGTGTTGAACTCGAACGGCACCGCCCCCGCCGCGCGGACGGCTTCTTTGACAATCTTGCCGAATTCCTGCAAATGGACGTGACCCGGCACGACATCGACATAAGAATTGACAATTGCCACGAACGGCCTGCCGAAGTCTTCGTCCTTCAGCCCGGTAGCGCGCAGCAAGGCGCGGTGCGGGGCCTTATCGAAACCTTTTTTGACGGTATCTGAACGCATAATTTCCTTTTCTCCCTCCCCAAATGCAAAAGACGCATTTGGGGAGGGCCGGGGTGGGTCGGGATAAGAAACGAGCCGCCCGGTGTGATTGGGCGGCTCTCGTTTTCGAGTAGGTGTGCCTGTCTTTCAGTCACTCTCCTGCGCTCATCCAACCACTATCGGTCGCTCCCTCAAAATAAGGAGGAGGACAATGACCAGGAGAATGACGATGCCAAAGATTTGCGCAAAAAACATGCTGATTTCCTTCCCGCAAAAAACGCGGGGCTTTGTTTGGGTACAAAAAGAGCCGCCCTTTGTGATTGGGCGGCTCTCTGCTTCCAGGTTCGGTTGTTGAGTTTACTTTACTCTCACCGCTGCCATCCCAACCACATTGAGGTCCTTAATAATAAGGACCGAAATAATGACGACAATAAGGGAGAGGGACAGCAGATGTGTAGACATAGGCCTTGGGTATTTTGCCCGATTATAGGCTTATTCGGAAATAAGTCAAGGGGCAATTTGTCGAAATCGGACGAATTTACACGCTCTTAACCAAAATCGCCAGCGCCGCCGCCAGAACGCCTATCGATTTTTCATATTCTTCGAGCGAGATATGCTCATCCGGCGTATGGTCGAGCGCCGAATCGCCCGGCCCATACACGACCGCCGGACACTGCCAGACCGGGGCGACGATGTTCAGGTCGGCGGTTCCGGTTTTATAGACAAAAGACGGCGACCCGCCCTGACTCCTGATACCGCTTAAAAAAGCGCGTACCAGCGGGGTGTTTTTCTCGCACCCCCAGGCTGGGACAGCGTACCCCACCCGTTCCACCGAAATCCTAAAGGTTTCAAAAACCTTTAGGATTTTCTCTAATTCAAGGTACCACTGCTCCGGGTTCATCTCCACCGGCAAACGGACTCCTACGCTCAAGCGCGCCCACTGCTCGAAGCCATCCTGACCCGCCTCGATATTGCGCAGCGTCGGCAGGACTTTATCGAAGGCTCGCTGCCTATCCGCATTAAATGTCTCTGCAAAGGCCTTCACCGCCAGCCAGGCCTCCACCGCCGCCTCGGCTGCCGTCTGCTCGCCGCTGGCCGTGTGCGCCTGTTCGCGCCGGACGGTTATCTCGGCCCAGGCCGAGCCTTTGTAGCCCAGCCCCACCCTATCCCAGCGGTTTGGCTCGCCAATGATGGCAAAATCGGGCCTGTACTTATCCACCACAAAACGCGCCCCCTCCGAATCGCGCTCCTCCTCCACCGCGCCAATCACCACAAACTGCCAGCCATCCACCGCGCCCACCCGCGCCGCCGCATCGGTGAAACAGGCCAGCGGGCCTTTGGCATCTACCGACCCGCGCCCGTATAACTCCCCTCTCCCTTCGGGAGAGGGGCTGGGGGTGAGGGAAACAGGTATCTCCCCCGGCACGGTATCGATATGCCCGAGCAAAACCACCTTGCGCGGCCCATCTCCCAGTACGCCGACCGCATTCCCGGCCCCGTCGATGAACGCATCCGCGTAGCCGAGCGCCTTCATCCGCGCCACAAGCCACTCAACAGCCCCACGCTCCTGCCCGGAGGGGCTGTAGTGCGAGACGAGGCCGATAAGAGTGTCTGAAGCGTTCATTCTGCATTCATCATTCATCACTCTGCATTTCCTTCGTCAGCACTTCCGCCAGCGCCGCCACGACCGTATCCAACTGCTGATAGGTAATTACCAGCGGCGGCAGCAAGCGGATGGTGGTCAGCCCGGCATTCAGCGCGATAATCCGCTTTTCCTGCAAAGCCTTGATGTACGGCGCGGCCTTCTGTTTCAGTTCGATTCCAACCATCAGCCCCAGCCCGCGCGCCTCGCGCACAAGCGGCAGGTTCAGGGCGCGGATTTTCTCTTGCAGGTATTCGCCCTTTTCGGCGGCCTGCTGGGGCAGGTTTTCCTCCTGGATGGCGGTCAGGACCGCCACCGCCGCCGCGCACGAGAGCGGATTGCCGCCAAAGGTTGAGCCGTGCAGCCCCGGGCCGAGATTCTTGACCGCCGGGCCGAGCAGCACCGCGCCCATCGGAATCCCGCCCGCCAGCGATTTGGCGACGCACAACATATCGGGGACAATGCCATAGTGCTGGTACGCGAACATCCTGCCGGTGCGCCCAAAGCCGCTTTGCACCTCGTCGATGACCAGCAGCGCGCCGCGCTCGGTACAGAGTTCGCGCGCCGCTTCCAGGTAGGACGGGTCAGCCGGGTAGACCCCGCCCTCGCCCTGCACGACTTCCAGGAGTACGGCGGCGGTCGTGTCGCTGAGCGCCTTTTCCAACGCCCCGATGTTGTTGTACGGGACATGGCTGTACTCGGGGACGAGCGGCTCGAAGGCTTCGCGGTATTTCTTGTTCCAGGTAGCCGAGAGCGCGCCCAGCGTCCGCCCGTGAAAACCGCGCATCGCGGCGATGATTCCGGAGCGACCGGTCGAAAGGCGCGCAAATTTGACAGCCGCTTCGATAGATTCGGTGCCAGAATTGCAAAAGAAAACGCGGTCAAGGCCGGGCGTGAGAGCGGTCAACTTCTCCATCAACGCTGCGCGCTGGTCGTTGGGAAAAGTTTCGAACAACGTGACGAGTTTCGCGGCTTGCTCCGCCACCGCCGCCGCCACTTTGGGATGGGCGTGACCCAAATTCGCCACTCCATGCCCGGACGAGCAATCGATGTACTCATTGCCTTCCGAGTCCCAGAGCGTCGCGCCTTGTCCGCGCACAATGGCAAAGTTTTGTTTGGTATACAAACCCGAAGTGTGCTTGTTTTCAATGCCGATAATGTCCATAATTTTTCCCTTTCCAAATGATGAATGCTGAATGATGAATGATGAATGATGAATGGATTCATAAAATTCAGCATTCTGCGTTCACCACTCATCCTTTATTCGATTTTGCAGTTCTGACTGATGACACAAAAATGGCAATCAGTTCATCGGTTTCCTTTTGTAAATCGCTCAAGAGTTCGGGCTTAACGATACTTCCTTCAATCAATAATTCCAACCAGTAAGCGGTTTCGTCAAGCTCCTGCAAACTGCCTTCCATCTTGTTGATGAAATCTGCCGGGGACTTTGCACGGCAGGCTTCGCGATACTGCGCGCCTACCGATGTACCGCTGCGCAAAACCTGCTTCCCAATGACCTGCGCCTCGCCGCTTTTCGGCAAACTTTGATACAGTTTGATAATTCATAAGGCAAATTTTTTTGTTCGCGCCCGCAAATCAGTCGCATCATGCGCCATCTTTTGCTCCTTTATTCATCATTCCGAATTCATCATTCATCATTTCGAAAATGACTCTGCAAACTGCGATACTTCAACGCATTCTCTCCCAGCGCGCGGATGGCAGCCACCGCCGCCATCGCCGCCGAGAGCGTCGTCAGCAGCGGGACATTCATCGCAATCGCCGCCGCGCGAATTTCCGCGCCGTCGGTGTGGGCGTGCAGGCCAAGCGGAGTGTTGATGACCAGCTGCGCCTGCCCGCCGCGAATCAGGTCGACCGTGTGCGGCGAACCATCCGCGAATTTGTTGACCGTCTCGACCGGCAGCCCAACCTTGCGGAAAAAGTCCGCCGTGCCGGCCGTCGCATACAGGCGGAAGCCCATCCGGTGCAGGTCGCGGGCAATTTTCAGCCCGGCGCTTTTGTCGTAGTCGTTGACGCTGATGAGCGCCGCGCCGCCCTGCGGCAGGGCCGTGCCAGCCGCCACCTGCGACTTGGCAAAGGCATGGCCGAAGTGCGCGGCGTGCCCCATCACCTCGCCGGTGGAGCGCATTTCGGGGCCGAGCAGCACGCTCGAGCCGGGCAGTTTCTTGAAGGGCAGCACTGCCTCCTTGACGAAAAATCCATCCACGCGCGGCTCCTCCGTCACGCCCAATTCCGCCAGTGAGCGCCCGGCCATCACCTGCGCGGCCAGGTAGGCCAGGTTCAGCCCGGTGGCCTTGCTCGCGTATGGCACCGTCCGCGAGGCGCGCGGGTTGACCTCCAGCACATAAACCACCTCGTCCTTCAGCGCAAACTGGACGTTCATCAGCCCGCGCACGCCCAGCGCCAGCCCCAACTGCTCGGTGTACTCACGCATAATCCCCAGGTGATAGGCGCTGACCTTGTAGGGCGGCAGCACGCAGGCCGCATCGCCCGAATGGACGCCCGCCTCCTCGATGTGCTGCATCACCGCCCCAATCACCACCCGCTCGCCGTCAGCCAGCGCATCCACGTCGATTTCGAAGGCGTCCTCCAGAAAGCGGTCGATTAAGATGGGCTGCCCGGGCGCGGCTTCCATCGCTTTTTGGATGAACCCCGCCAACTGGGCTTCGCTCTCGACCAGGGCCATTGCCCGCCCGCCCAACACGAACGAGGGCCGAACGAGGACGGGATACCCGACTCGTGCTGCCACTTCGCGGGCTTCCTCCAGCGAACGGGCGATTCCGTTCTCCGGCTGGGGAATTTCCAGTTTCGAGAGCAGTTTAGCAAACGCCTCGCGGTCCTCCGACCACTGAATCGCTTCGGGCGAAGTCCCCAGGATGTTCACCCCGGCGGCTTTCAACCCCGCCGACAGGTTCAACGGCGTCTGCCCGCCAAACTGGACAATCACGCCGATGGGCCGCTCGCGCTCGATGACATTCAGGACATGCTCCAGCGTCAGCGGCTCGAAGTACAACCGGTCTGCGGTATCATAATCCGTCGACACCGTTTCGGGGTTGCAGTTGTACATGACGGTCTCGTAGCCCATCTCCGAGAGCGCAAAGGCCGCCTGGCAGCAGCAGTAATCGAACTCAATGCCCTGCCCAATCCGGTTCGGCCCGCCGCCCAGAATCAGGATTTTCTGCTTGTCGGTCGGACGCGATTCATCATCCATCTCGTAGGCGCTATAAAGATACGGGGTTTGGGCTTCAAATTCTGCCGCGCAGGTATCGACGCGCTGGAAGGTGGGGAGGATACCAAGGGATTGGCGTAACTGACGGATTGCCATTGATGAATGATGAATAATGAATGATGAATGCAAGAGCCGGACAATGTGAGAATCGGCAAAGCCCATTTGTTTGGCTGCGCGCAAAGCGTCTTTCAATTCACCCGCTTGCGCCGCATTCATCATTCTGCATTCTACATTTTGCATTTCCTTCATCTGCGCTAGAAACCACAGGTCGTAGCCCGTCACGCGGCTGATGTCTGCCAAATCCATCCCCTGCCGAATGGCGCGGTAGGCGCGAAAGAGCCGGTCGGCGGTGGGGGTTTTCAGCGAGTCGAATGTCTCCGGCGCGCCCCTCGACTTGTCGCTCAGGGCCGGCCCGCTCCCATCCAGCGCATCCACCCCGATTTCCAGCGACTGAATGGCCTTGTTGAGCGCTTCGGGGAAAGTCCGCCCGAGGGCCATCACCTCGCCGACCGATTTCATCTGCGGCCCGAGCGCGGGGTCGACGCCGGGGAATTTCTCGAAGGCCCAGCGCGGAATCTTGACAACGGCGTAATCGAGCGACGGCTCGAAAGAGGCCTTGGTCTGGCCGGTGATGTCGTTGGTGATTTCGTCGAGGGTGTGGCCGACTGCCACCAGCGCGGCGATTTTGGCAATCGGGAAGCCGGTCGCCTTGCTGGCCAGCGCCGACGAACGGCTGACGCGCGGATTCATCTCAATGACCACCACCCGCCCGGTTTTGGGGTCGACGCCAAACTGGACATTCGAGCCGCCGGTTTCGACGCCGACCACGCGCAAAACGCGCCGCGCCAGGCCGCGCAGCACCTGGTATTCACGGTCAGTCAGGGTCTGGGCCGGGGCGACGGTGATACTGTCGCCAGTGTGGACGCCCATCGGGTCGAGGTTTTCGATAGAACAGACGACGACAAAGTTATCGGCCTTGTCGCGCATCACTTCCAGTTCATATTCCTTCCAGCCGAAGAGGGATTCTTCCAGCCAGGCCTGCCCAATCGGCGATTCGGAGATGGCTTTGCGGACGGCCTCCGGCAATTCGGCGGGTTCGTAAACCCACGAAGCGCCCGCGCCGCCCATCGCAAATGAAGCCCGGACGAGGACCGGGTAGCCGGTTTCAGCCGTTAACGCTTCAGCCTCGGCCAGCGAATAGGCCGCCCCACCGCGTGGGACGGGAATCCCGGCCTTTTGCATGGTCTCGCGGAACAGCAGGCGGTCCTCGGCGGCCTGGATAGCCTTCAGGTTCGCGCCGATGAGTTGCACGCCATACTTTTCCAGCACGCCGTTTTCGGAAAGCGCCAGCGCCAGGTTCAGCCCGGTCTGCCCGCCGACGGTGGGAAGCATGGCGTCGGGCCGTTCCTGAGCAATGATGGCTTCCAGCGCTTCGGGCGTCAGCGGCTCGATGTAGGTCGCGTCGGCGATTTCGGGGTCGGTCATAATCGTGGCCGGGTTCGAGTTGACCAGCACCACGCGATAGCCTTCCGCGCGCAAGGCCTTGACCGCCTGCGTGCCAGAGTAATCGAATTCGGCGGCCTGCCCGATGACAATTGCCCCGCTGCCGGGGATGAGGATAGTTTTCATAATTTAGAAGTCAGAATGATGAATGATGAATTCATGGCCGGTTGGATTTAGCAGTTTTGACGGAGGAGACGAAAATAGCAATCAATTCGTCCGTTTCTTTCTGCAAATCGGTCAACAATTCGGGCTTAACAATGCCAGATTCAACCAAAAGTTCAAGCCAATAAGATGTTTCGTCGAGTTCCTGCAATGCGCCTTCCAGCTTATTGATGAAATCCGCTGGTGATTTGGCGCGGCAGGCTTCGCGGTATTGCGCCCCAACCGAGGTTCCACTGCGCAACACCTGCTTCCCAATCACTTGTGCCTCGCCGCTGCGGGGCAGACTTTGGTACAGTTTGATAATTCGCAAGGCACATTTCTTTGTCCGAACCCGCAAATCTGTCGCATCATGCGCCATATCGCGCCTCCATATTCATCGTTCATCATTCATCATTAGAGTTCTCAGGGTTGAATCGTCTGGATGGTACCATCCGGGTTATGCGTCAACTCGGCGACTTTGATATTGCGCTTATAGTCCACGCCGCCTGAAAGCGTGGCATCGTGGTAGAAAAGATACCATTGTCCCTGGAACGCAACGATGGAGTGATGAGTAGTCCAGCCAACAACCGGATTAAGGATATAGCCTCTGAAAATAAACGGGCCGGTTGGCTTGTCGCTGGTGGCATAGGCAATTTGATGCATGGTACCAGTGGAATACGAAAGATAATAGACACCGTCATACTTGTGCATCCAGCTCGCTTCGAAAAAGCGTTTGTCTTCTTCACCCGCTAACACGGAGGCTTTGTATTTATCGAGAATGGAAATTTCCTGCGCCGGGCCATCAAAGTTCAACATGTCAGCAGTTAATTTGGCGATGCGCGGCCCCAGGGCGGGTGCGCTGCTGCGGGGTTGCTTGCCATTCGGATCAAACTGGCCCGTTTGCCATTTTTCGAGTTGCCCGCCCGATAATCCGCCAAATATCATGTAAGCCTGACCGTCATCATCAATAAAAACGCAAGGGTCGATACTAAAACTGCCCTCGATGTAATTTGGTTCGGGCGTAAATGGCCCCGCCGGCGATTTGCTGGTTGCCACGCCAATGCGGAAAATGTTCTCCTTGTCCCTGGCGGGGAAATAAAGATAATATGTGCCGTCCTTGAACGCAGCATCCGGCGCCCACATCTGCTTGGAAGCCCACGGAACGTCTTTTACGTTCAACACTTCGCCATGGTCGACCGGCAGGGTGTGCATGTTCTCCATCGAAAAAACATGGTAGTCGGTCATATCATATTGCCCGCCCTCATTGTCGTCTGGCCGAGGGTTATTGTGGTCCAAATCATGCGATGGATAAATATAAATTTTGCCTTCAAAGACATGCGCTGAAGGGTCGGCAGTATAGATGTGCGTCACCAATGGCTTTTTGAAGATATCCATCACCGGCTCATCCGTCGGCGCGCCTGAGCTACTTGTCGCCCCGGGCGTGTTATCAGGGGAAGTCTGGCTGTTCGCCGGAACACAGGCGGACAAAATCAACAGCATACAAATCATCATAATTTTATGGTATGTCATATCAACTCCTTCGCAAGGAAACATTCTTACTCGACTGGGTAGTTTCGCATCTGTTGGTCTCGATACGCCTTTCGCTGTCGCTCAAGGCCGCCCGACCAACGAACGATTTATCATTCATCATTCCGCATTCATCATTCCAAAGAATTCCGCAAAAATATCATGCGCGTCGTGCGGGCCTGGCGCGGCTTCGGGGTGGAATTGCACACTCAGAACGGGTTTATTTTTCAGCCGCATTCCTTCCAGCGAGTCATCATTCAAGCTCTTATAGGTGATTTCGACCTCGTCCGGGTTCAGGTCGCCGGGGCTGACGCAGTAGTTGTGGTTTTGGGCGGTAATCAGCACCGCGCCGGTCGGCAAGTGCTGGACGGGATGATTCCCGCCGTGATGGCCGAACTTCAGCCGGTGGGTCTCGGCTCCCAGGGCGCGGCCAATCAACTGGTGGCCGAGACAAATCCCAAAGACCGGCACGCCGCTCTCGATGAGCCCGCGCACCGCCTCGACCGCGTAAGGCAGCCCCGCCGGGTCGCCGGGGCCGTTCGAGAGGAACACCCCATCCGGCTTGCGCGCCAAAACATCCTGTGCTGGCATATCCGCCGGAACGACGGTGACATTCGCGCCATAACTTGCCAAATGCCGCAAGATGTTCTCTTTAATCCCAAAATCATAAGCGACAACATGAAACGATGAATGATGAGTGATGAATGATGAATTTTGCAACCGTGTTTCATCATCCATTATTCCGTATTCATCATTCCGTTTGACCCATTTACTGCCTTCATCCCCGCTCCAGTGATACGGTTCCGGGCAGGTGACCTCCCGCGCCATATCCCGCCCATCCAATCCCGGCCAGTCGCGCGCCATCTGAAGCAGTGTTTCGGGCGATGTGCCTTTGGTGGAGAGGGCGGCCTTCTGCGTACCGCCGTCGCGCAGTTTGCGGGTCAGGTAGCGCGTATCGACGCCGCTGATAGCGGGGACGCCGTGCTGAGCCAGCCAGTCCGAAAGCGACAGGGCCGCCCGCCAGTTCGAGACGACCGGGCTGAGCGAACGCACCACTGCCGCCGAAACCTGCGGGGCCGCCGATTCGTCGTCTTCCAGGTTGATACCGACATTGCCGATATGCGACACGGTAAACAAGACACCCTGACCGCGATACGAGGGGTCGGTCAGGATTTCCTGGTAGCCGGTCATGCTGGTATTGAACACCAACTCGAACACGGCGTCTGTTTCCGCCCCAAAGGGCTGACCGGTGAGGATGGTTCCATCCTGGAGGACTAAAGTGGCAGGTTTCATGGGACTCCAAAACGCAGAATTCAGAATGCTGAATCGTGAACCCAAATTCGCGCGATTATAGCATATTGTATAGACAAGGGTGACGCATTGCCTTTCGCATTTTCGTTTACGGCAGGATGGTTTCACCCATCAAATAGCGGTCACATTCGCGGGCCGCGCCGCGGCCTTCGTTGATGGCCCAAACGACCAGGCTTTGTCCGCGCCGCATATCCCCTGCGGCAAAGACGCCGGGCAGGCTGGTGGCGAATTTTCCGTATTCGGCCTTGACATTGCTGCGTTCATCCTGCTCCACGCCCAGTGCTTTGACCAGGGTACCCTCCGGGCCGAGGAAACCCATCGCTAACAGGACCAGTTGGGCCGGGCGGATTCGTTCGGTGCCGGGAATTTCACGAGGAGTGAAGCGCCCTTTTTCATCCCTGACCCACTCCACTTGCACCGTTTCGATGGCGTTCACCCGTCCGTTTTCATCACCGAGGAATCGTTTGGCAGTCACCAGGTATTCGCGCGGGTCACGACCGTATAAGGCCAGGAACTCCTCCTGCCCATAATCAAGGTTGTACACTTTGGGCCATTCGGGCCAGGGGTTGTTGGGCTGGCGCGTTTCGGACGGACGCGGCAGGATTTCAAGTTGCGCCAGGCTTTTACAGCCCTGCCGCAGGGATGTGCCTACGCAGTCGGTACCGGTATCGCCGCCGCCAATCACAATCACGTCTTTGCCTTCGGCAGAGACGTAGGGATAGGAAAAAGCGCCGTAACTTTGGGTGTCGCCATATTTTCGGTCTTGCAGGTGTTTGGTGTTGGCGTGCAGGAATTCCACCGCAAAATGGATGTCACCCAGGCTGCGGCCCTCAACAGGCAGGTCGCGCGGCCTGGCGGCGCCGCAGGCCAGCACAACCGCGTCAAATTCTTGCATTAATTTTTCAGCGGGATAATTCTTCCCGATTTCTATATTGGTGACAAACTGGATGCCTTCGGCGGTCATCAGGTCAACCCGGCGGCGGACAATTTTCTTGTCCAATTTCATATTGGGGATACCGTATTGCAGCAAGCCGCCAATCCGGTCTGCGCGTTCGAAGACTGTAACCCAGTGACCGGCCTTATTTAGTTGGTCGGCGCACGCCAGCCCGGCCGGCCCCGAGCCAACAATCGCCACCCTTTTGCCGGTACGAACAGCCGGTGGATTGGGGATAATCCAACCCTGCTCGAACCCTTTTTCAATAATGGTCTGTTCAATGGTTTTGATGGTCACTGCCGGTTCGTTCATTCCCAGCGTGCAGGACCCTTCACAGGGGGCCGGACAAACCCGCCCGGTGAATTCGGGAAAGTTGTTGGTTTTGAGCAGGTTATCGAGCGCCTGCCTCCATAATCCGCGATAGACGAGGTCATTCCATTCGGGGATTAGGTTGTTAATCGGACAGCCCGAAGCCATGCCATTGATGATTCGGCCAGTATGGCAAAAAGGAATGCCGCAATTCATACAGCGCGCCGCCTGGTTTTGCAATTTCTCCCCGGCCATGGGCAGGTGGAACTCTTGCCAGTCACCGAGTCGCTCGACAGGCGGTCGGCCAGCGGGCAATTCCCGCTGGTATTCCATAAATCCGGTCGGTTTTGCCATGTTATCCTCCTAATTACCGCTAACGCGGGCAACGTCTTTAATATTCAATTCAAAGGCCGCCATAATCGCCTCTTCACCGCTCAGGCCAGTTGCCGCAACATCCTTGAAGAGTTGTGCCATGCGGGCATAGTCATGCGGCACTACACAGACAAACTTGGGCAGGCTTGCATTCCAGTCATCGAGAATACGCCGGGCAAATTCGCTCTGGGTGGCTTCGAGATGTCGCTGCAACATACCTTTGACAGCCGCAATCTCCGACGGGTCGATGAGTTTTTTCAGGCTGACCATATCCAGGTTACAGCGGGACGGGAATTCATCGTATTCATCGAACACATAAGCAACCCCGCCAGACATACCTGCGCCGAAGTTCCGCCCGGCGCAGCCAAGCACCACCACGCGCCCGCCGGTCATATACTCGCAGCCATGGTCCCCAATGCCTTCCACAACTGCCTCCATGCCGCTGTTACGGATGCAAAATCGTTCCCCGGCGCGTCCGCGAATGTAAGCCTGCCCACCGGTGGCGCCGTAGAAAGCCACATTCCCAATGATCGTATTTTCTTCAGGGATAAACGTCGAATCCGCCGGGGGATAAACCAGGATTTTCCCGCCCGAAAGACCCTTGCCCACATAATCATTGGCATCGCCTTCCAGCACCAGGCTAACTCCCCTGGGAATAAACGCCCCAAAGCTTTGTCCCGCTGATCCTTTGAAATGCAGCCAAATGGTGTCATCCGGCAAACCGGCTGCCCCGTACCGGCGGGTGACTTCGCTGCCCAGCCGCGCGCCCGCAGAGCGGTGGATGTTGCGAATTGGGATTTCGGCGCGGACCGGGTGGCCGCTTTCGAGGGCGGGTTTGCACACATCGAGCAAAACTGTAAAATCCAGCGTTTTTTCCAGCCCATGGTCCTGCTGTACTTTGCAGGTCTGAGAAACACCAGAGTCGACGACATCGGGCTGGTAGAGCAGGTTCGAGAAATCGAGGCCCTTCGACTTCCAGTGTAAGAGGGCATTGTTGACCTGTAGCATATCAGAGTGACCGACCATTTCATCGACCGCGCGAAAACCGAGCTGGGCCATGATTTCGCGCATTTCGCTGGCAATAAAACGCATGAAGTTGACCACATACTGCGGGTCACCGGTAAATTTCTTGCGCAGTTCCGGGTTCTGGGTGGCAATACCTGTCGGGCAGGTATCCAGGTGGCAGACGCGCATCATCACGCAGCCAAGCGCCACCAGCGGGGCAGTGGCAAAGCCAAATTCCTCGGCGCCGAGCAGTGCCGCAATGACGACATCCCGCCCGGTTTTGAGCTGGCCGTCCGTTTCCACCACAATCCGGTCACGCAGGTTATTCATCAATAAGGTTTGGTGGGTTTCAGCCAGGCCTAATTCCCAGGGCAAGCCGGCGTGCTTGATGCTGCTGAACGGTGAAGCGCCTGTGCCTCCGTCATGACCGCTGATAAGCACCACGTCGGCATGAGCCTTGGCGACACCCGCCGCAATCGTGCCAATCCCAACCTCCGACACCAGTTTGACGCTAATGCGCGCTTCATGATTGGCATTTTTCAGGTCGTGGATGAGTTCAGCCAGGTCTTCGATTGAGTAAATGTCATGGTGAGGCGGGGGCGAAATCAGCCCCACGCCGGGCGTGGAGTGGCGCACTTTGGCAATCCAGGGATAGACTTTCCTCCCCGGCAACTGGCCGCCCTCGCCAGGCTTCGCGCCTTGCGCCATTTTGATTTGCAACTCCCTGGCATTCACCAGGTACTCACTGGTAACGCCAAAACGAGCCGAGGCCACTTGCTTGATAGCGCTATTCTTCGAGTCGCCATTTGGCAGCGGAAGATAGCGTTCGGGGTCTTCGCCACCTTCGCCGGTGTTGCTCTTCCCGCCGATGCGGTTCATGGCAATCGCCAGGGACTCGTGCGCCTCCTTGCTGATAGACCCATAACTCATCGCCCCGGTTTTGAAGCGGCGCATGATGGCCTCGACCGGCTCTACTTCATCCAGCGGAATCGCCCGCCCCAGGTCTTTGAACTCGAATAAAGCGCGGAGCGTTCCCTTTTGGGCTTCCTCGGCATTGAGCAGCGCTGAATATTCTTTGAAATCAGCATAGCTGTTGCTGCGGACCGCCTTCTGCAATGCGTGAATGGTCTGCGGGTTGAACAGGTGATATTCGCCTTCGCTCCGCCACTGATACTCGCCGCCGGTTGGCAAGGTGCTTGTCGGCAGGTTTCGGGCAGGGTAGCCCCGCCTGTGGCGCATCTCCGATTCCCGGGCAATAATGTCAATGTCGATGCCGCCAATACGGGAGGGCGTCCAGGTGAAATACTTGTCAATCACGCTCTGGTGAACACCCAATGCCTCGAAAATTTGCGCGCCACAATAACTCTGGATGGAAGAAATGCCCATCTTAGAAAGCGTTTTAACAATCCCTTTTGTGGCGGCTTTGAGGAAATTCTTGATGGCCTGTTTCTTTTCCAGACCGTTGAGCAAGCCCTGTTCAACCAGGTCTTCGATGACCTCGTAGGCCATATATGGATTAATAACCGTCGCGCCGTAGCCGAGCAGCGCGGCGAAATGATGCACTTCGCGCGGCTCGCCGCTTTCTAGAATCAGCCCAACCTGGGTACGTTTGCCATTCCGAACCAGATGATGATGAAGTCCGGCCACCGCCAGCAGCGCTGGGATGGGAACATTATCCCTGTCCACGCCCCGGTCAGAAAGCACAATCAAGTTGAAGCCCCGGGCGATGGCGGCATCGGCAGCATCGAACAGTGCGTTCATCGCCCGTTCCAAACCGGAGCCGCCCGAACCTGCGGGGAACAAGATGGGCAGTTTCATCACAGCAAAACCAGGGATTTTACTGTGATAAATCTTCGCCATGTCTTCATTCTTGAGGAGGGGAAATTCCAACCGAATCTGGTGACAACTCTGCGGCGTCGGCTCAAGAACGTTACTCTCAGCCCCAACCATCACTTCGGCAGAAATGACCAGCTCTTCGCGTGTCGCATCGATGGGCGGATTTGTGACCTGGGCAAATAATTGCTTGAAATATGAATAAAGAAGTTTAGGTTTATCGGAAAGCACCGCCAGGGCAGCATCGTTGCCCATCGAACCAACCGGCTCGAAGCCGTCCCGCGCCATGGGCGTCAGGATGATATTCAGGTCTTCATCGGTGTACCCAAATGCGGCCAACCGCTGTATCAAGGTCGCATGGTCCGTGCGTGGAATCATTTCCGGCCTGGGTTTGGGCAGGTCTTCCAGCGTAACCTGATATTTGTTCAGCCAATCGCGGTAGGGGTGCGCGGACGCGAGTTGATGTTTGATTTCCTCGTCACTGATGATACGGCCCTGGGATGTGTCAATCAGCAGCATCCGGCCCGGTTTCAGGCGTCCTTTATAGGCAATGTTTCCAGCCGGGATATCCATCACGCCCACTTCTGACGCCATAATGACCTGACCATCTTTGGTGATGTAATAACGGGCCGGGCGCAGGCCATTACGGTCGAGCGAAGCGCCAACGACCACGCCATCGGTGAAGCACATCGCGGCGGGGCCATCCCACGGCTCCTGCAAGTTTGCGTGAAACTCATAAAAGGCGCGTTTCTCATCGGACATGCTCTCATGCTTCGACCAGGGCTCGGGAATCATCATCACCATGGCGTGCGGCAGCGAGCGTCCGGCCAGGGTGAGCAATTCGACAAAGTTATCGAACATGGCTGTATCGCTGCCATCCGGCTGGAGAATGGGCAGGGCCTTTTTCAATTCACCACCAAAGACCGACGACTCCAGGTAATTCTCCTGGGCACGCAACCAGTTGACATTGCCGCGCAGGGTGTTGATTTCACCGTTATGGGAGATGTAGCGGTAAGGATGGGCGCGTTCCCAACTAGGGAAGGTGTTGGTGCTAAAACGCGAGTGAACGACTGCCAGGGCGCTTTCCATATCTGGCTCAGACAAATCAGGAAAATAGTCCCGCAGTTGGTCAGAAACCAGCATCCCTTTGTAAACCAGGGTTTTGTAAGACAGGCTGGCAATATAAAAATACTTGCCGCCTTCGAATATCGCCCCGTAACGAATTTCCTGTTCCGCGCGGCGCCGGATGATGTAGAGTTTCCGCTCGAAGGACATATCCTCCCTGATATTCGGATTCCGCGCAATGAAAACCATCCGCATTTTCGGTTCAGCGCGGCGCGCTGATTCGCCCAGCGCGCTGTTATCGGTTTTGACCGTGCGCCAGCCAAGCAGGCGCTGTCCTTCAGCGGCAATGATTTTTTCCAAGTGGATTTCGATGGCCCGCCGCTGGTTCGAATCGGGCGGCAGGAAAACCACGCCCACGCCATACTGCCCAGGCTCAGGCAACGAAAAATTATGACGTTCCGCTTTACGCCGCAAAAATGCGTGCGGCGTCTGGATGACAATCCCCGCGCCATCTCCCGTATTGGGTTCCGTGCCGCGCGCGCCACGGTGGGTCAGGTTTTCCAATATCGTGAGCGCCTGTTCGAGAATGCGGTGCGATTTCTGCCCGTCGATGTTTACCACAATGCCCAAGCCGCAGGCATCATGCTCGAAATCGGGATGATACATGCCTCGGCGGACAGGCTCCTCCTGCTGTCTGTTCATCATCTCTTCCTCCACAAAAATTCGGCTGCGAGAAAATTCTGCCGATTATAGCACATTGTCTGTACAATGCGTCAATTTCATAGAACCTCTCATGGCTTATAGGCGAATGGTTCGCATGGGCAGTCTTATCAGACAATCCATGTGCCTGCGCCTGCCAGCGCGGTCGAAATGGGCTTTTCCACCCGCCCATCGGCGATGATGACCCGGGCCACACCGCCCTGGAGCGCTTCTTCCGCGCCGAGGACTTTTTTCTTCATCCGCCCCTGCGCCATCTCCAGCGCAGCAGGCAGTTTCGACTGCGGAATCTGCTTGATAAGCGTCGACTCGTCCGGGAATTTCTCCATCAACCCCGGCACGGCGGTCAGCAGCAGCAGGGTTTCCGCTTTCAGCGCCGAGGCCACCATCGCCGCGGCCCGGTCGGCATCCACGTTCAGGGCCTCGCCATTTTGACTCACCGCGACCGGCGCGATGACGGGCAAAAACCCCATTTCCAGCATTACCAATAACAAATTACCGTTTACCGTATCTATTTTCCCCGTGTAATCATCCCGAATCATCTTGCGCTTGCCGTTTTCGACGCTTTGAATCGCATCTTTGCGCGTGGCGACCAGCAGTTTTCCGTCCATGCCGCACAAGCCAAAGGCGTTGATTCCCAGTCCATGCAGTTGCTCTACCAGGAGCGAATTGACCTTGCCGTTGACCGCCATCAGGAAGACTTCCAACGTTTTGCGGTCAGTGTAGCGCGAGGTATATCCCGACGGCGAGGTGATGAACTTCGGCGGCGTTCCCAGCGCCTCGCCCAGCGAATTCGCTTCGGCTGAACCACCATGCACAAACACGAGCCGGCGACCGCTCTGGAGCAGTTCCGCCGCATCCTGGCAGATGGCCGAGAAATCGACCCCTTCCGTGCCGCCGAGCTTCACAACGATTGTAGATTGTTGATTGTTGATTGATGATTGTTCCGCCATAATCGCTCCATTCTGAAATCAGAAATCGAAAATCTACAATCCTAAATCGGATGTAATCCCGCAAACTCCAGCCCCAGCGTCTCCTCCCAACCCATCACCAGGTTGAGACACTGCACCGCCGTGCCAGAAGCGCCCTTCATCAAGTTGTCGATGGCGCAGATGGAAACGATGTGACCAGTGGATTCATCCAACTCGAAACCGATATCGGCATAGTTCGAGCCAGCCACGATTTTCGGCTCCGGCACGCGATAAATGCCGCGCTGTTCCTTGACGACGCGAAGGAACGGATTCTCGTTGGCTGCGGCGCGGTAAGCCTTCCACAGGTCTTTGTTGGCAACGCCCGGTTTGACCTTCGCGTGAGCCGTCGCCAGCACGCCGCGCACCAGGTCGACGGCGGTCATGGTCAGCGAGACATTGCTCACGCCCAATTCCTGGATAACTTCGGCAGTGTGACGATGCCCAAAGGCCGAAAACGTGCGGATGACGTTGGCGCGCTCGGCATGGTGCGAGCCGGTGTTGCCCTCCGCGCCGCTCTCGGACGAGCCGACCTTGATTTCGATGTAAATTGGCTGGTCAAGTTCAATCAGCCCGGCCCTCGCCAGCGGCAGCAGCGCCAGGTTGCTGGCGGTAGCGTTACAGCCCACTCCGCTGATGTAGCTGGCCCCGGCCATCTCGGCCCGGTGCAGTTCCGGCAGGCCGTAGATAAACTTTCCGAGCCAGTCCGGCGCGGCGTGCGGTTCTCCGTACCATTTTTGGTACTGGACGGGGTCTTTTAAGCGGAAATCCGCCGAAAGGTCGATGATTTTTCCCGCCAGCGCGGCATACTGCGCGATGTGGTTCTGCGCGTGACCATGCGGCAATGCCAGGAACAGGACATCCACCGGCTCGACCTGGGCCGGGTCGACAAATTTGAGTTGCGTCCGCTTGCGCAAGTTCGGGTGCACCTGATAAACGTACTCGCCCAAATGCGAGCGCGAGGTAACCTGCTTAACTTCGACGTTCGGATGGCCGAGCAGCAGCCGCAGCAACTCCCCGCCGCCGTAGCCCGAACCGCCGATGATGGAAACTGTAATCATAAATAATTGCTCCTTGTTCCAGTAATCAGTTATCAGTTATCAGTGACCAGTGACCAGTTATCAGTTATCAGTTATCAGTCAAGCCAGAGCGCAAAAACTGTTCACTGATGACTGATGACTGATTACTGATGACTGGCCGCCTTCATCGTAAATGCCACAATCTCATCCGCAATATCCACCCCGCTCACCGGCTGCATGGTATGAAATTCCATCGTGTGATTGATTTCGTTGACGAGATAACCGCGCTCCGGGTGTTCGATTAAATCCACCGCCAGCACGCCGCCGCCGACCGCCTGCGCCGCGCCCAGGCACAAAGCCTCGATTTCGGGCGTAATCGGGCAAAGTTCGCCCTCGCCGCCGCGCGCCGTGTTGGTAATCCAATGCTCCGACTTACGGTACATGGCCGTCAGGGCGCGGTCGCCAATCACAATCGCGCGGATGTCGCGCCCCGGCTTCTCGATATACTCCTGGATGTAGAAAACGCTGTGCTGCACCGAGCCGAGCGTGGCCTTATGCTCCAGCACCGCCTCCGCCGCGTCGCGGTCATTGATTTTCGCCAGCAGCCGCCCCCACGAGCCGACCACCGGCTTGAGCACCACCGGGTAGCCGAAGGCCTCAATCGCATCCAGCGCCGCTTCGGGCGTAAACGCCGTCGCGTTGTGCGGCTGCGGCAGACCGGCCTTCGCCAGCATGGCCGAGGTGGTCAGTTTGTCGCCGCAAATCTCCGCCACTGCCGCCGTATTGACCGTCGGCACGCCGAAGGCATTCAGCATCCGCAGGGCGTACAGCCCGCTCGTATAACTGATACTGCGCTCCAGCACCGCATCGAACGCGCGCCAGGGGGCGGGGTTATCCAGGTCGAACGAAATCGCCCGGTCATCCAGCCGCTCATAATCAACCCCGCGCTTCTCCATCGCGCCAAAAATCCACTTCTCCTCCACCCGCACGCGCGAGTAGAGCACGCCGATTCGTAGTCGTTTTTGCATAGCAACTCCAATGATGAATGATGAATGCAAAATGATGAATTTCTATTCTGCATTCATCATTCTGGATTCTGCATTGATTTATTCTCCCCAATCCTCCTGCTCCATCGGCGCCAGTTCCACCGCCGCTGGGTTGAGCGCGGTCACTTCCAAATCCACGCCGCAATCGGGGCAGACGATGATTTCGCCCACTTCCACATTGGTTTCGAGCGTAATTTCGGCTTCGCATTCGGGACAAGTAACGGTATTCATGATTTTTTTCTCCTTATTTTCAAATGATGAATGATGATTGTCGAATGATGAATCTCCTGCATTCATCATTCCGCATTCTGCATTTGGCCCATAATGGCCTTGGCAGTTTTTAATTGCTTTTTGACGGAATCGGGACTCGTTCCCCCCGTCGCATTCCGCCGTTTGACTGATACCATCGGGTCGAAAACCTGGTACACGTCCCGCCAAAGGTCATCGCGGGACAGGTCGGATTCAAACGACCCGAAAGCCTGCATCTCGTTTAATGGAAGTTCCTCCAGGCTGATTCCTTTCTCTGCCGCTGCCCGCACCGCCCGGCCCGCCGAGGCATGAGCCTCCCGGAAAGGGATTCCCTTGCGGACGAGATAATCCGCCAAATCGGTCGCCAGCATGGCCGAATCAATCGCTGCCAGCATCTTTTCGGGCCGAACGGTCATAGTCTCCAGCGCGCCCGCCAGGACGGGCAAAATCATCGCCAGCGTGTCGAAGGCCTGGAACACGGGGACTTTATCCTCCTGCAAATCCTTGTCGTAAGTGGAGGGCAGCCCCTTGAGCGTCGCCAGCATCCCGGTCAACAGGCCGATGAGCGTCCCAGCCTTGCCTCGCGCGAGTTCGAACAGGTCGGGGTTTTTCTTTTGCGGCATCAGGCTCGAACCGGTCGAAAAGGCGTCCGAGAGTTCAAAAAAGCCAAACTCGGCGGTCGTGAACAAGACCATCTGCTCGCTCAGTTTTCCCAGGTGGACGCCCATCATCGCAGCGCAGAACAGGAACTCGGCGGCGAAATCGCGGTCCGAGACGGCATCCAGGCTGTTTTGGGCGGGGCGGTCGAAGTCGAGCGCCATCGTCAGAGCCTCGCGGTCGATGTCGAAAGCGGTTCCCGCCAGGGCGCCGCAGCCGAGGGGCAGCACGGCGGCACGGTCGCGCAGGTCGGCCAATCGGTCACGGTCACGTTCCAGCGGCCAGAAGTGACTCAGCAGCCAGTGGGCCAGAGTCACAGGTTGGGCGCGCTGCAGGTGGGTGTAACCCGGCATCAATGTTTCAACATGCTTTTCGGCCAGCACAAGCAATGCAGATTGCAGAATGCAGATTGCAGAATTTAACTGCCCAAGCGCATCCAGCACCCACAGCCGAAAATCCGTCGCCACCTGGTCGTTGCGGCTGCGCCCGGTATGCAGTTTGCCAGCCGCCGCGCCAATGAGTTCTCCCAGCCGCCGCTCGACCGCCGTGTGAATGTCTTCATCGGATTCGTGAAAGACAAAAGTTTGGCTGGCAAACTCCTCGGCTACGGCATTGAGTCCTTTGACCAGTGTTTCGTGTTCCGTTTCGGAAAGCACGCCAGCCTTGAAAATCGCGCCCGCCCAGGCAATGCTGCCGCGCGCATCCTGCGCCGCCAGGCGTTGGTCGAACGGCAGGGACGTGTTCAAAATCCAGGCTTGCTCGTCCAGTTTGGTGGAAAAACGTCCGCCCCAAAGGGTCATGTCAACTCCTTCGTTCTCCGGTTGACCGGTTATCCAGTTTTCCAGTCAAACCGGGTAACCGGAAAACCGGAGAACTGGATAACTTAATCTCTCTTGAACTTCGAATAATCCGGCTTGGGCAAATTCATCCCGGCGACGGGCAACCCGTTCAGGGCGCGGACTTTGAGCGACAGGCCATACAACCGGATGAAGCCCTCGGCCTGGCTCTGGTCATAAACATCTTCCTGCCCAAAGGTGGCGAAGTCCTCGCGGTACAGGCTGAACTTGCTCTTGCGCCCGGCGCTGATGATGTTGCCCTTATAAAGTTTGAGCCGCACCGTGCCAGTGACCGGGCCTTGCGTGGCGTTGACGAAGGCATCCAGGGCCTCGCGCAGCGGCGTAAACCACAGACCGTTATAGGTCAGGTCGGCGTATTTAATGGCGGTCATCTGTTTGAAGGCCAGCGTTTCATGGTCGAGCACCAGCGACTCGAGTTCGCGGTGGGCAAAGAGCAGGATGGTGCCGCCGGGGGTTTCGTAGACGCCGTGCGATTTCATCCCAACCAGGCGGTTCTCGACCAAATCGACGCGCCCAATGCCGTGCGCCCCGCCGATGGCGTTCAACCTCTCGACGATTTTGGCGGGCGAGAGTGTTTCGCCGTTGACCGCCACCGGTTCGCCGCTGACAAATTCGATTTCGACATAAGCGGGTTCATCCGGCGCGTTTTCGGGCGAGGTGGAAATCTGGTACATACTCTCTTCGGGTTCATTCCAGGGGTCTTCGAGCAGGCCGCCCTCGTGCGAAAGGTGCCACAGGTTCGAGTCGCGGCTGTAAATGGATTTGACGGTGGCCGTGACCGGGACGTTGTGCCTGGCGGCGTAGGCAATCGCATCCTCGCGCGAACGGATGTCCCACTCGCGCCAGGGGGCGATAATCTTCAGGCGCGGGTCGAGCGCCATCACGGTCAGTTCGAAGCGCACCTGGTCGTTGCCCTTGCCGGTCGCGCCGTGCGCAATCGCATCCGCGCCGACTTCGTGGGCCACATCGACCAGGTGCTTGGCAATCAGCGGACGGGCAACCGATGTACCCAGCAAATATTTATGTTCGTACACCGCCCCCGATTTGAGCATCGGGAACAGGTAGTCGGCGGCGAATTCCTCGCGCATATCGTGGAAAATCAACTGGCTCGCGCCGCTGGCAAGGGCTTTCTGCTCCAGTTTGGTCAGGTCTTCGTCACCCTGGCCGACATTGGCGCAAAAGCAGACCACTTCGCAGCCGTAGTTTTCCTTCAGCCACGGGACAATCACGGACGTGTCCAGCCCACCGGAGTAGGCGAGGACCACTTTCTGAACGGACGGTTTTGGTTTGGACGGCATATTTTCTCCTGTTGGTTGTGGAGTCCTGAAGATTTGCTTCGGGCGGCGGCAGCAGAGCTTCCGCGCTCCAGAGTGGGGTGAAATAAAAACAGCCCTCCGAGAAGGAGGGCTGTTTGGGCAGGCTTGCGCGTCGTCTGCGCGCTTATTCCATCATCCAAAAACAACAACACCCAGCCTTCTCACTGAGAAGCCGGTACGGACGACGGGAACGCGGGAACGACTTTGTTATCAACATATTGGGCGGTATTCTACCAGCCAATGAAAATATGTCAATGGTCAAAAAGAATCCCGTTACCGGCGATACCCTTGCGCCACAATTTGATGTGACGTAATCGTCACGCTTTCAATGCAGACTTCCGAAGGCCATTCCTTGCCCAGGGCCTCGTTGACCATCTGGTCGAGCAAGGAAACCGCCGGGAACGGAATCCCGTTCACCTGCGCGGTTTTCAGGCTGACGACCACGCGGCAATCCACCGCCGCCAGGCTGCCCTCGCCCGCCACCTGAATCTGGTCACCGACCAGGAACAACGGAATGCCCTGTTCCTCGATGACCGAGCGCGAGACCGTCCCTTCGACCTTCAACGCGCCATCCAGGAGGGTCACTTTGCCCTCCCGCAGTCCATCCGCTTGCGATTCGGGGCTGCCCAGGCAGGCAACCGTCATCGCGTCGAGGTCGGCGGAGGTGGCATAGACCCGCACCCGGTTTCCGGGCTGGAGCAGGGCCGGCAGGCCCTCCCATTCTTCCAGCGACCCAATCCGATATTCAGTCACGGCAGGAGTCGGTGTAAAGGCTGGGGTTGGCGCAGGAGTCGGAGTCGGGGTTGCCAGCCCAACCCATTGCAGCAGCCATTGCAACCAGCCGGGCAGCGGCGGGGGAGAATCGTCTACATCCAAAGCGTGCGCCGGTACGGGGATGCTCAACGCGAGCGCAAAAACCAGTCCTGCCAGTAAAATTCTTTGCCAGGGTTTCATTCTTGCTCCTTTCTGGAAAAATTTTACCAGCCAAAACCCGCAAACACCCGTCCCGTACCTGAACTCTTATGCTAAATTCATGAAAGGGCCTCCTCGCGAATTACGGATTACGCGCTGCGAATGACATAATCCACCATCAGGGCCGGGATATTGACCCCGGTGGTGGCGATGCTGTTGCGGAACTCCATCGTATGATTGACCTCGTTCACGCTGAAGCCGCTCTCCGTTTCGAACACATCTATCGCCAGCAGACCGCCGCCCATCGCCTGGGCCGTTTTGCAGCAGATGCCGCTCAGTTCGGGGGTCAGCGGGCAATTGCTGGCCTGTCCGCCGCGCGCGGTGTTGGTAATCCAGTTTTCAGATGTCCGGTAGATGGCGCAAATCGGCTCGTCGCCAATCACAAACGCGCGGATGTCGCGTCCGGGTTTGTGAATGTATTCCTGGATGTAAAAGACCTGATGGTGAACGCCCAGGCTGGCTTTATGCTCGATGAGCGATTCGGCCATTGAGCGGTTGTCCACTTTTGCCAGCAGGCGTCCCCACGAGCCTACGACTGGCTTCAGCACGCATGGGTAGCCCATCGCCTCGACCGCTTGCAGGGCCGATTCTTCGTCGAAGGCCATGTAGACCTTCGGAGTTGGAATGCCAGCGCTGGTGAGAATCTGGCTGGTGACGTATTTGTCGCCGCAGCGTTCGGCCACTTCGGGGGTGTTGACGACCGTCACGCCGTTGGCCTGGAAAATCTTCGAGACATAGACTCCGCGCGAGTATGAAATGGAGCGCTCGAACAGGACATCCACCGTTTCGGGGGACTGGGCGATGTCGAAAAAGCGCTCGCCGTCGTTGATGCGGACAACTTCAACGTTGGGACGTTTTTCCAGTTCTTCGAGCAAGTGTTTTTCTTCGACGCGCAGGCGGGTGTAGAGGAAGCCGATTTTAATCATAAGTTCTCCAAATGATGAATGATGACACATGCACCGCGCTGCGGATGCAGTGCAGGTGATGCAGAATGCAGAATAAAAACCTGGGTAGCAACAGATTTTGATCTTTATTCATCATTCATCATTCTGCAATCTGCATTTGACCGCTTCTGTCATCCCGCTCGTCGTCAGCCCCCCGCCCAAATCGGGCGTGACCTGGCCTTCGGCGATGCAGGTTTCGACGGCTGTTCTCAGGCGGGCAGCGGATTCTGGTTCGCCGAGATGTTCCAACATCATCGCGGCAGCGAAGAAGGTGGCAGTGGGGTTGGCTTTGCCCGTCCCAACCAGCGGCGGCGCGGAACCATGCACAGGTTCAAAGACCGCCGCGTCCGCGCCGATGTTGGCCGAGGCGGCCACGCCCAAGCCGCCAACGAACATGCAAGCCTCGTCGCTGAGAATATCGCCGAACAGGTTGGTGGTGACGATGACCTCGAATTGCTCCGGCGCGCGGACGAGTTCCATCGCGCAAGTATCGACCAGCATTTCGAGCATTTCGATGTCGGGATAATCGGGCGCGACTTCGAGCGCGACCTGGCGGAACAATCCGCAGGTCTGGCGCAGGACGTTGGCTTTGTGGACGACGTGGACTTTTGTCCGTCCCGTCTGCCCGGCCAGGTCGAAGGCTTTGCGGAGGATGCGTTCCGAACCGCGCCGGGTGATGACGCGCTCGGTGATGGCGCGGTTGCCGTCGTCCTCGACCCGCTCGATGCCGGAATACAGCCCCTCGGTGTTCTCGCGGACGAGGACGAGGTCGATTCCGGGGCGCGAGGAGGGGTGTTGTATCGAGCGGGTTGGCCGCAGGTTGGCGTACAGGTCGAGGCTTTGGCGCATCCGCACAACCGGGGAAAAATAGCCGGGGAGATTGGGCGGCGTCGTAACGGCTCCAAACAGCGCGGCGCGCGAGCGGCGGATGGCGTCGAGGGTGGAATCGGGTAATGGCGTGCCGAGCCGCTGATATGCGCCGAACCCGATTTCAGCGCGGGTAAATTCAAACTCCAGCGGCAGGGCGCGGAGAACCGTTTCAGCGGCGGCGATGACTTCGGGGCCGATGCCGTCGCCGGGGAGGAGACAAATTCGATAACACATATTTTTTACCTTACGAAATACGCAACACTTGCCCTTTATGCAGTGTTCCGTGTTTCGTTGCCCGATGGTTACGCCATCAATTCCTGAATGTCATGCTCTTTCAGGAAATTCACAATCCCGCCCGCCGCGGCGATTTTCAGCACGAAATCGGGCAGGGGCCGGGCCTGGAAGTTCGCGCCGGTCGTCAGGTTGCGGATTTGGCCGGTGGCGAGATCGACATCCACCTCGTCGCCTTCGGTGATGCCTGCCACCGCTTCGGGACATTCGAGAATCGGCAGGCCAATGTTGATGGCGTTGCGAAAGAAGATGCGCGCGAACGAGGGTGCGATGATGCACTTCGCTTGCGAGCCTTTGATGGCAATCGGCGCGTGTTCGCGCGAGGAGCCGCAGCCAAAATTCTGCCCGCCGACGATGATGTCGCCGGGACGCGCGTTCTTGGCATATTCCGGCTTGACCTCGCAAAAGACGTTCTTGGCGAGTTCGAGCGGGTCGATTGTGATGTTAAAACGGCCGGGAATAATCTCGTCCGTGTTCATGTTCTCTCCGAAAGTCCAGGCTTTTCCCATAATGTCTCCTAAAATGATGAATGAAGAATGCAGAATGCAGAATTTAAAATGCGGAGCAGAATTATTCCGCATTCATCATTCTGCATTCTTCATTTTTCTTGGGTCAGTAATCCGCCCCGTCAACGCCGTCGCCGCCGCAGTCGCCGGGCTGGCGAGGTAGATTTCTGAAAGCGGGCTGCCCATGCGTCCGATGAAGTTGCGGTTCATCGTCGTCAGGGCGCGCTCGCCCGCCGCCAGAATGCCGCCGTGCCGACCGATACAGGCTCCGCAGCCGGTTCCCGTCACGGTGCAGCCGGCGTCCATCAGAATTTCAACCAGCCCGTTTTGCATGGCCTTCTTGTGGATGCGCTGGCTGGCCGGGGTGACGATGACGCGCACCAGCGGGTTGACTCGTTTGCCCTTGAGCATGTTCGCCACGATTTCCAAATCCTCGTAGCGGGCGTTGGTGCAGGTGCCGATGTAAACCTCATGCACTTCCAGCCCCTCGACCTCCGTCAGCGGCTTGACGTTGTCCACATCCGGGTGGCAGGCGACTTGCGGGGGCAGGGCCGAAACGTCGAGTTCGAGAACGCGCTCGTAGCGCGGGTTGACCGGGCGGAGTAGTGGAAACTCCCTCACCCCCAATCCCTCTCCCGCCGGGAGAGGGGAGTCAAGTTCCCTCTCCCGCCGGGAGAGGGCAGAGGGTGAGGAACCCAGCGGCGTTTCATTCATCAGGTAGTCAATCGTCACCTGGTCGGCGGCAATCAGCCCGCACTTGGCCCCGATTTCGGTGGACATGTTCGGGAAAATGACCCGCTCGTGCATGGGCAGGGATTCTATGTACTCACCGCCGAACTCCACCGAGCGATAGGTCGCGCCGTCCATGCCGAGCAGCCCGGCGATGTGAATCATCACATCTTTGGCGTAGACTCCCGGCCGGGTGCGTCCGCGTAGTTCGATGCGGATGGTCTCCGGGACTTTGAACCAGCATTTGCCCGTCACCCAGGCCACGGCAATCTCGGTCGAGCCGAGTCCCGCGCCGAATGCGCCCATCACCCCGTAGGTGTTCGAGTGCGAGTCCGCGCCGATGACGATGGCACCGGGGGTGATGAAGCCCTCCTCGAGCATGACCTGATGACAGACGCCCTGCATGAACAGGTGCGGCAGTTCCTGCTCCTTCACAAAGTCCAAAATTTTGCGATGATTCTCGGCGGCCATCACGTTTGGGGCCGGATAGGCGTGGTCGAGATGCAGCACGATGCGGTTCTTATCGTGAATCGGCTTGCCAATCTCGCGGAACGCCTTGATCGCCAGCGGGGTGGTGTTGTCGTGGCTCATGATGTAGTCCACGTCCAGCAGGACGATTTCGCCCGACTGGACGGCTCTCCCGGCTTTGCGGGAGAAGATTTCTTCGATTAAAGTGCCCATATTCCTCCAAATGATGAATGCGGAATGCAGAATGCAGAATTTTGAATGACATTGCGCGTGGCAATTCATCATTCATCATTCTGCATTCATCATTTTCCATTGTATTTTTTCAACACCATCCGCGTCTCCGTCCGTTTAACGCCCGGCACGGTGCGGATTTCCTCGATAAGATTGTTGAGCGCCATCATGTTTTCGGCGTCCACGAACGCGCTCACGTCGAAGTCGCCGGTGATTTCGTACACGTTTTTGACGCTGGTAAAGCCGCGCAGCCGCCGCACCACCGACGAGGTGTAAACGTGCGACTCAACCTCCAACATAACCATCGCCTGGATGCTGTGCGGGATGATGTCGAGTTCACGCCCCGTGACCTGCTCGGCAATTTGCAGGATGTCGCTGTCGAACAGTTGTTTGCGCTCGTCGCCGACGCTTTTAATCCGGTTGACGATGACCTCCAATTCCGCGTCACTGACCTCGATGCCGTACTCGTCCAAGCGGGCCGCCACCGCGCTTTTGCCGGTGTACTTGTCGATGACGATTTTCCGCTCCCGACCGAGCAGCGACGGGTCGAACGGCTCGTAAGTGCGCGGGTCTTTCAGGATTCCGTTGGTATGCACGCCGCTCTTGTGGGTAAAGGCGTTCAGTCCGGTGATGGGTTTATTCGGGGCCAGGAAAAAGCCTGAAACCCGCTCCAGATAAGCCGAAAGTTCCACCAGCGGGGCCAGGTTGTATTTCTGCACCCCTTCGAGATTGTGAAAAGCGACAATCGTCTCGGCCAAATCGGGGATGCCCGTCCGCTCGCCCAGCCCATTGACGGTGGTATGGATGCAGTTTGCCCCGGCGCGCACGCCCGCCATGCCGTTGGCCAGCGCCAGTCCGTAGTCATCGTGGCAGTGCAGGTCAATCTGGCAGGGCAGCAGCCGCGCCCGCAGCGCCGAGACGCGCTCGGTCATCGTGTGCGGCTGCATAATTCCGAGCGTATCGGCAAAACTGATGCGGTCGGCCCCGGCTTCGATGGCCGCGTTGCAGACCGTCACCAGGAACTCGAATTCGGTGCGGGTGGCGTCCTCGGGCGTGTAGCGCACTTTCAGACCGAGTCCCCGCGCATAGGCGATATGCTCGCGGATGATGTCAAGGGCCTGGTCTTGCGTTTTGTGCAGTTTCGCGTCCAGATGGATTTTCGATGTGGCGTAGAAAACCGCCACCCGGTCCGCGCCGCAGGCTTTGGCTTTGTCGATTCCCGAACGCGCGGCGATGGAGTGGGCTACAATCTCGGCTTTCAGCCCCAGCCCGGCAACCCGCTGGAGGGCCTTGGCGACGTTCGGCGAAACCGACGGGTCGCCGGCCTCAATCATCTCCACGCCGACCTGGTCGAGCAGCCGGGCAATTTCGATTTTTTCATCGAGGGTAAAGTTGACGTAGGGCGTCTGTTCGCCCTCGCGCAGGGTGGAATCTAAAATTTCGAGCATGAGAACTCCTCCGGGAGGCCAATGACTCCTGTCGTTGGGTTTTCCAAAATCGGGAGATTTTGGACTCCGAAAACAAAAAAACGCGCCCTCCGGTTGGCGGAGAGCGCGCTGGATGTGCGTAAGCAGACAGGACAGCAGGAAACCGCTTATCTCACCTTGCTTCTCACCCAACGAACGCGCCCACAAACCCGCCAACCGAATGGTGCGGTTGTGGGCTTGCGCTTGGACTTGGGTTCACGGGCGAGAAGGCGTTGCATATTGGGCGGTATTCTACCAGTCATGCGAAATATGTCAATAGATTCCGAGGGATGAATCACGCCTTTCTTAAAGTCCAGCAATTCCAAATTCAAAAAAATGAGGAAAAATATGATAATGTTTTGTCACCATGACAAAACAAGCCCTCAGCCTCCAAAGCATAATGACTTATTTTCGGAAACGCTGGTCAACCGCGCCCG
>DAOUAZ010000040.1:0-5439 GCA_034432975.1 Anaerolineales bacterium | reverse complement strand
GTGAATTCATCCAACTTTGCGGGTCGGGAGCCAGGATGCCCTCCGGGCCGAGGTATTTGGCGTAGATGCGCATGGTGCGCGCTTTGACGGTCTCGAACGGTTCGCGGAGCAGTTCGGCCCGGGCTTCGATGGCGACCGCCGAGATGGATTCTTTGCCCTGTTCGATATCGACCACCAGCGCGCATTTGGGGTTGCGCTCGAGGTCGACGATTTTGCGAGTCGATTGGAAGGAACTTATCCAGATGGCGTCATCGGCGTACAGGAACCAGACCGGGACGACGTGCGGCTGCCCGTCGGGCGAGGCGGTCGCCAGGCGTCCGAGCAGCGGGCGGGTCAGGAAATCCTGGGCTTCGGGGGAGAGTTCGATGGTCATATATGTTTCCTTTGCGCGGCGGATTGTACCAATAAAAAACATCCCCCGGTCAGGCGGGCCGGGGCATCATCGTCCCGAAGGTTTTGGCGCAAATTGGGCCATTTTAGGGCAACCTTCGGGACGATTTGGATGAGATACGTTGCCTGGCCTATTTGTGCAGGTGTTTGGCTGCCACGAAACTCAGCCCGGCTTCGGTGAGCATGCGCGCGCTGGAGTTGCAGGCGTCCACTTTATCCATGAAATTCAATTTCAGGTTATCCCAATCACCGCTGGCGATGACTTCGTCCTTGGCGCGGAAGTAATCCAGGATATCGGACGGGTGAGCGCGAGTCTGTTCCGTCTCCGGCAGGCCGCCCTCGTGTTTGGCGCTGATGTTGGCAACGTGGTCAGCCAACTGCACCAGTTCGGCGCGCCGATCATAGGGCTGGATGACGATGCTTTTCCAGGTCTCGGTGATGTGATGCTCGAAGCGCACCACCTCCTCGAAGCCGAGCGATTTTCGGTACTGGGCGGTCAGTTCCATCGTCTGGTTATTGACCGAGTTCGACCAGTTGAATCCAATCAGCGGGGAGCTGCCGTCGTCGCGGCTGAACAGTTTGGCGGCCATTAGTATCCACAGGGCATGGTAGGGATTGTCCGAGCCGAAAAAGACCGAAATCTTGAAGTTGATGTCCACGCCCAGTTTGTAGAGCAGGAATCCGAGCAGGATAGTGCCGGCGTTGAAGTTCAGGACGTGCTGGACGCCGAAATTGGTGTAATAGTACAGGAACTCATCCAGCCACATCAGGGCGTGTTCGTTGGGCTGGCCGATGCCGCCAAAATAGCCGGTGATGGTGGCCGGACCGCCCAGGTGCGGGTTCGAGCCGTCGGTGCCTTTGGTGTCGAGCGTTTCGACGAACGATGCGCCGATGATGTCGAGCGCGGCCACGATGGCGGGCAGGTCGCCGTCTAATTCGGATTCTTTCATCTTGCGGACGGCGATGAAACGGCCGGGAATCAGGGTTTTGTTCTGGATGGCTCGCTCGCACATCTCGCGCACCCAGGGGAAGTATTGCAGGGCCGAGACTTCGAGCGTGACGGCAAATTCATCCTTGAATTGCATTGAATCGGCCTTCGCGCCGAGCAGGCTGCGCCGGTAATTAGCAACCGGCACGAACGCGCCTTGGTCGCGCTGCTCTATCAGCCATTTCAGGTCGGCGATGTGGCCCGGCGCGCGCTCCTCGACCCGCTTCAGCAGATTTTCCAGTTTGCGCGCTTCGCGGTGCTTGCGGTTGATTTCCTCGGGCGTGCCGTATTTGGCGGCCACTTCGAGAAAGTTGTTGACGACTTTTGAATTGGGGTCGAGCAGGACGGCGTTGATGGATTCGAGGCGATTCTCAGGGACGGCGAGCATGTTTCGTAAATCGGTCATTTTTTCTCCTTGTATTGCAAGACCCTAACCCGGACAAGCCGGAAAAGAAAACCTTTAACCACGACGGCAACAACGGGGCACTACGGAAATCCTTAAATGCTCTTACGTCGTGCTCCGTCGTTACCTTTTTAGGGTCTCCCAATTATTTCTTGTGACAGTCGCAGTCACAGTCGCAATCACAATCGCACTGCTTGTTTTTGTCTTCTTCGATGAGTCTCTCCAACTCACCAAACTCCTCATCCTTCATCCCGAACCAGTTTTCGGGCTGCGGGAACTGCTTTCCAATCACCTCGTCGTGATAGCCTTTCAGACCATTCAAAATGACCTCGCCTGCGTTGCCAAAGACCTTGGCCATTTTGGGGGTGAACTTGGGATACAACCCGAACATATCGTGATAAATGAGCAACTGGCCGTGCGCATCCGGCCCGGAGCCAAGACTCATGATAATACAGTCTTCGGCGCGCTCGGTGATGAGTTTGCAGACCCGGTCGGGAACCATCTCCAGCAGAATCATGAAAGCCCCGGCTTTTTCGAGCAATTTGGCGTCATCCACAATCTTCTTTGCCATCGCCGCGCTCTTGCCCTGCACCCTGAACCCGCCCAGCGCGGCAACGGATTGTGGCGTGAGACCCAGGTGTCCGATGGCCGGGATACCGGCATCGACCACGCCCTTGATGCGGTCGGCCATCGCCGCGCCGCCCTCCAGTTTGATGGCGTCGCAGCCCGCCTCGGCCATGAAGCGGCCCGCGTTCCGAATCGCGCTCTCGACCGAGGGCTGGTAGGTCATATAGGGCATATCCCCCACCACAAAGGCGGTCGGCGCGCCCCGCCGCACAGCCTGGGCGTGGCGAATCATATCGTCCATCGTCACCGGCAGGGTCGAATCGTAGCCGAGCATGGTCATGCCCAGGCTGTCTCCGACCAGAATCATTTCAATCCCGGCCTTTTCTTGCAAATAAGCGGTCGGGTAGTCGTAGCAGGTCAGCCAGGTGATGGGTTCGCCTTTTGCAACTTTATCGAACAGATAGGGCAGGGTAATCTTTTTGCGTGCTTCGGTCATTCAGGCCTCCTTTTGAAAAATGGGTAGGATAAGATAGTATCTTGTCCTGCTTCAGTATAGAACAAAAGCATGGCCTGCGCAATTGACGAAAATCAGAATTTCCCCATTCATTCGTTGTCGAATCCATTGCGAAAACTCCCGCCTTCTGGCGCGACTCACCCCTGGTTTTTTGAGCAGGCTGGCAACATGGATTTTGGTATTTTGTCAAGAATTTTTGAGAAGTCTTCATAAAAATAAATTTTCGCCACAAAACATGGAAATCTATTTTCAGATTAGGCGATATGCAATGTAAAGATGAGAAGAGCGGCAGTAAAAATGCCGCTCTCCAACAAAGTTTCCGCGCGCTGTGAAAAAATCTAGGGTGGTGGGCTAAGAACTCCTGAAGTGCTGAGTGTTCTGCCATCGCCTGGGCGGCCGCAACACTGCCACCAGTGCTGAATATTGACATGGCCGCGTAAGATTTGACCAGATGGACACTTAACCTTTCGTTGCGCCATTCCATCGGCTATGGAGGTTTTGTTTTGTTGCATCATCCATGTGTCTGGCGGGTTAGAATAACCAATATATGAGTTATAGTCAATATTCCCACCGCAGGAAACATAGGTTGACCAAAAAGTTAGCCCAAATTGTTCCATCGACCTGGATGGATTGAGCGCCCTATCCCTGTAGCCGCCATTCCAGTTCCAGCCTCCCTGGTCTGTTATGCGATTGGCGTACTCAATATTCGTTAGTCCATGATAACTTACCGGATTTGCATGCACTGTTGCAGCGAACAGAAAGGCAATGGCTATTCCTGCTATTATGCCTATGCCAACTTTCAAGAGGATGGTGCGATTCGTTTTCATCCGGCCTCCTATTTGTTCAAATAAGCCAATATCTTATCGGGGGGCGTCTCAACTCTTTCAATCAAGAGGGTTGTTACGCGGCGAAAAATTTCTATCTTCCCATCAGGATACACATTGAATTCTTCTACTAATCGAAGCATCCCGGTAGCGGAAGAAAAGTAATATCTGGCCCCTGTTCCAGCGAAGGCCGTAGAGGATTTCCTGTATGCAATTGGCTCTTCGAACATTTGCGTTGCTGAAAAGACAATCACATCTTCTCCATTCAGGACTTTGTCTGTTTTGTCGAGGACGAGAATATCTTTGTACGCCTCTGCAAAGGAAATGAATTCATTCTCGAAAGATATTCGATGCGTTTCCTTATCTTGCGAGATGACTCCCAAAGAGAGATGCGTCCAGATACCATCCTGAAACACTGTTATTTGAGTGGTGCGAGGGTCGCCCGTATCGTCAATCGTCACGGACTTAATCACATAGCCTGCGTCACCCAGCAACGCCCATTGGTCGTTAATTGATTCGGTGGGGATGGGGGAACCATCGGGCAGCGTAGTTGACATCGGAAAAGGGGTTTCTATTTTGCTCTGAATGTGTAACCATCCTGGTGACACTAAGTCCTGGTACGTCTTGCTTGATTTCGCCAGAAATTCCTTCGCAAGGGTAATCACTTCATCATTCTTCTTTTTTTGTTCTGAACTGACATAAACAGAATTGGAAAAGTCGGACTCTACGATTACATCGAGAGTTTCTTGTTGAACGTTGTCATCCGGCCTGATTTTTAAAATTTCTTTGAGTGAACTTCTTTGCGCTGAAACTTGTTGGTATATCAGCCCTCCGAAAAATACTACAAGAAGGCCGAAAAACACGATGAGATATGTCCTCTTGTTTTTCATTTGGGGATCCTTATTTTTGATGAATTTGAGCAAGAGCTGTAAGTACCTCCCTCACCCCCGTCCCCTCTCCGTTCGGGACGTGTGCCACGAAGTGGTCAATGGGCTGGGGGAAGCCCAGAAATTGTAATACTGGTGAAAATCTTTTTGTAAAGCATTTTCGACTCCACTGCAAAAAAGTCATTTCAAGGACGTTTCACGCAGAGCGCGAAAAGAATGCAGAGATTTTTTGTGAATTTTGCGCAAAAAAGTATGATTTTTTACCGATTTTGCAAATTTTTAACTCTGCGCGCTTCACGCTCTCTGCGTTAAGTGGTTTTTGCAGTAGACTCATTTTTCACCTCCGTAGAACGAACAAGATGCAAACAAGAAATGCGGATGCGTGATGATATTTAATCTGCCATTTTGCCCTGCTAAGGATTTGGCTTTGTCACCAATGTTTACGAGGCGACAGCGTATTGGCAACCATTGTAAGCGCCAGCGGCATAAACCTAGTATACCGGTTTGCCATTGCTACTGCATGTTCATGAACGCTTGAATTATATTAGTCTCTTTGTTTTAGAGCATCAGGGTTACCCCCGATTTTCAGGGGTTTCTTAAGCGTCCTCAAGAATGCTTGACGTTTTCGCTTTCGCATGGCATCCGCCCTCATCCCTAGCCCTTCCCCCGGCGGGGGAAGGGCGAAAAGCCCCTCTCCCGCCGGGACGTGTGCCACGAAGGGGTTTGCACACCAGCCAAAACCGAGGAAGGAACTTGGGAAGGTTGTAGTTTGCAGGAAGTGTTCGAACTCGCCCGCCAAAGCAGGTAACGCGGCGAAATCGTGATTGTGGCTCACCGCTTTGCGAGCAGCCTTCCAAACATGCTCC
>DAOUAZ010000039.1:0-4749 GCA_034432975.1 Anaerolineales bacterium | reverse complement strand
CATGGCCGGCAGGCGGGCATAGAATTGCTCACGGGTGATGTCTACCCCATCCACATATTCCTGGCCTTGGATGATGAGAATGGCAGGGATGACCTCGATGCCATAGTTTTGAACCAGGTCCAGCGGCAGGTCGGCGGGCGAGTCGGTGACGAGTCCGATTTTCATGGGGGTTGGGGACAGGAAAGAACGTCCCGAAGGTTTTTTGTCGGGTTGACAAAAGTCATGCCAACAACCTTCGGGACGTGAATTATTCGATGGAAATGATGAACTGGTAGTGTGGCTGTCCGCCTTCTTGCACTTCGATTTCCTGGGCGGGGTATTTTTCGCGCACCAGGTCGGCAATGCGGTTGGCTTCGAGGTTTTTCAGGTCTTCGCCGTAAAACAGGGTGATGAGTTCGTAATCAGCCGCATTGGCTTTTTCGAGGAATTCGAGGCAGGCGTGTTCGAGGCTGTCAGATGAGACCGCCAGTTTGCCGTTGAGCAGGCCGATGACCTGTCCTTCCCGGACGTTGACGCCGTCGATTTCGACTGTGCGCGTGGCAACGGTAATCTCACCAGTCACGACATGGTCGATTGCCCTGGTCATTTTTTCAGCGACTTTTTCCAGGTCGCCATCGGGGTTCAGGTGCAGCATGGCGGCCAGACCCTGTGGCACGTTACGGCTGGGGATGACATGTACTTGTTTGACAGTCACTTCCCTGGCCTGGTTGGCGGCCAGGACGATGTTCTTGTTGTTGGGCAGGATGATGATTTTATCGGTCGGCAGGTTCTCGAAGGCGTCGAGGATGTCTTTGGTGGATGGGTTCATGGTTTGCCCGCCAGAGACGATAGCAGCCACGCCCAGGCTGGCGAAGATGCGCGAAATGCCACTGCCCGGCGAGACGGTGACGACAGCAATTTGCCCTGGTTCGACGTTGGCGAGTTCTATCGATGTTTCGGCGCGGCCTTCGATGTCTTCCATTTGAGCCAGCAGGTTTTCCATGGCTACTTTGGTAATCGTGCCGATGTCCATGATGTAGTCGATGGGTTCGTAGCGTTTTTCGAGCAGGGTGTGGATGTGCATCCGGTAGATGCCCTCGCCCTCGCCCACCTGGATGGAAGTGCCAATTTGCTCGAGACGGCTGTAAAAGGTTTGTAACTCGAATCCGTTGCCGGGGCGGAAATCGACCACCACTTCCCAATCCTGGCCTTCTTCGACGTCTTCCATGGCGTTCTCCAGCATCATGGCCGAAAGCGGTTGCACCGAAATGAGCGGTGATTCGAGAGATTCGCCATCGATGAAGCGTATCATTCCCTCGAGGATGAAAAATAAACCTTTGCCGCCTGAATCGACCACCCCGGCCTGCTTTAGCACGGGCAGCAGTTCGGGCGTGCGCTCCACCGATTCATCGGCAGCCCGCACGCAGCGGCGCAGAACTTCCAGCGGGTCATCCGTCTCCTGGGCGGCCTTCTCCGCTTCTGTGGCGATATCCTTCGAGACGGTTAAAATCGTTCCCTCCACCGGGCGGACGACGCCTTTGTAGGCGGTATCGCGCGCTTCGGCAAAGGCGGCTGCCAGGGCGGGGGAGTCGATGACATCCTTTCCTTGCAGCGCCCGCGCAAACCCACGCCACAACTGGGAGAGAATTACGCCGGAGTTGCCGCGCGCGCCCATCAGCGCGCCTTGCGCTACGGCGGCGGCCATCTGTCCGGCGCTGTGGTGTCCCAGGCTGCTGACCTCGTTGTAGGCCGAGGTCATGGTCAGTAACATGTTCGTACCCGTATCGCCATCGGGAACGGGGAAAACGTTCAGGGCGTTGACGGTCTGCTGGTTGGTGCGCAGCCAGGTCAGCCCGGCCTCCACCAGCTCTTTGACCGCCAATCCATCGAGTGACTTTCTCATCATGCTCAAAAATCTCCTAGCGGGAGCAGTATAGTTGCATCTTAAACAAAATCATTACGCAAAAACGGAACACGCAGCCTTTCGACGCGTGTTCCGTATCTTGTATTAGTCTGGGTTGCTGATGCGCAGGCCCTGGACGTGAACATTGACGGCATGGACTTTCAGCCCGACGATTTTTTCCACCTGGTAGCGGACGGTATTGGCAACGCTGGTGGCAACCGAAGCAATCCGGGTACCGAATTCTACGATAACATAGATATCGATGTCAAGTTTATCGCCATCGAAATGGACATTGACGCCGCGCATTGGTTCGCGGGTGATGGTGTTGGCAATCCCTTCGGCCAGGTTCTTGGGAGCCAGCCCTACGACGCCATATGATTGGAGTGTGGCATGGTAGGAGATAGCAGCGATGGCAGTGGGCGAGACGTGGATGCTTCCCAGGGTGGTTTTTTCTTGTCCCATAGCGTGTGTCCTTTGCGAAATGTTTAACACTTTCCTTGTGAAAGGATACGGTTTGTGATAAAATACCGCGCCTGTCAGAAAAACAGGTTGATGGAATTATAGCAAGAAAGGATGAATTAAGATGGCAAAGTGCGCTCATTGTGGCAAAACCACAGCTTTTGGTCACAACCGTTCCTTCTCCCTGCGGGCAACCAATCGCAAGTTCAAACCGAATTTGCAGAAAGTGACCGTGATAGAGAAGGGCTGCAAGTCCCAGGTGACGCTCTGCACCAAGTGCATCCGCGCGATGGTCAAAACGGCGTAAGTTTTCTTTTCCCTGTCAGTTAGAAGTCGCGGCGTAGCCCGCGATTTTCGTTTTAATCGTCCAAACCGGGGAGGCCCCCCGCGCTCTTGGCGGCGCGGACCGCCCGCAGGCAGGCTGCTGCCAACACTTCGGCGGCAAACGCGCCCACCGTCGTCACGTCCGATTTCTTCTTGCCGGTGGCGAGCGCGAAGATGGTGTCGCCATCCAGCATGGTGTGCGCCGGGCGGATAACGCGCGCCAGGCCATCGTGCGCCATCTGCGCCATTTTGTTTGCCTCGGCTTTGGTCAATTTGGCGTTGGTAGCCACCACGCCGATCACCGTGTTCGTTTTGGCGGCGAAATTCAATACGGTACGCCCGGCGAAGGATTTCATCAACTCCAGCGTATCCGCGAAATAGCCTTTTTCACCCACGCGCAGGGGGCCGATTTCGACCGAACGCGCCCCGGCGAGAATCTTGCCCGTTTTCGGGTCGATGACATCGCCAAAGGCATTGACCGCCACAATGGCCCCAACCACCACGCCCGCGCCGATGTCCAGGCTGGCAGTTCCCAGCCCCGACTTCATCGCGCTTTTGTTACCAAAGATTTTACCAATACTGGCGCCTGTTCCCGCGCCTGTGTTGCCTTCTTGCACAGCCCCGGCATGGGCGGCGGCTGCGGCGCGGTAGCCCATCTCGGCTGTCGGGCGGATGTCGCCCCGACCCAGGCCCAGGTCGAACAATATCGCGGCAGGCACAATGGGGACGATACCCGCGCCGGTGTCGAAACCGATTTTTTGCTCCTCGAGGTATTTCATCACCCCGCTGGCGGCATCCAGCCCAAAGGCCGAGCCGCCTGCCAGCGTGATGGCGTGGACTTTTTGAACCAGGTTGATCGGGTTGAGCAGGTCGGTTTCGCGGGTGCCGGGCGCGCTGCCGCGCACATCCACGCCGCCGACTGCGCCTTTGCGGCATAAAATGACCGTCACACCGGTCAGCGCATCAAGGTCCTGGGCTTGCCCAACTTCAATGCCGGGTACATCTGTAATTTCGTTTTTCATGGGCAAATACAAAGGGGCAGGTTCGGCCTGCCCCTGGGTGGGTGGGGTTACTCCAGCGAGCGGACAAGTTCGAGGAACTCATCCCATTCTTCGCGGAAGAAATGCACCGTCAGGTTGCCGAGCTCCACATGGTAGGTGGTCTCGCCATCCGGCTCATCGGCCTTCCAGACCAGGTAGTTTTCGGTCTCAGCCAGGGTTTCGGTGGCAGGGGTGGATTCAGGATTTTTGGGCATAATCGTGTGCTCCTTTCAAAGATAACTCATTATAACTTTTTTTGGCGGCGCGGGCGGATTTTCGAACGCAAACTGTTCATCCATTCCTTGAATTGTACGCGCAGGGAAGGCGGGGTCGGGTTTTCCTCCAGCCCGTCCCAGGGGTCGAGGTCGAACAGTTTGCGCGTCACATAACGCAGTGCCAGTTGCAGGCTTGCCAGGATGGGCGCGGCGATGACGACGCCCAAAACCCCAAGCAGGTCGAGGGCGATGATGGCCGCTACCAGCACCGCCGCCGGGTGGACTTTGAGCGATTCGGCCATGACGCGCGGTGAGATGATGTTATCGAGCAGGGCGTCAATTAACCAGGCTACTCCCAGAATAATGAGCATATAAATCAGTGGGCTTAACCCAAAGGGTTTGAACGCCTGGAAAAACGTGACCAGGGCCAGCACCGTCCAAGTGATGAATGGGCCGATATATGGCAGGAAGCGCGCCAACCCGGCCATCAGGGCGATTCCCAGCGCGTAACTGACGCCCATGCTGCCCAAAACAAGCGTATAAGCCACCGTTGAAATGCTGATGAGGATGATTTGCCCGCGCAGGAAGGCATTCCAGATGCGCGCCACCTCCTGGCTCATGCGGGCGTAATCCTGGCTGTAGCCGGGCAGGTTAACCTGGAGGATACGCTCACGCAGGCCGCCGCTTTCGATTAAGATAAAGTAGGAAACGATGAGAATAAACAGCGTCCAGCCCAGGGTGTTGACTGCTCCGCTGGCGACTTTGCCCAGCAGCTCACCCACGCGCCCCAGGGTAGATTGAATCGTGTCTATTAACTGATTTCCCAATT
>DAOUAZ010000038.1:0-8865 GCA_034432975.1 Anaerolineales bacterium | reverse complement strand
GGGAACAATTTTTGGGCTTCGGCGTAAAAGTATGTCATAAAAATCCTTTGCAGAACAGGGCGCGGAATAAATTCCGCATTACGGCTTGGGGTGCTGGTACACGCGGACATAGTCCACGTAAAGATACTGCGGGAAAACACTGGTTTCATCGGGATAACCCGGCCAGCGCCCGCCGACCGCCATGTTGATGAGCAGGTGAAACTGCTCGTCGAAAGGCGCCGGGTAAGGGGCCTGTTTGCTGGAGGTAAACCAGTCATTTTTGGTGTAGAAGAGATTGTCATCCACATACCAGCGGAACTCATCCGGTTCCCACTCCATCGCAAAAATGTGGAAATCGTCGGCGAAGGTCTGACCGGCGGGCAAATCATACGTGCCGGAGGTGTAGGTGTGCGGATTGCCGTAATGCAGCGTCCCATAAACCCGGCCCGGCTCTTTTCCAATCATTTCCATGATGTCGATTTCGCCGCTGGCCGGCCAGATGCCGTACGTCATCTTGGATGGCAGCATCCAAAAGGCGGGCCAGATGCCCTGCGTGTTGGGCAGTTTGGCGCGGATTTCGACCCGGCCATATTGCCAGTCACCTTTGAATTGGGTGTTCAGCCGCGCGGAGGTGTAATCGCGCCCCATCATGTATTCTTTATTGGCCTGGATGACCAGCATCCCATCCTGGATGTAGGAATTTTCGCGGCTGTCGGTGTAATACTGCGATTCAGCGTTGCCCCAGCCTGAGCCGCCCTTCTGGTGATTCCACTTGTCCGGGTCGGGGGCGCTGCCATCGGGCTGGTCGAACTCGTCGCTCCAGGCCAGCACCCACGAATTGGGGTCGGGCGGGTTGAACCAATTTGCAAGCGGGGCGCAGCCCGCCAGCAGGAACAGGGAAGCGGCAATCAATAGGGTCGTTTTCATAGTTTTATTGTGCTTCATCCGTATTTGATAACCCGGAATTTTTCCTCGTAACGCGGATGTTCCGGGCTGGAATCCTCGGCGTAGCGGCTGCGGATGCGCTCTTCCAATTTGGCCGGGTCGCCGATTTGGGTTTTGTGTTCCTTGAGCGCGCGGATTTTCGTTTCCCAAAATTCGGTTACGTCGAGGGCCACGGTCGGCTGGCCGGTTAATGAAATCCAGACTTCTTTGGGCATGTGGGGCAGGAAGCCCTCGCCTGATAGTTCTGGAAAGAAGAGTTCATTTCCGGCGGCGGGAAAAACGGCATCCAGTACCACTTGCCCGGCAGCGCGATGGTCGGGGTGGTTGATACCAAATGGCGAGAATAAAAACTGAGGGTCACAGGTCACAATCACTGTCGGTTTGATGCGCCGGATGACGCGCACCACCTTGCGGCGCAGTTCCAGGCTTGGGACGAGGTAACCATCTTCCTGGTCGCCAAATTCGACCGTTTTGATGCCAAGCAAGCCGGCAGCGGCGCGCTGCTCCATGTGGCGCATCGAGCAAAGTTCATTGCCAGGGATGTCTTTGTTATGGTCGTTGCGGCCCTTGTCGCCGCAGGTCAGCAGGAAATAGTGAATGTCATGCCCAGCCTGCGCCCATTTTGCCAGGGTTGCGCCGCAAAAAAATTCCGGGTCATCCGGGTGAGCCAGGATGACCAGGATGCGTTGGGGAGTGTCCCAGATGCCGGGGGTTTCCATAGATTTACGATTTACGATTTTGGAATTTTGATTTTCGATGGTCGAATTTCGATTGCCGGTTGTCGCTTTTCGGGTTTCGAGTTTCGGCTTCTGGTTCAGGTTGGTCAACCTTCGCGGTCTCTTCACTGTTTGTAGTTTTCCCGCAATCGCAGCCGCCGCCTTCGTGCTTATCACACGGGGCTTCCGATTTGCGCCGCAGGGCTTCCAATTCGTCCCAGGGTTCGACCTGGTCGCGGTGAAATTCACGCCAGACGGGGCGTTCCGGGCGGTCTTGCGGGCGGTCGCTGGGCTTGGGGTCGAGTTCGACCAGGATGACGTTGCGCAGAGGGAAGACATCCAGCACTTTGCCCTCGCCGTCGGGCGTGACGACGCGCTTACTGCGCTTGGGCAGTTCCTTGCGGGCAGCCACATACTGCTCGTATTCGTAGATGAGACAGCAGCGCAAACGCCCACACATGCCGGTAATTTCGCCTGGAGTCAGCGAGATGCCCTGTTCCTTCGCCATTTTGATGGAAATGGGGCTGAACTCGGTCAGGAACTTGGAACAGCAGCGCGTTTCGAGGCCGCAGGCGCCCATTCCGCCCAGCAGTTTTGCCACGTCACGCGGGCCAATCTGGCGCATTTCGACCTGCGATTCGGTGAAGATGCGCTGCATGTCTTTGCGCAGCGATTTCAGGTCGACTTTATCTTCCGTCTCGGTGCTGAACATGAAGGCCAGGCGCGCGCCGTCGAAGGCATATTCGGCGGCGATGATTTTGACGCCTTCCAGTTTGAGTTCGGCGGCCCGGGCGCGGCATTCCACCATCGCGGCGACCTGTTTCTGCTGCCATTGCTGGCGCAGCAACAAGTCGGCGGCGGAGGCGCGCCGCTCGATGGGTTTCCAGTTGCCATCGGGCG
Organism: Anaerolineales bacterium; assembly: GCA_034432975.1. Lineage (GTDB taxonomy): Bacteria > Chloroflexota > Anaerolineae > Anaerolineales > Villigracilaceae > UBA5195. The sequence goes on along the minus strand of DAOUAZ010000038.1, from coordinate 6,325 downwards.
GGGGCGCGGGGTTTTCGACGCGCTGGATGACCTCGCCAATCTGCCGCCCGCGGGCGGTATCGACGACGACATGCTCCCCCACCTGCAAATCAGGAACGGGATTCGAATCGAAATGGTATAGTTTGCCTACTTTGCTAAAGCGGATTCCGACAATATTTGGCTGCATAGAAGGGGATTATACCCGATGTGATTAAACATCCAGCCGGTAGCCGACCCCGCGAACGGTGTGCAGGAAACGCGGATGGTCGGGGTCCATCTCGATGGCGCGGCGCAGCCAGGAAATGTGGACATCCAGGGTGCGCGTGTCGCCGGTATAGTTCGTATCCCACACTTTTTTGAACAATTCTTCGCGCTCGATGACTTCGCCGCGATGCTGGAGCAAAATCTGGAGCAGGGTCGCCAGGCGGGGTGTCAGGCGGGAATTGCGCGCCAGGCACTTGACCCGGCGATGCTCCAGGTCGAGGCGGATGGGACCGGCATGGATAATGTTGTTCCCGTCGCCGGGCAGGAGCGGCTTGAGGCGGTTGACCAGCTTCTGCACCGTGAACGGCAGGTTGATAACGACATCGGCCACCGATTTCTCGACGGTTTTATCGGCATCGACAATCAGCACAATCGGGAGGTGTTCTTGCTGCTGGTCGTGGATGGATTGGCAAATCCGCACGCCGGTCGAACCCATCGAGGCCGCGTTGACCACCGCCAGGTCAGGGCCAATTTCGGGCAGGCGGGCAACCGCCTCGGCCCCGTTTGGCACAGATACAACGGTAAAACCCTTCTTCTGCAATTGGGCTGCAAAAGAAGGTCGGTCGGCTTTCTTTCCTTCAACCATTAATACAGTGGCGTTCGTCATTCTCCTCACTACCTGCCAGGGACTCAAGTCCACGGCCGGGCAACGCAATCGAACCTGGGGCCAACGTTGACCAAACCGTCCTTAAATTATACTCTAATCTTAACAAATCGCGTCACCCAAGGGTACCAATTTGCAAACGTGTAAAATAGGGGGAAATGAAAACAACCCCCAAAACCTACCGAACGGTTGGTAGGTTTGGTATAATTCGAACAGGAGCCAGCATGGATTTTTCGCTTTCCAAAGAACACCAGATGGTTCAGAAGATGGTGCGCGATTTCGCCCGCAAGGAAATTGCGCCCGTTATCAAAGAGTACGACCGCAAGGCCGAGCCGATGCCCCACTCGCTAAAGCGGATGGGCGAATTGGGGATTCTCGGCCTGTGTTTCCCGGTGCGCTATGGCGGGCAGGGCATGGATTACATCGCGCTGGGGCTGGCTTGCGAGGAACTCGAAGCGGTCGATACCCACCTGCGGGTGGCGATGTCGGTGCATACCGGCCTGTGTTCGATGACGCTCTTCCAGTGGGGAACGGAGGAACAGAAGCAGCGTTTTCTCAAGCCGCTCGCCTCGGGAGAAAAGCTGGGCTGCGGCGCGTTCACGGAACCCGGCATGGGGTCGGATGTGGCTTCCATGCAGGCATCCGCCCGGCGTGACGGCGATTCTTACCTCCTGAACGGCGAGAAAATGTGGATTTCGCTGGCATCGAAGGCCGATTATGCGCTGGTGACGGTGAAAACGAACCCAAAGGCAGCCCGTCCCTCCGAAGCCTTGAGCAGCTTCCTGGTTGACCTGCATTCGCCCGGCGTGAAGCGCGGCGACCTGCACGGCAAACTGGGCGTGCGGGCCGGTTCGACCGGCTGGATTTCGTTCTCCGACGCGCGCGTGCCGCTCGAAAACCGCATTGGCGAGGAGGGCGAGGGCTTCAAAATTACGATGACCGGCTTCGACCACGGCCGCTACACCGTCGCGGCGGGGGCGACCGGCATCCTCCGCGCCAGCCTGGAAGCGAGCGCCGACTACGCCAAAACGCGCAAGACCTTTGGCAAACCGATTGGCGAACACCAACTCATCCAGCAAAAGATTGCCAGGATGGCGCAGGATTACGAAATTGCGCGCCTGCTCTATTTTCAGGTCGGCTGGCTGAAAAACAGGGGCCAGCGCAGCACGCTCCAGACTTCCTACGCCAAGAAATTCGCCACCGAAGCCTCGTTCGACGCCGCCAACGAAGCCATCCAGGTGCATGGCGCATATGGCTTCAGCGATGAGTACGATGTAGAGCGGCACCTGCGCAACGCGCGCGGGGCGATGATTTACGAGGGCAGTTCCGAAATCCAGACCCTCATCCAGGCCGATTACGCGCTCGGCAAACGGGCCGACAAGCCCCTGCGCTGCGAACTGCCCGCCTACGATGAAGCTGACTGGCAAGGATAGGCGCATGATGGAAAACCAACCTTTGCATACCCCCATCGATAAATCCATCCAGACCATGATGGGCCTGCTGGTGCTGGAACAACCCAACGGGTTTCCGCGCTACGAGTCGAACCTGTACGTTATGAGCACGAGCGGGAAAATCCTGTGGAAGGCGGATAAACCCGACCCGAACACGCTCTACTCGCGGGTGCGGCTGAACGACGATGAAACGATTTCCGCCTACACCACCGGCGGCCACGCCTGCGAGTTGGACTTGAAGACCGGGAAGTTAATCAGTTTTAGCAGGATTTCATAAACTATGGATGTCGAACGGCTTGCCGTTCGTCGTAACAAAAAATGCAGGGGCAAGCCCCTGCACTCCAAAAAAATAAAGGAGGAGCAGTGAAAATCATCACCTGTATCAAGCAAGTGCCCGATTCCGAAGCCAAAGTGACGGCCCAGGACGGGCAGGTCTCGTGGGGCGAGTCGCCGCTGGTTATCAATCCCTTCGACGAATACGCCGTCGAAGCCGCGCTCCAGCAAAAAGATAACGGCGATTCCACCGTCACCGCGCTGTGCATCGGCCCCGAAAGCGCCAAAGAAGCGCTCAAACACGCCCTGGCGATGGGCGCGGACGAGGCCATCCTGGTCTCGGACCCGGCATTGGAAAGCCTCGACAGCCAGGGCGCGGCGCGCGCGCTGGCAGCCGCCATCCAAAAAATCGGCGATGGGAACCTGGTCATTTTTGGCCGCCAGACGCTCGATAACGGCGCGGGCGTCACCGCCGCCCAGACGGCGCGCGTGCTCGGCTGGCCGCTGCTCAGTTTCACCAGCAAACTCGAATTGGGCGGGGAGGGCGTCCGGGTCGAGCGCGTCATCGAAGAAGGCAAACAGACCGTCAGCGCCAAACTCCCGGCGGTGATGAGCGTCATCCAGAACATCGGCGAGCCGCGCTACCCCTCGTTCATGGGCATCCGCAAGGCCTCCAAAGCCGCCATCCCGGTCTGGACGCTGGCCGACCTGGGCATCGCCGCCCCGGTGCCGGTTGTCCGCCGCAGCGAACTGATGAACCCGCCCGCGCGCGACGCCCAGTGCGAAATTATCAGCGGCGAAAGCCCCGAAGAAATCGCCGAAACCCTGGTGGAGAAAATCCTGGCGGAGAAGGTGCTATGAAAACCTGCGTTTATATTGACCATTTCCAAGGCGAAGTCGTCCAGGCCTCGTGGGAGGCGCTGGGCGCGGCCAAATCGTTTGGCGAGGCGGCAGCAATTGTACTGGGTTCGGGCATCGAAGGCCTGGTGAAGGCGGCCTTCGCGTTCGGCGCGGATGAAGTGCTGGCGGCGGATGACGCTTCGCTGGCGGATTTCCGCCCGGAGACCTACGCATCCACCCTGAGCGCGATTCTGGCGGACTCGTCACCGGCCCTGGTGCTGTTCCCAAGCACCTCGCGCACCCGCGAGGCGGCCGCCATGAGCGCCATCGACCTGAACAGCGGCGTGCTGACGGACGTGACCGGGCTGGAAGTGAGCGGCGATGCCGTGCTTGCCACCCGTCCGATTTACGAGGGCAAACTGCTCGAAAAAACCACCTGCGCGGCCCAACCGCAGTTCGTGACCCTGCGGGCGCGGGCCTTCCCGCGCCCAACCCCCGAAGCGGGACGCAGCGGGAGCGTGAAAAATTATCCAGCCGCCGGGAACGCCCTGACGACGGTGGAAGGCTACGCGGCAGGTGAAATGGGCGTCAGCCTGGCCGACGCCGGGGTGATTGCAGCCGGCGGACGCGGCGTGAGCAACAGTCCCTCGCTCGGGCTGGACGAAGCCGGTACCGCCAAAAAAGGCTTCGAACTGCTCGGCGAACTGGCCGGGGTGCTGGGCGGGGCGGTCGGCGCATCGCGCGCGGTGGTGGATGCGGGCTTCATTCCGTATGCGCACCAGGTCGGGCAGACCGGCAAAGTCGTCGCGCCGGATTTGTACATCGCGGCGGGCATTTCCGGGGCCATCCAGCATATCGTCGGCATCCGCAGCGCGAAACTGGTGGTCGCCATCAACAAGGACGCCGAAGCGCCCATCTTCCAGGCGGCGCGCTACGGCGTGGTCGGCGACCTGTTCACCTTCGTGCCAGCGTTGACGGCGGCCTTCAAGAAAAAACTGGGAAAGTAGACGGCAGCCGATAGACCGTAGACTTCAGACCGGGGCAGCCATTCCCGGTCTGACACCATCACCGTCTCGAAGGTTTTGTGGTGTCAATTTTGATGACCTCCGAAAACCTTCGGGACGTTATGCTTTCATAACGAACCCACCCGGCGCGGCAGGTATAATTGCCCCATACCCGCGAAAGGGAGACGCCAATGACTTTTTCAATCGCCGCTTATGACATCAAAGAGGAAGCCTGGGGGGTGGCCGTCGCTTCGAAGTTCCCGGCGGTGGGCGCCATCGTCCCCTGGGCGCAGGCCGGGGCAGGCGCAGTTGCCACCCAGGCATACGCCAACGTATCCTACGGCTGCCAGGGACTCGACCTGCTGCGCCAGGGCTTGAGCGCCGATGCCGTCCTGGCGCGCCTGACCAACGCCGACCCGGGGCGTGAAACCCGCCAAATCGGCCTGGTCGACAAGACCGGGCGACCCGCCACCTTCACCGGGAAGGAGTGCGCGTATTGGGCCGGCGGGCTGACCGGGGCGGGCTACGCCATCCAGGGCAATATCCTGTCGAGCGCCGACGTGGTCTACAGCATGGAGAGCGCTTTCCTGCGCACCGACGGCGACCTGGCGACCCGCCTGCATGCCGCGCTGATGGCCGGCGACCGTTCGGGCGGCGACAAGCGCGGCCGCCAGAGCGCGGCCCTGCTCATCGTCAAAGCAAAGGGCGGCTACGGCGGTTACACCGACCGCCTGCTCGATTACCGAGTCGATGACGACCCCGACCCGGTCGTCAAACTGGGCGAACTCATCTACCTGCACCGCCTGTACTTCGGCAAAAGTCCCGAAAAAGAGCGCATCCAACTGACCGGGGCGCCCCTGCACAGCCTTCAGAAAATCATGGCGCGGCTGGGCTACCTGCAAACCGCGCCGAGCGGCGTCTATGACGGGCCAACCCGGGAGGCCTTCCGGGCCTTTACCGGCAACGAAAATTTCGAGGAGCGCTGCGACCCGGCTGCCGGGTGGGTGGACGCGCCTGTTTACGATTACATCCTGCGGAAATTTGGAAAATGAACAAACTGCCCGAGAACGCCAAGGGACTCATCCTGGATATGGACGGGGTGCTGTGGGCCGATTCGCAGGCCCTCATCGACCTGCCTGCCGCTTTCTCCCGTTTCAAGGAACTGAACCTGGCTGTGACGCTTGCCACCAACAACGGGACGCGCACGGTCGACCAGTATGTCGAAAAACTGGCCGGGTTTGGCGTGACGGTCGAACCCTGGCAGGTTGTCACCTCCGCGCTGGCGGTGGCCGAAATGCTGGCGGGCCGCTTCCCCGCCGGGACTCCGCTCTTCGCCATCGGCGGAGAGGGCGTGATGCAGGCGTTGCGCGCCAAAGGTTTCGAGTTGTTGAGCGTGGAAAGCGCGGAACGGGCCGAGGCGGTCGTCTTCGGCATCGACCGCGCTATCAATTTCCAGAAAATGGTCGAAGCCACCCTGCTGGCGCGGGCCGGAAAACCCTTCTACGCCACCAACCCCGATAAAACCTTCCCCACCCCGCGCGGGCAAATCCCCGGGGCGGGGGCCTGGTTGTCGGTCATCACCACCGCCAGCGGAATCGAACCCATCCTGGCGGGCAAGCCGCAGACCGCCATGCTGCAAATGGCGCTCGAGCGGCTCGGCACGCCCAAGGAGCAGACCTGGGTGGTGGGCGATCGGCTGGAAACCGACATCGCCGGGGGCCAGGCGCTCGGCTGCCCGACCGCCCTGGTATTGACCGGGGTTGCCACCCGCGCGCAGGGCCAGGCCTGGAGTCCGAAAATTGATATTATTGGGGAGAGTTTATCGGCGCTGGTGATGCGCGGCTCAGTCATCAGTCATCAGTCATCAGTCATCGGGTGAGATTGGTCTCGATACGCTTCGCTGCTCGACC
>DAOUAZ010000037.1:0-37639 GCA_034432975.1 Anaerolineales bacterium | reverse complement strand
ACCAATACTGCGCCTCCAACTTCGCTGCCGACGGATACCTCCACGCCCAGGCCAACCAATACGCCGACGCCGCTGCCAACCAGCACGTTTACCCCTCCCCCAATGCCTTCACCAACATCGACGCCTGACCTGGAATTTCCCCCATAATTTCCCAGATTCATCTTGGGGGTTTAATTCTCTCCTGGGCGGGATAACCCGTTCCAATTTTTTAATTTGCCCTTAACCCTCTTTGTGATATATTTGTTCTATGTTTTTGACGCATTCACTTCCCAGGAGGCCAAATGCCGGGTAACCACTTCTACCTTGGACGCCACTTCGACCTGGCCGCAGGCAGACTGACTGACCAGACCCTGTACTATGACCCCGCCGACCTGACCACCCATGCCGTCGTCACGGGCATGACCGGCTCCGGCAAAACCGGCCTGTGCATTGGACTGATGGAAGAAGCCGCCCTCCAGGGAATCCCGGCCATCCTTATCGACCCCAAAGGCGACCTGACCAACCTCTTGCTGCACTTTCCCGACCTGGCCCCGGGAGATTTCGCCCCCTGGCTCGATGCCGATACCCTGCGCCGCCAGGGCAAACCCCTCGAACAGGCCGCGCAGGAGAACGCCGACCAATGGAAAAATGGCCTGGCCGAGTGGGGCATTGGCCCCGACCGGATTCGCGCCCTGCAAAACGCTGCCGAATACGGCGTCTATACGCCCGGTTCCGATGCCGGGCTGCAAATCAGCGTTCTCTCCACCCTCCAATCCCCCGACCTGCCCTGGGAGGGCAACCGCGAAATCCTGCGCGAGAAAATTGCCAGCACCGTCACCGCCCTGCTTGGGCTGGTCGGCTACAACGATATCGACCCGCTGCGCTCCCGCGAACACATCCTGCTTTCCAATATCTTCGAGAATGCCTGGAGCAAGAATCACCCGCTCGATCTGACCGAACTCATCCTGCAAGTCCAGAATCCGCCCTTCGACAAACTGGGCGCCTTCCCGGTCGAGAGTTTCTTCCCCGCCAAAGAGCGCACCGAACTGGCCCTCACCCTCAACAACATCCTGGCCTCGCCCGCCTTCCAGAGTTGGCGCGAAGGCCAGCCCATGCACATCCCCGGCCTGCTCTACACGCCTGAAGGCAAGCCCCGCCACAGCGTTTTCTACATCGCCCACCTGAGCGAAGGCGAGCGCATGTTCTTCGTCACCTTGCTGCTCTCGGCCTTCGAGACCTGGATGCGCGCCCAGGCCGGTTCCTCCTCGCTGCGCGCCCTGCTCTATTTCGATGAGTTGTTCGGCTACCTGCCGCCCCAGCGCAACCCGCCCAGCAAAACCCCGCTCCTGCGCATGCTCAAACAGGCCCGCGCCTTTGGGGTTGGCCTCGTTCTCGCCTCCCAAAACCCGGCGGATGTCGATTACAAGGGACTCTCCAACGCCGGAACCTGGCTCGTGGGCAAACTGCAAACCGAATGGGACAAACAGCGCCTGCTCGACGGCCTGCAAGGCGCAACCGCCGAACTCGACCGCTCGGCCTACAACAAAATCATCTCCGCGCTCGGCAAGCGTGTTTTCCTGCTGCACAACATTCACCAAAAACAGCCCGTGTTGTTCCAGACCCGCTGGGCCATGAACTTCCTGGCCGGGCCGCTGACCCGCTCGCAGATTCCGGCCCTCAATCGCCTGGCGGGCGCGTGGCGCGATTTGTCGAATCGCGTTACAGGTGCGGACTCCGCGCCCGCAGCCGGGAACCACGCTTCAGCCGCGCCAGATTTTGCCCGGCTGCAACCGATTCCCGCGAAAACATCAGAATCATCTTCCGAACCGATTCCCGCTCATCCTTCCGCGCTACGCACCACGCACCACGCACCAGATTTACCGGGCAGCATCACCCGCCCGGCCGTCCCCGCTGCCGTTTCCGAATATTTCCTGCCCGTCACCTGCTCGATGACCGAAGCTGCGCGCGCTGCCAGGGAACCGCTGCCCGCCGACGCCCAGCCGATGGGACTGCTCTACCGGCCCGTCCTGCTGGCCGACGCGCACGTGCGTGTGATGGACCGTAAACTGGGCGTCGATGCCACGACTCAGCGCGCCGCCCTGGTCGATGACCTGGACAAACGCGGCGTGGCGCGGTGGGAGAATTTCGCCCGTTCCGGCCTGCCGCTCCAGCGCGTCGAGGCCCAGCCCCAGCCCGGTTCGCGCTTCGAGATGCTGCCCGCCTTGCTGACCGACGCCAGGCTGCTCGCCAGCCTGCAAAAAGACTTCGTCGATTGGGTCTATCGCACCGCCACCGTCACCGCTCGCGCCAATGAAGCCCTCAAAGTCTATGCCGGGCCAGATGTTAGCGCCGCTGCCTTTCGCGCCGCCTGCGCCGAGGCCGCCCGCGATGCCCGCGATAAGGAAATCGCCCGCCTGACCGCCTCTCTGGACCGGCAACTCGCCACCCTGCAAGACCGCCTGGCGCGCGAGGAGCGCGAACTGGCAATGGATCAGGTCAAATATGACCAGCGCAAACGCGAAGAGACCAGCAACCTGCTCGAATTGGGCGCGAGCGTCTTTGGCCTGGGACGCAAACGCAGCGTGACCTCACAAATGAGCAAAAACCGGCTGACCCAGCAGGCCAAAGCCGAAGTGGATGAGTCAATTGAAGCCATCCAGCAGTTCAAGGCCCAGATTGCCGAGCTGGAACGCCGCCGCGCCGAAACGGAACAGGATGTCAATGACCGCTGGGCGGCAGTCGTCAACCAGGTCACAGAAATCCCGATTTCGCCCAAAAAGGCCGACATATTCATCGACCATTTTGGCGTGGCCTGGATGCCCTTCTACATCATGCACGCCGCCGGTCGAATGGTCGAAATCCCGGCGTTTCAGTAACCGGTATCCCGTCTTGAATACTGGTTACTGAACACTGAATACTGGACACTGAACATGGGAACTCTCTACCTTACCGTTGCGTCTATCCTATGGGGTGTCATCCACTCCATCCTGGCCTCGCACGCTGTCAAGGACGGCGCGCGCCGTTTTTTTGGCCCGGCCTCCGGCCGGTTGTATCGCTTTTCTTACAATGTATTCTCGGTTGCCAGTATTTTCCCGATATTACTGATGCTTTTCACCTTTCCTGACCAGCCGCTCTACACGATTCCCGAACCCTGGGTTTACATCTCTGTACTCATCCAGGGCGCGGCCTTTTTTGCGCTGGTGGCCGGGGTCATGCAGACCGGGCCCTTCGAGTTCGCCGGTCTGACCCAACTGGCCGGGCTGGAACCCGGAACGCCGCCCAAACTTGTTACCGACGGACTGTATGCCTATGTTCGCCATCCGCTTTATACAGCCGGTTTGGCCTTCTTATGGGCCTGGCCCGATATGACCGTCAACCGCCTGGCTGTCTGGATTGTGTTCAGCCTTTATTTTTTGATTGGGGCCTGGTTCGAGGAGCGCAAACTTCTCAAGGATTTTGGGCAGGAATATGCCGACTACAAAGCCAGGACGCCCATGCTGCTTCCAAAAATAAAGTTTAGTGGTGAAAGAAAATGAGCCACTATCCCAACCCTCGCCCACCTTCTGATAAAGCCGCCACCGCCCCCATCCGCTTCGTGCGCCAGCGCCGCGACCGCCGCAATTTCGAGACGGTTGTCCTGCAAATCCTCCTGGTGTTGATGGGTGGAATTTCCGTGTTTTTCCTTGCTATGTTTCTCATCACCATCGGCTACCGCATCACCTATTCCGGGCGTATCTTCACGGGTATATCGGTGGCCGGGGTCGATGTTTCGGGCATGAAACCGGTCGAAGCGGCGGTCAAGCTGCAGACGGTCCTGACTTACCCCACCAGCGGCCGCATCGTACTGCGGGACGGGGAAAATGTGTGGATTGAATCTCCCGTTCGCTTGGGAATGGTCTTCGACCCGGTCGCCAGCGCCCAGGCGGCCTTCGAGATGGGGCGCAAGGGCAACATTTTCTCCACGCTGGATACGCAATGGAACGCCTCGCAAGTGGGGCTGGATGTCCCACCGGTCGTCGTTCTCGACCAGCGCCTGGCGCATTCCTACCTGCAAAACCTGGCCGCGCAAATCGACAAACCCGTTCTTGAAGCCAGTCTGGTGATCGATGGTTTGAACGTATCCACCACGCCTGGTCAGGTTGGCCGCCGCTTGAACGTGGACGCCACGCTGGTTTATCTCACTGTCCAGATGCAATCCTTCCGCGATGGCGAAGTGCCGCTGGTCATTCAAGAACAATCGCCCGAAGTGCTGGATGCCGCGCCCCAAGCCGAAGCGGCCCGCCGCCTGCTTTCTGGGCCGTTTACGCTTTCTATCCCCAACGTGCGGGCAGGCGACCCCGGCCCCTGGCAAATCCAGCCGTTGGAGCTGGCGCCCATGCTGCGGGTCGGTCGCGTTTATGATGCGAGCGGCAATGCCCAATACGTCATCAAACCAGACCGGTCGATGCTGAAGCCCACCCTCGAAACCATCGCCCGCCAAACTGACCGCGCCGAAGAAAACGCGCGTTTCATTTTCAACGAAGAAACCTTGCAACTTGAATTGATTCGCCAGGCCACCATCGGCTATAAACTCGATTTCCTCGGCACATTGGATGAAATCGAGGCCGCTGTTGCCGCCGGGCAAGGCTCGGCCTACCTGCGCCTGAACGTTACCGCGCCAAAAGTGGCCGATGATGCCACGGCCTCCCAATTGGGCATCACCCAGTTGGTCAGCGCGCAAACCACTTATTTCTACGGTTCCAGCGCGCCTCGTTTGCAGAACATACAGGCGGCCTCGGCCAACTTCCATGGCGTCCTGGTCGCTCCGGGAGAAACCTTCTCGATGGGTAAATACCTGGGCGACATCAGCCTGGATAATGGCTATGCCGAAGCCCTCATCATTTACGGCGGGCGCACCATCAAAGGCGTGGGCGGCGGCGTGTGCCAGGTCAGTACCACCCTGTTCCGGGCGGCCTTCTTTGGCGGCTTCCCCATCAACGAACGGTCGGCCCACGCGTATCGCGTCAGTTATTACGAGCAGCGCGCCAACGGCAGCATCGACCCGCTCCTGGCCGGTTTCGATGCAACGGTATATTTCCCCCTGGTCGATTTCAAATTTACCAACGACAGCCCTCACTGGCTGCTGATGGAAACCTATTTCAACGGCCCTGCGCGCACCCTGACCTGGAAGTTTTACTCCACCTCCGATGGCCGCACCGTGACGTATGACACAACCGGACCTCTCAATGTCGTCCCGGCCCCGTCGCCTGTCATCCAGGTCAATGAAGAACTCAAGGAAGGCGAAACCAAACAGGTCGATTGGGCTGCCGATGGCGCCGATGTCATCATTAACCGTATCGTCATGCGCGATGGAAAAATCTACTTTGCAGACAAATTCCAGACCCATTATGAACCCTGGCGGGCGGTCTGTGAATATGGGCCAGGCACGGAAGAACCCGAAAAACTGCTCAAAAAGCGCAACCTGTGCCAGTAGCAACGAAGAAGCCTCCCGAAGGTTGGTTTACGCAAGTTTAACCACATTAGGATAACCCTTCGGGACAGTTCATCCTGCTGTGGTACAATGTTGCCCCGTATCGAAAAAGGAGAAACAATGGTCTCTCGAGAGTTACTCGAAATCCTGCGCTGTCCGGCTTGCGTGCGTGAAAAAGACGGTCTGCTGCAACTGACACGCGATGCCTGGCTGGTTTGCCAGGACTGCGGACGAAAATATCCGATAGTCGATGATATCCCCGTCATGTTGATTGATGAAGGCGACAAATGGGCGGCGACCGCCCCCGAAGCCTTGCCCGTCCCGCCCCCCTTCCGCTAGATGGACGAACTCCAAATCTTGCTGGCTGAACTGACCAGCGGAAACGATGCCCGCGCTGAAGCCGCCGCCCTTCGCCTGCCCGCATTTCCGGTCTCGTCGCTCGACTCGCTGCTCGAATCGGGCGATATCGATACGCGCTGGTGGGCATTGCGCGCGTTGGCCGGGTTCCCAGGCGGGGAGGACGTCGTTCGCAGACTGGTATCCGCGCTGGAGGACGAATCCGATGAAATCAGGCAGTGTGCGGCGTTGGGCCTGTGGCACCATCCCCGCCCCGAAGCCGTCCTCCCGTTGATTCGAGCCATGTCCTCCCCCGATTCGATGACGGCCAAACTCGCCTGTAACGCCCTTGTCGCTATTGGCGCCGAATCCGTACCCTGTCTGATAGAAGTCCTGCGAAGCGGAACATCTTCCGCCAAATTGGAGGCTGCCCGCGCCCTGGCCGAAATCGGCGACCCGCGCGCTATCCCAGCGCTGATGGAAGCCCTCCAGTCTGATTCTGCAATCTCAACCTATTGGGCCGAACAGGGCCTGCATAAACTTGGGCTTGGCATGGTGTATATCAGGCCCCAATAAAAAAAATATATGAATATAAATCTGAACAAAAACTTCCTCCTCAAATGGCTGCTCCTCGGCATCGTCAGCATTGCGCTCTTTGCCGGAATGTTTATTCTTGCGCGCAATATCGTCATTGGCTGGTGTCTCTCCCCCCTGCCGGGCATTGCCCTGACCGGGTGCAGCAGTGGCGTATCGAATCCAATGTTTACCCAGTCCGGCAAAGCCACGCCTGAACCTGAACCCGGCCTCGATGCTCCTGAATTGCCCGCCCCGCCCCCGGCCATTCCCGATGCCGAGCTGCCGCCCGCCTGGGATGGCGCCAGCCGGGTAAACGTCTTACTGCTTGGGTTGGATACCTACGATGGCTCGGCTGACCGTTCCGGGCCGGCCCGCTCCGACACGATGATTCTGCTCACCCTCGACCCGAAGTCGCGCACCGCCGGGATGCTCTCCATTCCCCGTGATTTGTGGGTCAGCATTCCAGGGTTCGGGTATGGTCGCGTCAACACGGCCTATATGAATGGCGATGCTGCGAAACTTCCCGGCGGCGGCCCGGCGCTTGCCATGAAAACGGTTGAGCAGGTTATTGGCGTGCCGGTTCACTACTATGCTCAGATTGAATTTGCATCTTTCGTGCGGTTGATTGATGAATTAGATAAAATCCCGGTTTATGTCGAGAAGAAAATTTTTATTGACCCAGTGGGGTCTGGTGACGATAAAATTATGCTCTCCCGCGGCTTGCACATGCTCGGAGGCGTGGAGGCATTGGCTTATGCGCGGAATCGTTACACCGAAGGCGGCGATGTAGACCGCTCCCATCGTCAACAACAAGTTATTATGGGAATTCGCGCGCGTGTCCTTGAACCCGCGAATTTTTCCCGCCTCGTTACTTCTGCGCCTGAAATCTACGCCATTATTCAGGATGGCGTCAATACCAACCTGACTTTTGACCAAATCATGCGCCTCGGTATGCTTGCCAGCAGCGTGCCGGAAGAGAGCATCAAGAAAGGCGTTATCGATTACAAAATGATGCTTCCGTACAACGTTACTGTCGATGGACAAAATCAGGCGGTATACAAACCCATCCCTGATAAAATCCGTGAATTGCGTGATGAGATTTTCACCGCGGCAGGCGCAACCCGCCCGATGGCGCAGGGCGCGGACTCGCTCGACCTGGCCCGGCAGGAGGCTGCGACGGTCGCTGTATATAACGGCACGTACACTGCCGGTCTGGCGCAGAGTACTGCCGATTACCTGAAGTCGCTTGGCTTCAATGTAGTCATTATTGATAGCGCTTCCACCTTCCCCGGCTCGACCATTGTTGTTGACCGACGTGGTCGGCCTTACACGTTGAAGCACTTCAAGGAACTTTTCCGGCTCGATGCGGCCATTCAAATCCAGAGCGATTACAACCCCGACGCAGCTGCCGACATCGAAATCATCCTCGGTCCCGACTGGGCTGCCAGCAACCCGATGCCCTGAAATTTCGACCATCCAACAAACATCCCGCCTTGGAAAAGGAGCGGGATGTTTTGATTCATTTGACCTCGATTTTATCATCAACGCTGACGACATATTCATCTGCCCCGAACAAAAGGATTTCCTTTGCTTCGGGTTTGACCCCGGCCAGTTTCAGGATGGTTTTGATTGTCACCCCGGCCCACACGGCGGTATCGTCGAAGTTCCCCTTGCAGACAATGGTGGCCTGCCCCTCGATTTTGGGCAGACAGCGCAAATCATCATACGTCAGCGAGAGCAGACGTTCCACCAGGCCGCTTGCTTCCAGCCGGTAAGCCTCCAGGCCGATAACTTGTGCCACGTTTTTGTTCATGGATTGATAGTTGGCACGTTCCCCAGGTACCCGCCCGGCACGCTGGAATTGAACGGAACCCAACAGGCCGATGCGTCCAGTTTGTCCGGGTTTTGAATGGAGAGCCAGCCCTGGTCGCTGGAAACGCCCTTGAGCAGGACGGTTGTCCCGGCCCGGAACACGGCCACAGTCGTTCCGCTGTCTGATGGGGTATTTCGGCAGGCCGTCTCGACCCGCGCTGTTGCGGTTGGCACATCGGGCAGAGGGAAACAGTGTCCGCTGTTGGGAATCACGCTATGGTTGGGGTTCGCCACCAGCGCGCATAACTGCGAGGCATTCTGAGGACGGTCGGCGGGGCGGTAGCCGGTGAACGGCCGCGGGCCGCCGTACACTTTCCAGGGCCCCCTGCCGGGCGACCCGGCCTGGCCGAATGGCACGGTGTTGAAGAAAAAGTGGACATGCGCGCCGGGCAGGATTTCGGTGTACTCGAAGGTTTCATACTCCAGCACGTACTGGTTTTGGGCATTGATGGTGATGTTGTTGATGCGCACGAATTTCTCGCCCGGCAGGATGACCAGCGGCGGCGGTTCGGGCAGCGATTCCGCTTTCTGATTCGGGTCGATGACTGGCAGGGTGTCTGCAATCTCGGCCCGGTTGTTTACAGAAAAATGAATCCAGCACAAATCTTCTGGGCTGCTCACAGCGTGGGAGACCAGCCACTCGGAATCTGCGCTGCGTCCCTGGAGTGAAACTGTCTCGCCCACCTGGAAGACTCCCCGAATATCGCTGCCTATATCGGGCGCGGAAAAGCATTCGATTTCCTGGCGGACGACCGCCCGGGCCGGTTTAGACAGCGAGAAGAAATCGAAAGCGGCCGGGATGTTGGTCGGGGATTGCGCAGCCGTTACCCCCGCCCGGATATTCGAGAGTTCGCGTTCGTGAGTTCCGACCAGTGTCCAGGTGTAACCATCGGTGCTGTAGAAGGCTGAATACAGATTACCGGTCTTTCGCAGGCGCAGGTAAACCTGCTCTCCCCAGGTTTTCGCGGATAAATTGCTGTCACTGCTGGCTGTGTTTTGCCAGTTGTCGAAATACAACCCATCCCCTATGCAAATTCCTGGCGAATCGCAATAACCGCGCCCGAATTGCAGGGCGTTCCCCTTGTCTTGGAACACGACCAGCCCGGCGAATTGGTAGTTCACTTGCGGCGAGAAGCGCAGCAGGGTGCTGATTTCGAAATCTCCTCCGGGGGACTCGCGCAGCAGCAGGTTAGTGGGAATGCCGTCGATGCTGAAACTGGTTCCCGATGCGGTGATTTGGAGCGCGCCCGGCTCGTTGGTCAGGCTCCATCTCGACGGGTCTTCTGCTTCCCATCGCCAGCCCACGGTCAGTTGATTCTCGAAATGATCGGTGAAGGACTCGCCGGGCAGGATTTCCAGGGCCGCGACCGGCGCGGCGCTGGTCGCAGCCCTGACTTCAGGCGCGGTTGTGGCTGCCGCAGGCGGCGTTGCCGTTGGAAGGCCGGTTGGAACAGGCGCGGCCAGGTTGTTTCTAATGAAATTAATGCCAAGCGCAATCGCCAGGATGCCGACCAGCCCCAATCCGATGACCCCGGCCCCGGCTATTGCCCAGACCGGAAGCCCTTTCCTGGCAGGCTGGATTTGTGATTGAGGAATTGACTTGTACGAGGGCTGGGAAGGCGGCGTGTAACTGGCCGGGGCCGCCACTGGCGGCGTGGAGGGCGGGCGGGAAGGCGGCTTCGAGACCGGCTCCAGCATGGTCGGCAGGTTGGCGTTGGGAGAAGGCGGCGCGGAATAGGGTTGTAAAGCCGGGACCGGGGGCGAGGTTGGCGCGGGTGTGACCGCAGAAGTGAACGGAATCGCTTCCTGAATGGCGTGAATGAACTCGTCGGTTGTCTGGTAACGGTCTTCGGGGCGTTTGGCGAGTGATTTCAGCAGCACCATCTCCAGGGATTCGGGCAAATCGGACGCAAAGTTCCGGGCAGGGGGCAGGGGGTCCTGGATGTGCTTGAACACAATTGCAATCGGCGTTTCGGCGGAATACGGCACGCGTCCTGTCACCATCTCGTACAGGATGACGCCCAGCGAGTAGATATCGCTGCGTCCGTCCACCACCCCGCCGGTGCCTTGTTCGGGCGACATATAGGCCGGGGTGCCCATAATCGCCCCGGAGGAAGTCAACATGGAGGTCGCCTCGGACATGCGCGCCAGGCCGAAATCTGTCAGCAGGCAGTTGCCGCGCTCGTCAATCAGCACGTTGCTGGGCTTCACGTCGCGGTGAATCATGCCGCGCGCGTGGGCGTAACCGAGGGCATCGGCAATCTGCGTCACAATGCGCCGGATTTCAGAATAATTGACGCGCCGCGCCTTCAGCAGGTCGGCCAGCGTGCCGCTCTGCACATAAGGCATCACGATATACGTGAAGCCCTCCGCTTCGCCGTAATCGAAGACCGGCAGGATGTGCGGGTGCTGCAACTGCGCCAGCAGCCGGGCCTCGCGCCTGAAACGGGCGATGAACTCCTCTGATTGCGCCATTTGGCGCGGCAAAACCTTGAGCGCCACATGCCGCTCCATCGAAGGCTGGTAGGCCTTGTAGACTGCCGCCATGCCCCCCTCGCCCAGCGGGGCCACAATCTGGTATGGGCCGAACTGCCTGCCTGTCAGGTTTTCCATCTCGAACCGCCTGTAGCGTAACTTAAATTGACAACGTTTACCTAGTATAGCATGTATTGACGGCCTGTTCATCCACCGTTTGGATGATTGGTAAAAATCACCGTATAATGGCGGCATGACCTTTGCCCGCGTTGCCGTCAACCTGCCCGCCGTTTCCGGCGAGTTCGATTATGCCTTGCCGCCGGGAATGGTCGTTGGCCCGGGACAATTGGTCAGCGTGCCGTTTGGGGCGCAGACTGTCCAGGGGGTGGTGTTCGACTTGATGGATTCGGCCTCGGTACCGAATCCGAAACCCGTCCTGAACCTCCTCGACCCCCAGCCGGTGCTGACCGGGCCGCAGCTGGCCTTCGCGCGCCAACTGGCCGAGTCCACCCTCAATCCGCTTTCGGCGGTCATCAACCTGTTCCTGCCGGCCGGCCTGAGCCAGCAGGCCGATACGCTCTACACGCTCCTGCGCGCCCCTGCTGCTGCGGCGGAAGGGAAGGTCGAAAAACGCCTGCTCGACCTGTTCACGCAGCGCAACCCCTTGCGCGGACGGCAAATCGACCGGCATTTCGGCCCGCTCGAATGGCGCAAAACCGCCGAAGCATTGGCCAAGCGCGGGGTGTTGGGCAAACAGGCCGTCCTGCCGCCGCCTTCGGTGCGCCCCAAATACATCCGCATGGCGCAGCTGGCCGTGCCGCCCGAAATTGCCGAAGCGGAAATCCCTAACCTGGGCAAGACTACTGAAACGCTCCAGCGGCGCGGCGCCGCCCTGCGCTTCCTCATCCACGAGCCGGACGCGGTGGCCGTCACCTGGGTCTACGCTGAATCGGGCTGCAACCTGGCCGATTTGCAGGAACTGGAAGAGCGCGGCCTGGTGCGCCTGTTCGAGAGCGAAATCTGGCGCGACCCGCTGGGAAAGCTGGGCAACCGGGAACTGGGCGTTGGCAAGCGCGATGTAACCCTGACGGTTGAACAAGAATCCGTCTTGGCGGAACTCCTGCAACCTTTCAATCACCCAACACTTGCGCCGCGCGCAAGCGCAGGTGTCACCCAATCACCCAATCAACCATTCCTCTTGCACGGCATCACCGGCTCCGGCAAGACCGAACTCTACCTGCGGGCCGCCGCCGAATCGATTCGGCGCGGGCGGGGGGTGATTGTGCTCGTCCCGGAGATTGCCCTCACGCCCCAAACCGTGCGCCGTTTCCTCGACCGTTTCCCCGGCCAGGTGGGACTCGTCCACTCGCGCCTGTCGGAGGGCGAGCGTTACGACACCTGGCGGCGCGCCCGGGCCGGATTGCTCAAACTGGTCATCGGGCCGCGCTCGGCCCTGTTCACGCCCCTGCCGGATGTCGGCCTGATTGTGGTCGATGAGTGCCACGACAGTTCGTACTACCAGTCCGACCCGCCGTTTTACTCAGCAGTCCGGGCGGCGGAAATCTACGGGAAGTTGTGCGGCGCGGTAACGGTGCTGGGCAGCGCCACCCCGCCCGTCGAAACGAGATACCGCGCTCATTCCACTCTCCTTCCGGGAGACCCCCTGACGGGGGCAGGTGGGGCAGGGGTGAGGGGGGGCGATATCCGCCTGCTGGAACTCAAAGAGCGTGTAGCCAATCTTGGAGTGATAGACAGCCTGGAGGGTGGATTGCCTCCCGTGTCCATCGTCGATATGCGCGAGGAACTCAAATCGGGCAACCGGGGCATTTTCAGCCGCGAACTTTCCGAATCGATTGCCGAGGTGCTGGAGCGCGGCGAACAGGCGATTTTATACCTGAACCGGCGCGGCACGGCCACCTACGTTTTCTGCCGCGACTGTGGGCATGTCCTGAAATGCCCGCGCTGCGAAACGCCGCTGACGTATCACGTTAACCAGTTTTCCGGTTCTTCGGTTAACCGCCTAAACGCCCAACCGGAAAACCGGAAAACCGAACAACTGGAAAACCGCCTGGTTTGTCACCGCTGCGCGTATTCCCGCCAGATGCCCTCTGCCTGTCCGGCCTGTGGCGGGAGAAACATCCGCGCCTATGGGTTGGGCAGCGAGAAGGTCGAGACGGATGTGGCGGCGTTGTTCCCGCAGGCGCGCGTCTTGCGCTGGGATTGGGAGACGACCCGCGAAAAGGACGCCCACGAAATCATCCTGACCCATTTTGCCAATCACCAGGCCGACATCCTGGTCGGGACGCAAATGCTCGCCAAAGGGCTGGATTTGCCGCTTGTGACGCTGGTCGGGATTGTGCTGGCCGATGTGGGCCTGAACCTGCCCGACCCGTTTGCCGGGGAGCGCGCCTTCCAACTGCTGACGCAGGTCGCCGGGCGGGCGGGACGTTCGGCGCGCGGCGGCAAGGTCGTCATGCAGACTTTCATGCCCGAACACCCGGTCATCCGGGCGGCGGCAGGGCACGACTATGCCGGGTTTTACCGCATGGAAATCGAGAATCGTCGCCTGCTGCGCTACCCGCCGTTTTCGCACTTGCTCCGGCTCGAATATCGCCACCGCGACCCGGTCAAGGCCGAGGACGAGGCGCGCGCCCTGGCCCAAAGGCTGGAATCGCTCATCGAAACAGAAAAACGCACCCAGACCGACCTGATTGGCCCCGCGCCCTGCTTCTTCGCCAAATCCAACGACATTTTTCGCTGGCAGGTCATCCTGCGCGGCCCAGAGCCGTTCTCGCTGATTCGCAGCCTGCCGGGTCTATCCGGCTGGCGTGTTGAAGTTAATCCCCATAGTTTGCTATAATCTTTCCATACCCTATATCGCAGACCTTTCGCCTGACGAGGGTCGAGTAGTCCTGAGCCACTCTTGCGAAAGACGTATCGAGACCCGGCAACGGCATATTTGAAACGGTGCGATGGTCTCGTTTTTTTCTTTCGGGAGTTAGTGGATATGCAAACCCTTTTCACCGCCCTGGGCGGGGACATCAACCTGCTCGACCCGCAAGGCCTGGCCGCCAACCGCATGGGAGAAATGACCGAGGCGCAAACCCAACGACTCAATTTGGCGCTGGGCTTGGGCAGCGGCTGTGGCGCCTTGTTGGTGTTCATTCCCGTTCTCGGTTTCCTGGTCTTGTTCGGTACGGTTTTTTACCTGACCGGGATTGGCGATGATTTTCTCATCCCCTTCCTGTTTTTGGGGGTGATTTTGGTTGTGCTGGTGACGACCTTCGCCCCGCGCCTGTGGAAGTTGTTCGACAACGCCCTCAAACTCAAGCGCGACCGTGAGAATCGCGCCATTCGCCAGGCGCAGGGACAGGTGGCTTTCGACAAAAACGGCTACTCCTTCCAGTCCGGTGAACGCCGCCTGTCGCTGCCTTCCACCGAACATACTGGCGGATTGCTGCCCGGCGCAACCTACCGCGTCTTTTACCTCGAGGAGAGCGGCTTCCTGCTTTCCGCCGAGGAAGTCTTCCCGGCCAGCCCGGCCCAGGTGCGCGCGGCGCTGGTGGAAATTCTGGCGCAGGCCAACGGGTTCACGCTCGACGACCTGACGCACAACCGCAACGGCGAGGCGACCCCGGCCCAGCGCATGAAACCGCTCGGAGGGGTGATTTTGGGGGCAGTCTTTGGCCTGATGGCGCTGGCCTTTGGCGGTCTGTTCTTCTTCCAGATATATCCGAATGTTGATTCCGGCGACGCCCTGCCCGCCCTGCTTATCCCGGCCCTGGTCTTGGGGATTTTCGCACTGGTCGGCGGCTGGATGTTCCTGAATGGCCTGCTGGATATGTCGGTTTCCTCCATCGAGCAGGCGCAAGGCCCCGGGCGTAAGGAAAAGCGCACCAGCGGCGGGAAGAACCGCTCGACCCGCTACTACTACGTCATCGACGGCAAGAGTTTCCAGGTCAGCCGCCGGGCCTACACCGCCTTGCTCGAAGGCATCGACTATCGCATCTACTACCTGCCCCGCACCAAAAAACTGGTCTCAATTGAGCCGGTCGATGTCACGACCGATGCGACGAAGAATAATTTTGGTTAGGCGCTTTCTTATTCCACCAATCAAAAGATATGCTCAATAAACAAGGTCGGTTTTCTTTTTCACTAATAGTTTCGTTCATCTGTTTCTTGGTGTTATCTGCGTGTTCCCAAGCGCGCCAAGAAAATTTGATAATACCTACTGTGTTCAACAATGCTACTGCAACGCAGCAGATTTATCCATTGCCGACTAATACAACTAAACCGCCTATTCCAACATCGACTCCTACCCAACAATCTATAGCCAAGTGCCCCATTCCAAACGCTCTCACAACAATTCTCGAAGCGAAAACGGGGGGTGAAGCCCAACAAGCTATTTTGGACTACTTGAATCAAGGTGGTTTTATAGAACAGCTGCAAAAAGAGATAAAAAACTTGGGTACTATCGTAGATTCATATCAAGTTTTTGTAACCGATACCAACGATGATAGTGTGAAAGAAATTATAGTTGCAATTAATTTTGCACCACCCAAGAATGGGGATTGGGAGGATGCATACGGGAATCTATCTATCTACAATTGCGTTGATGGCTCATATCATGTTACAAACATAGCAGGAGAAAAGCGAGAGAAAATAAAAGTTTTGGCAGTCGAAAATCTATTGAATTCAAATGTTCCCGAAATTCTGGTATCAAGACAATGGTCTTTTTTTTAGTGGTTGTAATGAATTTATTGAAATGTATTCGATAGATAAAGGATTTTGGGTTCCGTCTTTCAAGACAGATGAATCAGTATGTGAAATGAAAACTGAACTAAAAAATGGGAACAATGGTCATAAAGAAATGACCATTGAAGGTATTCGAGGTTGTTCTTATAGCGCCTGCGGCCCTGCAAGAGGCAGAAAATGGATTTATGAATTCACAGGCAATGAAGTAAAACTGAAAAGCGATGAATTATTACCGTCGACATACCGTATCCACGCGTTGGAGGATGGAGAAATTGCCATTGAAAGTGGTGATTTTGAGACCGCAATAGAATTATATGCCAAGGCGGCGCGAGACAATACTTTGATTGATGTGTTAACGATGAGCGAAAAAGACATACAGATTTCTCAAAATATCCCTTTAGAAAAAATTCAGCAAACAGCCCATGCCTATCAAACATCTTTTGCCTATTTTCGTGAACTTGTTCTTTTAGTATATTTAAATCGTCTTAATGAAGCAGAAAAGATATTAGCACAAATCAAAAACACGTATCCAAAAAACGAAAGCGGCAATGAATTTGTTGATATCTCTTTGTATTTTCTAGAACAAACCAGGTCTGGCTTAAGCGCTTCAAAAGCATGTGAAGCAACTAACGACTATGTTGGAAATGAATATTTATTGAGTGACAAAGATTTTGTTTATCCTCACCTAAACGGTTGGGGAGACTTATCGCCACAAATCGGAGAACTTCTTTGCCCAGTGATAGATTCTCAGTAAAAGTGCGCCTACAATGCGTGCGCGCGGACGGCTGGATTCGCACCACCAAATTGGCTTTTTTTCGTCGCTTTGGGTTTTGTCTGTTTCGTGAGCGAGTCTCGTCCCGCCAGTCACCGGTAACGCGAGCCGAGCGAGATGTCTATGCAGCGTGACGACCGGGCCTCTGTGTCAGGTATTCTAGAATCTTCTTGATTGAAAATGCTCTTTCCGTGCGCTTCCGTAAAATCCGTGTATTCTGTGTACAAACTCTACATGAATTTTTGAAGAACGAAATCTTTGTTAACCCTACAACTGGAGACAGACATGCAATCCTTCACCCGCGGTTGGAACTTCCTCACCCAGGCCTGGAAAATGGCCCTGGCCGACAAAGACTTAATCCAACCATCCATCTATGCCTTGTTCGTCGGCTTTATCGTCTCCCTCATCGGCGCGGTTCCCATCATCGCCGCGGCGCTGCTGCTCGGCACCGAATCGCTGTTCGGGCGGGTCGTGCTGGGGATTTTCGGCGCGCTGCTGGCTTTTGCCCAATACTCCGTCACCTACATCTTCTCGGCCATGACCATCTACCTGATTTTCGGCTATCTCTCCGAGGGCGATGGGCGCATGGACAAAGCCTGGGCGGTCGTCCGGCGCGACTGGCTCGACATCCTGTCGCTGGCGGCGGCCTCCACGCTGGTCAACGTGGTCAAAAACATGGTGCAGGGCCGCGGCCGCGATAGCAGCGGCATTCGCCGCGCCATCGCCAATCTCATCGACACGCTCTGGACCGAAGCCACCTACCTCGTCCTGCCGGTCATGGTCATCGAAGATGTCAACCTGAAAGACGGCCTGAAGCGCGCCACCTACATCGTCAAAAACAACCTGCTGCTGGTCGGCATCAGCACGGTCGGGGTGCGCTTCGTCACGGGGTTGATTGGATTTGTTTTCGTGGCGATTGGCCTGGTCGTCGGATTTGGGATTGCCCTGCCCCTCATCAATCTCGCCGCGAACGCGGCCTGGCTGGTAGTTGCTGCCGTTCTCCTGGGCGTGCTGGCCGCCTCGCTCTTTTTCATGGCCGCCAGCGTGATTTCATCGTATACTGCTACGGCGTATCATACCTGCCTGTACCTGTGGGCGCGCGATGTCGAACGCGCCGGGCAGTCCGCCAACATTCCCGCCCCGGCCCCGCTGGCCGCCGTTTTAGGAAACTGACATGCAGCCTTCTCCCGCTCCCCGCCGCTTGTTCCTCTCCTGGGACGATGTCGACCGTCTCATCGACAAACTCGTCCCCCAATTCAAGCGCGAATTCGAAGCGATGGTCTTGATTACGCGCGGAGGCATCATCCCCGGCGGGATGCTGGCCGAAGCGATGGGCATCACCCACGTCCTGACCGCCGCCGTCGATTTCCCCTTCGAGGCCAGCCGCGACCAAAAACTGATGGCCTGGCCGCAGTTCATCCAATTCCCCGCCGAAGACAAATTAACCGGGCACGCCACCCTGATTGTGGACGACGTGTGGGGTTCCGGGCGGACGATTACCGCCGTCAAAAATCGCGTTTCATCGGCGGGCGGCTTCCCCGAAACCTGCGTCCTGCACTTCAACCCCTACCGCAGCCTGTTCGGCTCGGTCCGCCCTGACTACTTCGCCGACGTAACCGACGCGCGCGTCATCTATCCCTGGGAAATTGCGCGCGGCGGTAAGCCGGAATTCATTCCGACTTAACCCGTCAGCCGGAATTCATTCCGGCTCATTCCTTCACGATGAACGACTTTTACCACCGCAAACTGCCGCACTGGATTCCCGAAGGCGCGGCATTCTTTATCACCTTTCGGCTGGCAAACTCCCTTCCTGTGCAGGTTATCCAGGAACTTGAAGCCTGGCGCGAGCGTGAGCGGCAAACGATTCAAACCCGCAATCCTGGCAAATCGGAAGGGCAGGAACTATATAACCTCGACAAAAAATACTTTGGGTATTTCGATTCCTGGCTTGACCGCTGCCTGGAAACCAGTCCCCGCTGGCTGGCAGATGAAAAAATTGCCCAGATCATTGCGGATGAAATTCACGCCCTGAATGGCGACCGCTATCGTTTGATTGCCTGTTGCATCCTGTCCAACCATGTTCACCTTGCAATCGACACAGACGAATGTCGCTTCGAGCCAGCCCACGAAGGCGTTACCGCGCCATATCCATTGACCGACACCCTCAAACGCCTGAGGGGACGAACGGCGCGCTTTTGCAACCTGGCGTTGGGACGCAGCGGGGCATTCTGGCATTCTGAAAGTTACGACCATGTCATTCGCAATACCAAAGAGTATGAGCGTATCATCCGGTACATTCTCACCAACCCGGTCAAAGCCGGGTTGGTTGAGAAATGGGAAGATTGGAAATTTTCGTATGTAAGTCGGAATTAATTCCGACTTACAATAACTTCTCCCTCACCAACAACTCCGCATTGTAAATCGAGCCGCCCGCCGCGCCGCGGATGGTGTTGTGGGATAGAACCACGAACTTCAGGGTCAGCAGCGGGTCGGGGCGGATGCGCCCCACGACGGTCGTCATGCCCTTGCCGGTCAGCCGGTCGAGGCGCGGTTGCGGCCTGTCAGGCTCCTCGCGCGCCACGATAACGGGATTCGGCGCGGAGGGCAGGTCGCGGGCCATTTCTGGAGCCTGGTAACTGCCCAGGGCGCGCCGGGCCTGCTCCGGCGTGGCAGGTTGGGCCAGTTCCGCGCTGGCGCAAACGGTATGCCCATCCAAAACGGCCACCCGGTTGGCATGGGCGGAAAATTTCACATCCGCCAGTTGGATGGCGTCACCGGTCAGCCGCCCCAGCATTTTGCGCGGTTCCCACTCGACCTTTTCCTCCTCGCCGTTGATGTTGGGGATGACGTTATCGAGGATATCCAGCGACGAAACGACCGGATAGCCCGCCCCCGAAAGGGCCTGCAGCGAGACGACGAAGGCTTTGCGCAGGCCGAAGGCGTTGTCGAGGGCTTTGAGGGCCACCGTTAGCCCGGCGCTGGTGCAGTTGGGGTTGGTGACGATACACCCGCTCCAGCCGCGCGCCAGGCGCTGGTGGCGGACGAGGTGAATGTGTTCGGCGTTGACTTCGGGCAGCAAGAGCGGCACGTCGCTTTCCGCGCGGTACGACGAGGCGTTGGAGCAGACGGCAAAGCCTGCGGCGGCAAATTCCGGTTCCAGGGTTTGGGCCTGTTCCGAAGGCAGGGCCGAAAAGACAATTTTGACATCGGGCATGGCCTGCGGGGAGCAGGGCAGCAGGGTCATCTCGCGCGCCCAGAACGGCATTGGCTCGGAGAGAATCCAGCGGCAGGCCTGGGCGTAGGGCCTGCCTTCCGAGCGGTCGCTGGCGGCCAGGGCCACGACTTTGAATAGCGAATGATTATCGAGCAGGGAAACAAATCGCTGGCCGACCGAGCCGGTCGCGCCGAGGATGGCAACGGGGAGGGGGAACATTGAAACTCCTGGAATATCGGTGGCAGGTGACAGTCACCTGATTTCTACTTGACGATTAACTCATGCAAAGCGCGGACGGCTTTTTCGGTTTGGGCCGCGTCGACGACCATGCTAATCGAAACGTCGGACGAGCCGTGCGCGATGGCAAGCACGTTGATATCCGCTTTGCCAAGTTGGGTGAAAATCTGCCCGGCCACGCCGGGCGTGTTGCGCGTGCCATGCCCGACAACCGTGATGATGGAGACATCCTCGCTGGCCCAGACCCGGTCGATGTCGCGTTTGGCAAGTTCGGCGGCAAAGGTTTTTCCCAGCGCGTCCAGAACTGCCGATGACGATTCTGTCGGAATCGAGAAGCAAATCGACTGTTCAGACGAAGCCTGGGTGATGAGTGGGACGCTGGTGCCGGTGGAGGCGACCGCCGCGAAAGTCCGCGCCGCTACGCCCGGCACACCCAACATGCCGCGCCCCTCGATGGTGACCAACCGCTGCTGGCGGATGGCGGTCACGGCTTTGATGACTTTCTCGCCAGCAAGAGGCTTTTCTGCTTTCCCATTGGACACCAGCCGCGTGCCGGGATGTTGCGGGTTGAAGGTGTTGCAGATGCGCAGGCCGATGCCCGCTTCGACCACCGGGCGGATGGTCTTGGGGTGCAGCACTTTGGCCCCAAAATAGGCCAGCTCGGCGATTTCGCTGTACGAAATCTGTGGCAGGGTTTGGGCCTGGGGAACCAGGCGCGGGTCGGCGGTCATCACGCCATCGACATCCGTCCAAATCCAGACCTCGTCGGCGGGCAGGACGGCGCCCAGGATACCGGCGGAGTAGTCGCTGCCGCCGCGTCCCAGCGTGGTGACAAGCCCCTCGCGCGTGGCGCCCAGGAAGCCGGTGATGACCGGGGCGACTCCCTGCTCCAGCAGCGGGAGCAATGCGCGGCGCGCCCGTTCGGTCGTCAGGTCAAAATCGGGGTGCGCAGATTGGAAATGGTCATCGGTGACAATCAGTTCGGTCGCTTCCACATATTTCGAGGGGATTCCTGCGCTTTCGAGGGCGGCAGCGAGCAGGCGCGCGCTCATCCGTTCGCCGAGCGAGGCGACCGCGTCCAATGCGCGCGGGGTGGCTTCGCCCAAAACCGAAATGGCGTGGCATAGTTCGACGAAGGAACGCACCAGCCCGCCGATTTCGTCCATGACGGCGGCGCGGCGGGCTTCGTCGGGGACCAGCGAAACAGCGATGGTCTGGTGGTTGGCGAGCAGGGCCTGTTCGGCGTCGGGCAGCAGCGTGGCGTCACCGCGCGCGGCGCTGGCGGCGCTCTCTAGCAGCAGGTTGGTGACGCCGGAAAGCGCGGAGGTGATGACGACCACGCGCGGCCAGTTGGCGCGGGCTTCCTTCACAATCTGGGCGGCCTCGGCCATTGCTTTCGATGACCCGACCGAGGTGCCGCCGAATTTCATGACGAGGGTGGGGGAAAGCCCCCGGAGTGGAGCGGACTGGGATGAGTTCTTGGGCATTTCTCTCTCCTTGGGATAATCACAACGCCCCGCGTTTCCGCAGGGCGTTGTGTGGACAGATTAGGCTTCAGCCCGCTTTATCCAAACACCAAAACCCCGCGGGCTCGCCGGGGAGTAGTGATCATGGACAGGGTACCGAAAAGGGCCGGGTTCATATTGGGCGCAGTTATATCACCGCGCGGTATATCCGTCAAGCGAGAAATTGTTAGTGTGTATTGGTGTTCTTCGGGATTGGTTTCGATGTATAATTATCGCATGTCGATAACGAAAAACGATAACATAACCCGCAACTTTTTCACCGGATTCATCCGGCTGCACCTGCTCCACCATGCCGGGCAGGAACCCATCTTTGGCCTGGACATGATTCGAGAACTGGCGCGGCACGGCTACCAGTTGAGTCCCGGCACGCTCTACCCCATCCTGCACGGTCTGGAGCGCGACGGTTTCCTGGTCTCGCGCAAGGAGGTGGTGGCAGGCAAAGTCCGCAAAGTGTACACGCTGACCGAAGCCGGGCAAACCGCATTAAGCGAATCGCTCGAAAAAGTGCGCGAGTTGATGGACGAAATCACTATTCCCCCTCAAGGAGCATAATCTTATGGGATACCTGGTTGTTTGCCTGGTCGCGCTGGTCGTCTCAGCGCTGACCCTGTTCTCCGGTTTTGGCCTCGGCACGCTGCTCATGCCGGCCTTTGCCCTGTTCTTCCCCCTGCCGGTGGCGATTGCGGCAACTGCTGTCGTCCACCTGGCAAATAACATTTTCAAGGTCATCCTGGTCGGCAAAAAGGCCGATTGGGGCGTGGTGCTGCGCTTTGGATTGCCCGGCGCGGTGGCGGCCATGATTGGCGCGGCCCTGCTCAGCCTGTTCGCGGAGGTCGCTCCATTAGCGTCTTACTCCCTTGGCAGTCAGGACTACAAAATTACGGTCATCAAACTGGTGATTGGGGTCATCATCGTCCTGTTTGCCCTGTTCGAATTGCTGCCCTATTTCAACAACCTGGCTTTCGAGCGCAAATATCTGCCGCTGGGCGGGTTGCTCTCCGGCTTTTTTGGAGGACTTTCGGGCAATCAGGGCGCGCTGCGTTCGGCGTTTCTCATCAAGGCCGGGCTGGACAAGGAGGCCTTTATCGGCACTGGCACGGTCTCCTCGGTGATTGTGGACGCGGCGCGTCTGCTGGTCTACGGCCTGAGCTTCTACGCGGTCAGTTTTGGTGGGGTGGGCGACATCTGGGGGTTGGTGCTGGCTGCCACGCTGGCGGCGTTTGTGGGCGCTTTTATTGGGGCGCGCTTAATCAAGAAAATTACCTTCCGCGCCCTGCAACTCATCGTCGGCGCTATGCTGATGCTGGTCGGGCTGGGCATGGCGGCAGGGCTGTTGTGATGGATTCGGCATCACACAAAAACGCAGTCTGCAACATCTGCGCCGTCCGCCTGGTCGAGATGGCCTACCGGCGCGCGCCCTGGTTCCGGCTGGTGCGCGAGCCGCTCAAAGCGGGCATGCGTCTGATGGCCTTTGCCTATCGCATCGACCCGGATGTGTACGAAGTCCGCAGCCCGGACTGCTATGGCTGTATGCGCTTTTACAAGGTCGCGCTCAAGGAAAAGTCGGGCCTGTTTCGCAGGCTGAATGGGCTGGTCAACCCGCGCTTCGACGCGCTGATTGAGCGCATCCTGACCGAGGAAGAAGTGCAGTTGGCCCAGGCTTATGCCCGCGCGCGAGGGAGTAGACTCATTCCTTCACCGGCTTGGGTGAATCTCGTTTTCTATTTTTGCATCTGTCAGTATCGTTTTGACTGTCCCCCGGTCTGACAGTTCAAAGCGCAGGGCGATGCCGCAATCGCTGGAGAGTTCGCGCGGGGTGGGGATGAGTTTGACCGTCAACCCGGCTTTTTGCAGGATTTTTTCCGCTCTCAGGGCGGAGGTGGTGGTGTGGAAGAGGACGACACCCTGACTCATGATTCCGCTATCTTCCTGACCGCGCCGAGAACGGTTTCGACTTCCCCCAGCGTGGTCGTTGCTCCGGGAGCGAGGCGGACGGTTCCTTCGGGGAAGGCACTCAGGCTGCGATGGGCTGCCGGGGCGCAGTGCAAGCCGACCCGGCAGAAGATTTCATGCTCCCCGTCCAGCCGGTAGCCGATTTCGGAGACGCGCTTGCCTTGCAGTGTAAAGGAGATAACCGCCGTTGACAGCGCAGGGTCTTGCGGGCCATAGACCGTCACGCCGGGTATTTCGGCCAACCCTTCACGCAGGCGGGCCGAGAGTTGCATTTCATGGGCGCGGATGGCGTCGAGGCCGCGTTCTTTGACCCAGGCCAGTCCCGCGCCCAGCCCGGCCAGGCCGACACCGTTGGGCGTGCCGCTTTCGTAGCGGTCGGGCAGGTCGTCGGGTTGGATTTCGTGTTCGGAGCGGCTGCCGGTGCCGCCGCGCACCAGCGGGTGGAGTCTGGCGGGGTCGAAGTCGTCGCTCAGGATGAGTCCGCCGGTTCCGGGCGGGCCGTGCAAGGCTTTGTGTCCGGTGAAGGCCAGCAAATCCGCGCCCAGGCTGGGGAGATGAATCGGGAACGCGCCTGCGGTTTGCGCGGCGTCTACCAACAGCAGCGCGCCAGCGGCATGAGCGAGCGAGGCAATCTCTTGAACGGGAGCAAGCGTCCCGCAGACGTTGCTGGCGTGATTGAGCACGACCAGGCGGGTATCCGTCTCCAGCGCGGCGGCAAAGGCCGAGGGGGAGAGAGTCCCGTCTTTTTCCGCCGGGACGACCTCCACCTGTATCCCGAGTTTTTCCATTTCCCGCAGAGGACGCATGACGGCGTTATGTTCCATGCCGCCGGTGACGACGCGCTGGCCCGGTTGGAGCAATCCCTGGATGGCAAGGTTGAGGGCGTGGGTGGCGTTGAGGGTGAATATGACGCGCAGCGGGTCGCTGACGCCGAAGAACTCGGCCAGGCTCTCGCGGGTGTCGTAAACGACGCGCCCGGCGGCAATCGACAGGCGATGGCCGGAGCGGCCGGGGTTGCCCCCGGCGCGCTCGAGGAAGTCGGTCATGGCCGCCGTGACAGAGGCCGGTTTGGGCCAGGAGGTGGCGGCGTTGTCGAGGTAAATCATTTGGTGAGGGTGATGCGGTAGGTTTCGTCGGCGTCCTGGGTGATTTCGGCTTTCCAACCAGCCAGTTTGCCGGTGCGTTCGATGTTGGTGCGCGAGGTATATGAGTCGGTTAGCACGATGAGCGCGCCGGAGCCGAGGGTCAGCAGGGCTTCGCGGGTCAGCATGGCCGGTTCGGGGCAGGACAGGCCGCGCGCGTCGAGGGTTTTGGGGTCAGACATGGGAGCTCCTTGAGAGTCTTAACCACGACGGACACAAAGGAGCACGACGGAAAACCGTTTTTTGTTTTCCTTTGTGTTACTTCGTGACCTTTGTGGTGAAAGTTTAAGCGGTGCGCGTTTCGCGCATGGTCAGGCCGATGACTGAGAGAATCACCAGGCCGATGAGGACGATGGCCGGGCCGTTGGCGCCCACGCCTGCCGGGGAACTGGCCATGCTGTAGGTGTGGGCCACGCCCGCGCCGACAATCATACCAAAGACGAAGATGGCGGCGTCGGCGTCGCCTTCGCCGCTCAGGAAGACCTGCCGGCCGGGGCAGCCGCCGGCCAGGGTGAAGGTCAGTCCGGCCAGTACCATGCCGCCAAAGTTCCAGAGCGCGTCGGTGTGGGCGATGGGTTGGCCTTCGAAGCCGGGTTTGAACTGCCCAAGCGCCAGGCTGGTGATAAAAACGGCGACGAGCAAGGCCAGCACGCCGTTGAACAGGTGCATATCGCGCAGCAGGACGACATCACGCAATGCGCCGACCGTACAGAAGCGGCTGCGCTGGGCCAGGAAGCCAATCAGCAGGCCCGCGCCGAGCGCCAGCAGCAGGGGCGCGTGCATACTGCCGGGGCCGCTGGTCGAGAAGAAGATGGGGCCAACCGGGTTGCCTTCGGCGTCGCGCCCAAAGAGCGGGACGGCGAGCAGCAAAACCAGCAGGATGACGGCGAAAACCGGCATAACCCAGCCTGCAACCGGCGAGGTGGGGCGGCTGCGACCGAGACTGAATCCATTTTTCAGGAAGACGATGCCCAGCCCGATGCCCGCGAACAGGCCGACGATACCGGCGATGGCGTTCCAGTCGCCGCCCGCCAGGCGCAGGTAAGCGCGCCAGGGGCAGCCGAGGAAGACCAGCGCGCCTATCATGGCGAACATGCCGAGCAGGAAGCGAATCAGGGGCGAGGAGCCGCTGCGCGGCTTGAACTCGCGGAAGAGCAGGGCGGCGACGAGCGCGCCCAGCACAAAACCGATGATTTCGGGGCGGATGTACTGGACGACGGCGGCGCGATGCAGACCGAGCGCCCCGGCGATATCGCGGTTGAAGCAGGCAACGCAAATGCCCATGTTGCCGGGGTTGCCAAATTTGACCAGGATGGGGGCCAGAATGCCGACCACAATGCCGGTGAGAATTGGCCCCCAACGGGAGATGAGGAAGTTGGAAATGGCGCGCATCATACGGGTTCCTTTCAGTTTAAACAAAAATGGGCTCCGCGCGCAAAGCCGGAGACCCAGGTGGAACCCGCAAGCCGTGAATCAGGCTCGGATGGGTGACACGGTCAACCTGCTGCGCGTCAGAGTCGGATGCGGCACGCGCATCCAATGGCGGCCTCAACGTAATTGCAACAGGTCAGGCATCGCGTCACCTCCTTTCAGAGAAAAGTTACCCTAATTTTAGGGGAGGTCGTGATAAATCAATAGTGATAAAGGTAACAAATTCAGCGTGAGATATGCGACTGGGAGAAAATTACTTTTGCGGGTGGGTGCAGGCTGGGAAAATAAAAAATCCAGGCTCGATGTGCAAGCCTGGATTTTATGCGCAAGGTTTACTTTTTATGCTTTTGGCTCCCATTTGCCCTTTACGACCAGTTCTTTTTCCCCATCTTTCTCTTCGTAAATTTCGTAGACCAGGTCCATCGGGAAGGCTTTGGCGAGCATGGTTTGGGCCGGGCAGTATTTGGTGGCCGAGAGTTCGATGGCGCGCGTGACGGCGGCTTCGGCGATGTTGTGGCCGGTGACGAGGTAAGTGATGACGGCCCTGATGAAAACGTGTGGGTGTTCGTGCTGCTGTTCGGCGCTGACTTGTACCTCGAAGGCGGTCACGTCTTGCTGTTTCTTGCGGAGGATGGAGATGACGTCCATGGCGGTGCAGCCTGCCAGCGAGACGGCCATCAGTTCCAGAGGGCGGAATCCGTCGTTCGCGCCGCCTGCGCCGGGGTCCGCGCCGAGGGGCAGGTCGAAGCCGGTATCGGCGCTGCCGGTGAAACTCATTCCGTTTTTCCAGGTGACTTTGGCGTTCATCAGTTATTGGCTCCTTTGGGAGTGCAAAATCTCCCGACTTTGCTCCAAAGTCAGAGACTTTGGACTCCAGGACTTCAGTTTTGTCGGACTCCGTTATTGTTTCAACAACGGCGTGACGTATTCTTCGAGCATGGCGCGGCTGATGGCGCCGGTCCAGGTCAGGCGCACGACGCCATCGCGGTCGATAACAAACGAAGTGGGCAGGCTGTTGGCGCGGAAGGCGGTCGTGGCTTTGTATTGCGGGTCGGGCCAGACCGGAAAGGTCAGGCGGTGTTCACCCACAAAGGCGCGGACTTCCTCGATAGGCTGTCCATCTTCGATGGCAACGATGACAAAGCCGGACTCTTTATGGGCTTCGAAGAAGGCTTGCAAGGCAGGCATTTCTTCTTTGCAGGGCGGGCACCAGGTTGCCCAGGCATTGTACAGGATGACCTGCCCGCGAAAATCGGAAAGGGCAACCGGGCTTCCCTCCAGGTCGGTCAGTTGCACATCGGGTGCGGGAAAGTTGACCGGGGCGGGAATGGCGGAGAGTCCCGCCGCTTCGACCTGTTCCTGTGCCCCTGGCAGTGCCAAAATGGCGGCCAGGGCGACCAATACCAGCCCAGCCCCGATGACGAGCAGGATAATGGTCTGTTGGTTTTGGGATTTTCGGCGGGCAGACATGTTCATTTTCCCATGCTGCGCATCAATTCGGCCAGCATTTGTCCTTCAGGAACGGCGCCAACGACGCGACCGGCGTCGGCGTTGATGACGGTATCTGGCACGCCGCTAATCATGTAGCGCGAGGAGAGTTCCTGGAATTCCATGGCTTCGACGCCCTCGGCCAGCACCATTTTTGGGTTTTCCATCGCAATCTGGTAGGCGAGCAGCACGGCTCGCGGGCAGTAGGGTCAGGTGGGGGTGACGAAGACTTCGAGGCGCAGCGGCTTGTTGAGCGATTGAATGTATTCGCGGGTTTGCGGCGTCAGGCCCGAATCGCGCCCGGAGACCAGCAGGATGGCCTGGATGAGGGTGGTAAATTCGTGGCCGGAGGGAATGCCGAGATAACGGATTCCGAAATCGGTGATTTGGTCGCCTTCGCGGGCGGCGATGACGGTGGCCGGGGCTTTGCCCTCCACTTTGTAGAGTTTTGCCAGGTCCGGTTCTTTATCTACATCATGGATGGAGAGTGTGATTAAGTCTGAAATCTCGGTCACTTCTTCGAGCAGTTGGCGAATTTCGCTGCAATATTCGCAGCCTTTTTCGGCGCCAAAGAACAGGATTTGCACCGGGTGTTTGAGCTGCTGGAAGACATCGCGGATTTGGGTCACGATGTCGGCGGGGAGTAGTTTTTCCATGGTTCTCCTGGGGCCGCGCCGAGGCTGCTGAAGGCAGGTTAATTTCGTCGAAATGGGCAGCCAGCGCGCCATTTTGTGGCACAGGGGCGTGTACAGCGGGGTTTTCTGTTATAGATGCAGGAAAGTCCAAAAAGTGGCAAACTCCCCAGGGTCAGGGTTTCTTCTCGAGCAGGTCATCCAGTTTGAGAATATGGAACAGCCGTCCGCGTACCCCGTTTGGAACCTGGTCTTCGTGCGCGGAGGCATGGTAGAGGGTGATGGTCTTGTTGAGGGTATCGACCACCACGCGGCAGTGTTCGCACCTGGCGATGTGTCGTTCGATTTCCTGGCATACTTCAGGGCTGATGTCGCCTTCGAGGTAATCGCCGATGGAGGCCAGCAGTTGTTTGCAGGAAAGGTCGTGAGTGTGTTCGTGCTTGCTCATTTCTAAATCTCCGAGGCAAGGCGTTCCGAAAAGTAGGCGGAAAGTTGTTCGCGCAGCGCCAGGCGGGCGCGCAGCAGGCGGGTTTTGACGGCAGTTTCGGTCAGGTTGAGGGCTTCGCTGGTCTCTTTGATGGAGATGCCTTCGATGTCGCGTAAGAGGAAGACGACGCGCAGTTTTTCGGGCAATTTTTGGATGGCGCGGTCGAGCTGTTTTTTGGATTCGGCGGTGGCAAATTCCTGCTCTGGCAGGCAGCACCAGTCGGTGAATTGTTCGGGCATGGGCAGGCTGCCCTCGGCTTCGTCCGGTTCTTCATCGATGGAAACTTCGGGTCGCTTGCGCCGCAGCAGCATGAGGGCTTCGTTGGCGGCGATGCGGTAGAGCCAGGTGGACAGGCTGGAGCGGCCTTCGAAGTTGCCGATGTGTTGGAAGGCTTTCAGGAAGGTGGTTTGCAGCACGTCTTCGGCATCCTGCTCGTGAGCCAGCATTTTGAGCGCCAGCCGGTAGATGGGGGTGTAGTAGGTCTCTACCAGGCGGGCAAATTCGGCGCGGTCGCCGGCGCGCAGGGCCTCGAGCGAGAGGGGTTGTTCGGCTTCGTCTATCATTAGATGCCCTTATCGTAAGAAAGGTTACATATTTTCATGAAGTATACCTGATGCGTCCTGATAATCAGCGCGCAGGGTGAAGAAATGTCATATAGGACGGGATTAATGTCGGTGAATTCAGGAAGTTTGCCACTATGTAAGGCGCGCCTTACAGATTTATCATCTAGACAATGTTAGCCGAACTGATTCGTTTTCCCTTGTTCAAAGATTTAAGCAGCGCCGATTTGAAAATCATCGCGCCGCTCTTTCATGCGCGCGAGTATCCTGAAGGGGCTATCGTCATCGAGCAGGGCGAAAAGGCAGACTGCCTGTACCTGTTGACGCAGGGCGAGGTGGTGATTCGCTATAAGCCTTATGATGGCGAGCCAATCAACCTGAGCCGGATTCGCCCGGGCGGGGTGTTCGGCTGGTCTGCGGTGTTGGGCAACCCGGCCTACAGTTCATCAGTGGTTTGCAATGCGCCCTGCGAGGCGTTGGTAGTATGCGGGAATGACTTGCGCGACCTCCAATACCATCACCCGCAGACCGGACATCTCATTCTCGACCGGCTGGCGCGGGCAGTTTCTTCGCGCTGGGTCGATGCCCAGCAGCAGGTCAAGTCGATGATTAAGAAGGGCGTCAGGGGAAACGCATCGCCTTTAGGAAATGGAGGCCATATCATGACAGAATCAACCGTCAGTCCGAAAGAAGCCCAACTGCGGGCATTGGTGGAGAACCTGAGCGCGTATATCGAGCAATTCCACGGCGGGTCGGTGGAGTTTGTCTCCTTCGATGATGTGACGCTCAAGGTGCGCCTGGGCGGGGCCTGCCTGGGATGCCCGCTCTCGCCATCCACGCTGCATGGCTGGGTGGAGGGGACGATTAAGCAGTTCTTCCCTGATATTCGAATCGAAGCGGCCTGAACCCGGCCACACGTTATAACAAAAACATCCTTGTTTCCGCAGGGATGTTCTTGTTGGGTTCTTGCGGAAGGGGTTTAGCGGAAAAATAAGGTCAAACACCGTCCCGAAGGTTTTTGGCAATGATTTTGGCCGTTTTCGGCAACCTTTGGGACGTTTCTCCTAATCCCGGTTGCGAAAGAAGCCAACAATGACCAGCAGCCCGGCCAAAATGAGCGCCGCCGGCCAGACGTAGCCGATTAGCCCGGCAGCGGCCTGGGTTCCGAGCAGGCCGCCCATCAGCACCAGCGCAATCGCCGGGATGTAAGCCCAGCGGGTTTCGCCCTGGGGGTTGGGCAGCAGCGCCACCAGCAGGAAGGTGAATCCCAGCCCGATGAAGAAGATGCTGCCGGTGTTGACTGCGTCGAAGGCTTCGAACTCGGTCAGGGTGGTGACGCCTGCCAGGGTCAGCAGCACGCCGCCGGGGATGACGGCCCACCAGTTGGCGCGGTTGATAAAGCAGACGATGAAAAAGCCCAGGCCGAGCGTTCCGAGGAAAATCCCGCCGCCCCAGCCGCTGAAGGCTTCGGGCAGGAGCGAGGCCCCGCCCATGCCGCCCAGGGCTGCCGCTGGGAAGATGGCCCACCAGCGGTTCTGCGGGTCTTGCAGCAAAACTATCACAAAGTAAGCCGCGCCGGCCAGGAAGGCCAGTCCCCAGAATACACTGGATGCGCCCCGGATGATGTTCAGTTTTTCGAGCAGCATCAGCCCGCCGAGCAGGATAAACCCGGCTCCAAAAATGACGCGAAAATCGAATCGTCTCATGATTTGAGCCCTTCTAATAGCACGGAATGAATTCCGCGTTACATTAGCGGATGGTGACGGCGTTCGCGCCGCCCTCCAGGTTGATTTCGGCCTTGTTTTCGGCGCTCTCGAACTCAGGGGATTGGTACAATCCGCCCCCGATTTCAGGGAAACGCGCCAGGTCGATATTCTGGGTCGAAGCGCCTTGTTCCAGTCGGATGCGGGCGGCCACACCCTGCGGGACGGTGATGTCAATCGAAGCCGCGCCCGATTCGACATCGACCAGCGTCCGCCCGGAGTTGGCGGGCAGTTTCAGGGTGAGCGACGCAGCGCCCATGTCCACGCCCAGGAATTCCAATTTCGTATGAGTGAAATCGAAATCGAGCGAGGCCGCCCCGCCGTCGAATTTCATCGAGACCGGCACTTCGTTGGTCAACTGGAAAACCCACGAGCCGCCCTCTGGACCGAGGAAGGGGAGGAAGGATGGCCCGGCGTCGATATCCACCGTCAGGGTGTCGCCGTTCAGGTGACTCTTGAAACTCATGGCCGTGCCTTGCGTGCCGCTGACGGCTGTCCCATACGGCGCGCCGCCCATCACCTTGACGGAGCCTGCGCCGTGGTCGACATCCAACGCTACTTTGGCTGCGCCCTCCAGGTTGATGGAGAAAGCCTCGCTGCCGGTCAGGTTGGGCGCGGCAAAGCGGTTGACCAGCACCGCAACGCCAAGCAAAATCAGGAACAGCGGCCAGAACCAGCCGAAGACATCGTCGATGATGTTTGCCGCCTGCAACGAAAACAGGATGCCGAGCAGGATGAGAATCCCGCCCCAAAAGATGCTGCCGCGCCGCATATCAGCCTTCCCTCCTGCGCCCGCGCCACAGGCCGCGCGCAATGACCCAGATGCCGAGCAAAATCAACAGGATGGCCGGGCCGAATGAGCCGAGGATGGTCAGTTTGCCGAAAATCGCAGCAAAGATGATGAACAACACAGCCCCGACCACAATCGTATTCAGCCCCGAGGCAATCTCTCCTCGTCCGCTGCCCAACAGGCCCGCAAGCACCTGCCCGACGCCGATGAAACCGATAATCAGCGTCCACATGTATGACCAGGATTGGTAATCGTTATACATCTGCTGGTAGTATAGAATCCCGCCAACGCCCGCCACAATCGAAGCGGGGATAGCCATGCCTGGCGCGCCGAGCAGGATGCCGATGAGCAAAATCAGCCCGCCGATGGCAACGATGTTGAGGGGCCAATCCATATAAAGCATAACCCACTCTTTCAAGGCGGGGACCTGCTGCTGGGCGATGAACCACGCGCCGAGCAGAATCAGGATAAGACCAAGCGCGAGTTGTCCACGATTTTTCATAGCATTCTCCTTTTGAATAACTTGATTTTATTATATATATTTCTTAATGCTTGTCAATAATAAATCAATAATCCTGAAATCAATTTATGTTTTTGAAAATCTGCCGTTGCACAGAAAAACGAGACTGAGACCAGTCTCGTTTAATCATACGCCTTGATTGGGCGAAAGTTTCAGCGAGTTTGGACAGCAATTCTCAATATTGCCAGGCGAACGTCCCGAAGGTTTTTCGAGCGCAGTTCGCGTGGTTTTGAGAAACCTTCGGGACGGGTTGAAACCAAATTGAGAATGGCTGGAGTATGGACTTTGGCCAGGAACCCTTCAGGACGTTTATGCCAGCATGGACGATAACGCCAGCCATTCCCCGGCCTGATTCTCCAGCCTGACCCCGCTGAGAATTTGGCCGCCGTCCAGCAGGCGTTTGACAGCCCGCTGCGTGACCTCGCGCCCCCACCCGAATAACTTTTCCACATCCCGCGCCTGGGCCGCCCCGACCGATTGGAAATACAACTCGAGCAGTTTCCCGCGCGCCTGGGCCTCGCCAATGCTCCGGGCTTTTTCGGGCAAATCGGGGTAGTGCCGGGCTGTGATGGCATAGATAAAGGCGTAATTCCACGACCCGGCCTGAGCCACGCCCACCGGCAGGATTTTGAAATCGGCCTGCAAGGCCTCCAGCGCGCGGTTGAATTCGGTATCGCTGCCTTTGCTGGCGAGATGCGCTTTCTTGCGCAGGTCGATGGTGTTGAGCGGCCCATCGAGCAGGGCTTCGTACACTTGTTTGGCCGCCGAGGTCATGCGCCCTTCCTGGTAGGCGATGATGTGGTCTTCTTCGGGCGAGCCATAGTTTTCGGAGAGCGCGTAAAAATAGGGCGCAACTTCCATCGAAATCATAGTCGCCTTTTTGCGCAGGACTTTGGCGTAGTACCAGATGCGCTTGTCGAGGGCGTTGTCCTTCCAGCCCCAGGTAATGTGGCCGGGGTCGTCGTGCGCGTCGGCAACGGGGCGCTCCCCGGCCAC
This sequence comes from Anaerolineales bacterium, assembly GCA_034432975.1. Lineage (GTDB taxonomy): Bacteria > Chloroflexota > Anaerolineae > Anaerolineales > Villigracilaceae > UBA5195. The sequence goes on along the minus strand of DAOUAZ010000037.1, from coordinate 4,665 downwards.
CGCCGCCCACAGGCTGGGGAAGGGGATGCCTTTAATCGGCCAGAAATACACGAACCCGCGCTGGTTGACCCACTCCAACGCTTCCTCCGGGCTGGAGATGCGCGAGGTGAGATGGAAGGTGTGGGCGCGGCAGGCAGCCAGGGCGTCGGCAGGGAGTTCCATAGCGATTGTCGAGTTCCGAGTATCGAATTACGAATTACCACTCACAAAACTTTCCGGCATTTGGGCCGCCACCACTTCGCCGCGCGCGGTGAGTACCTCCCCGGCATAGACGGCGGCTTCGACCACGACTTTTCGGCCCCGAATCTCTTTCACGCGCCCGCGCACGACCAGTTCACCGTTTAACGGGGTCGGCTTGAGATAGTCCACATGCAGCGAGGCGGTCACAAAGCGGAAGGGCGGCTCGGCGTCCATCTCGCGCTCCTCGGCGCGGTACATTGCGGCGGCGGCGGTCCCGGTGCAGTGGCAGTCAATCAGCGAGGCGATGAGTCCACCGTATACATAGCCGGGGATGGCGGTGTGAAACGGCTCTGGCATGAAGCGCGTGACCGTTTCGCCGCCATCCCAGAAGGTCTTAATCTGGTGGCCGTGTTCGTTCAGCCGCCCGCAGCCGTAGCAATGGGCGACGTTTTCGGGGTAGTAATCCTGGAAGGATTTTTCGGGCATTTGCTCTCCTTGGTAGCGCAAGAACCTATCTTGCGTTACGACCGATACGACTCCATGAACGCGGCCAGGTATTGCCAGACCCGGCCTACCGACGGGATATGCAGCCGCTCGCTGGGGGAGTGCGGGTTCTGGATGGTCGCGCCGAGCGAAATCATGTCCATGCCGCCGAAAATACCGCCAATCACGCCGCATTCCAGCCCGGCGTGAATCATTTCCACTTTGGGGGCTTTGCCGAAGGTTTGGGTGTAAATATCGACGCTGCGCCGGACCAGCTGGGAATCCCGGTCGGGCTGCCAGCCGGAATAGGCCTCGCTGCTGGCGACCTCGGCCCCTGCCAATGCGCCAATTGCGCTGATGCGCTCCGTCAGTTCGGCCAGCCGCGACATGACCGTGCTGCGCTGGCTGCTAACGACCTGGAGCGCGTCCACTGTGATTTTGACCGTTGCCAGGTTGTTGGAGGTCTCGACGAACCCTGGTACGCTGGCCGACATCTCCGCTACGCCATGCGGCAGGGCGGCCAGCAGTTGGATGGCGCGCGCGCTGTCGGCGGCGGTGGCGGCCTGGTAGGCCCGGTTGACCCAAAAGTCCAATTGGATTCCGGGGTCGCTGGCGGCGTATTCGTCCCGCAGGATGGCTTCGAGTCTGTAAATTTCGTCCTCGATTGGTTTCAGGTACTCCAGGTCGAAGGAGATGACCGTTCTCGCCTCGCGCGCAATGGCGTTGTGGGCTGTGCCACCCTTCATGCTGACCAGGCGCAGGGGCGCGATTTTTTGCAATTGCGCCAGGGCGCGCCCCAGCAATTGGTTGGCGCTGGCGCGGTGTTTGTGGATATCGACGCCTGAATGCCCGCCTTGCAGCCCAAGAATGACCAGTTCGTAGGCATGCCCATACGAGTACGGCTCGAACTCGAGCGGCAAGTCGATGCGGGTGGTTTGCCCGCCTGCGCAGCCGACGATGAACGTGCCTTCATCTTCCGAATCAAGATTGAGAAGGATTTTTCCCTGGAGGAATCCCGGCTGGAGCAGGTTGGCCCCGCCGATGCCGACTTCCTCCTCGACGGTGAACAGCAGTTCGAGCGGCGGATGCCCGACGGATTCATCTTCCACCAGGGCGATTGCCAGCGCGATGGCAATGCCGTTATCGGCTCCCAGGGTGGTGCGGTCGGCGCGCAGCCAGTCGCCCTCCACGATGCAGCGGATGGGGTCGCGGGTGAAATCGTGGGGTGAATCGGGCGTCTTTTCGCAGACCATGTCCATGTGGCCTTGCAGCACGATGACAGGCGCGTTCTCGAAACCGGGCGTGGCCGGGACGCGGATGACCAGGTTGCCGGCCTCGTCTACGCTCCAGGTGAGTTGACGCTGGTCGGCCCAGGCGCGCAGCCAGCCGCGCAGTTCCGATTCGCGCTTGGTCCCGCGCGGGATGGCGGAGAGTTGCTCGAACAGGGTCAGGACGTTTTGGGTGGAATCCATGAATAGGCCTCGTGAATGTTGGGATGGAGATAGTATACCTTTATCGGGGGAGCTGTAAAAATCAATGGCTGGGCAGGTACAATGAGGGACAGGAAGGCATGAATGACCCGCTCGAATCCCCCGTTTTTTTCCGGTTGGTGTTCGCTCATGGTATCAAAATCTCCCGGTCTGGTTTATGTTACAATCTTCAAAACAATAGCCTGTGATTAAATTCTGACCCTTACCGTGCCTGCAGGGAGTCTTTTCCGGGGGGCGTGCTGTTTAAAATTATAACACGCGCGCCAAGCCTGGACTTGAAAAGGGAACTTGGGCAGGGCCGGTGGCTCTACCCTGGCCTTCTCGGGTATCTTTCCATGCTTTCCTCCATTGAATTTCTGTTGTTCGGTGTCAGCGTCCTGCTCTTGCTGGCGATATTGGCCAGCAAGGCTTCGGGGCGTGTGGGCGTGCCTGCGCTGGCCGCCTTCCTGTTGCTGGGGATGTTGGCGGGGTCGGACGGCCTGGTTGGGATAGATTTCGACAATCCCTGGCTGACTCAGCTGGTCGGCACGGTTGCGCTTTCGTACATCCTTTTTGCCGGCGGCCTGGATACGCGCTGGCAGGTCGTTCGCCCGGTGACTTTCCCGGCGATTGCGCTATCTACGGTTGGGGTTGCTTTGACCACCCTGCTGGTGGGCGGGTTTGCCATTTTTGCGCTGGATTTTTCCCCGCTGGAAGGCTTTCTGTTGGGGGCGATTGTCTCCTCGACCGACGCGGCGGCGGTTTTCTCGATTTTGCGCTCGCGCGATACCCGCCTGCGGGGGAGTTTGGAGCCGCTGCTCGAGACGGAATCGGGCAGCAATGACCCGATGGCGATTTTCCTGACAATTGGGCTGGTACGCCTGTTGAGCGACCCTGGGTTGGGCGCGTTTAGCCTGGTTCCGTTTTTCCTGGTGCAATTCGGGATTGGCAGCCTGGCCGGATTCTTACTGGGCCGGCTTGGAATCTGGCTGGTGAACACGCTCAAATTGCGCGAGGACGGCCTGTATTCGGTTTTGACCACCACGCTGGTCATTTTCATCTACGGCGTGACGGCCTCGCTGGGCGGCAACGGTTTCCTGGCGGTCTACCTGGCCGGGATTGTGATGGGCAACGGCGTTTTTGTTCACCGCCGCAGCCTGACCCGTTACCACGACGGGCTGGCCTGGCTGATGCAGATTGCCATGTTCCTGGTGTTGGGGTTGCAGGTTTTTCCTTCCGAATTGCCAGAAATTGCTTTTGGCGGCCTGCTGGTTGCGGTTTTTCTCACATTTGCGGCCCGTCCGTTGAGCGTTTTTCTTACTCTACAGCCGTTTGCTTTCAACCTGCGGGAGAAATTGATGGTTTCGTGGGTCGGCCTGCGCGGCGCGGCCCCGATTGTGCTGGCAACCTTTCCTCTCGTGGCCGGGTTGGAACAGTCCTCCACTGTGTTCCATATCGTGTTCTTCGTTGTTCTCCTGTCCGTGCTGGTGCAGGGCAGCAGTATCCCCTTCGCGGCGCGCCTGCTCAAAGTTTGTGACCCCGAACCGCCCGGCGAGGCCGGTAACTTGCCGGAGATGTTTTTGGATAAATACCAGGGTGAATTGGTGGAGATGCGCGTACGGGCGGGTTCGCCCGCCTGCGGGAGGCGCGTTCTGGAAATCGGCCTGCCCGACAGCGCCCTGCTCGTTCTCATCCAGCGCGGCGAGGACTTGTTCCTGCCGCGCGGCGATATTATGCTGCTGGAAGGCGACCGCGTGCTGGTGGCCTCTGATTCGGCGGGGATTGCAGTCGTCCGTTCGCTGTTTAACGAGCAAAATGTTCCGAAGGTTTCCGAAGACGGGAAAATTGCTGGGGGAAACCCTTCGGGACGATAGTCAGGAAGGACTTATTCCGCAGGCTTGGGTTGCAGGAAGCCCGGCCTTCCAATCACCCACACGAACAGCGCGCCGAGCGCAAAAAGCGCCATGTTGAGCGTGAACGGCAGGGCGCGGTCGATGGCCGAAAGTTGCCCGGCAATCCAGCCGAAGGGGGAAATCAGCACAATCAGCGCCACATAGACCATCGCGCTGATGCGGGCGCGTTCCTTCGTTTCGAGCGAGAGCGCCAGCAGCGATTCGGTCATTGGATTAACCAGGGCCGATGCGACTGCTTCCAGCACGACGCTGAGTACCAGAAGCGGGATGGCGCGTGGGGCCATGATGACCAGCAGCAACTGGCTGATGAAAAAGGCGATGAACCCCGTCCAGAGCGGGAGACGGAATCGGTACAGGTTGGTCAGACGCGGGCCGAGCAGGAAGAAACAAAAGGTCATTACAATCGAGCGCAGTGCAACGTAAATCGAAATCTCCGAATCGGCAAAGCCCAGTTTGCTGGTGAACAGCACGCCCCAAAAACTGCCGCTGACGGTGGTGTAGATGCTGGTAATCACCATCAGTGCCAGGGCCGCCAGCAGCGGGCGCGAATGCAGCAGTTGGCCAAAGACGCTGCGATATTCTCCCAACAGACTGAGGAGCGATTGTCCTCGTGTTTCGGC
>DAOUAZ010000036.1:0-3229 GCA_034432975.1 Anaerolineales bacterium | reverse complement strand
GTGTTCCTCCGGTTACGTTTGAAAAAGTGGTGATAAAAAACCGGCTCGGCCCGCTCAATCCGAGCAAGGCGCGCTTGATGACTGCCCGATTGGCACGCGGCACCAGCCTGCGAATCACGTTCAAGTTGGCAAAAGACGGTTCGGTTCCCTCGAAATTCGCCAACACCAGCGCCGATTTTTGGGGTTCCGCGGCAAGCATCAAGATTGCCTGCTCCACTTCAGCCTGGAGCGCAACATAGTCAGCGCCAAACCCGGAATAGTCGGCGTAAAAAATACGCTTGCCCTGGTGTTCCATCCAGTGTGATTTCATGAGGCAGTTGCCCTGCAAAATTATAGCATCAAAAAGCAATTTGCTTTACTCTTCCAGGTGATAGGTGTGGTACAAGTTTTGGCACGGGTTTCCCCAGGCGATGTGCATTTCGCGCGCCGTCAGGTCGAACACCATCGCATTGATGGTTTTCTCGCGGTCGAGCGGCTGGCGCACGTCGACGGCGTGATTGCAAATCGAATTGGAAAAATTGACGTGGTCTTTTTGGATGGCTTGCAAGGTTTTGATGGTATGTACCTCGCTCTGGCGCAGCAGCCGCCGGGCGCGCAGGTAACGCACCCGCGAAGAAATCAGTTCTTCGGGTTCCGCTTCCACTTCTTTCATCTTGGCTGCCTGGTAATGGTTGGTGTGCACCATAATCCCATCCTCGGCGTAAACAATATCGAAGCGGCGCGCCGAAACCTCCACCGAGTAGATTTCACCGCTCTCATGCACTATCACATGGTTATATCCGGCAGCGCGGTGCGGCACAATGGCCCGGCGAATAGCCCCGGCAGGGGTCTTGGATGCCAGCACGGCCCGCCCCACCACAATGCGCGGAATACCGATGCGCGAATCATTCGGGTAGACCGAATCGATTAACTGGGCAATTCCATAAGCGTTGAAACCGATGTTGGGCAGCAGGCCGCCATAACTCATTGCCAGGAAGGGCGGTTCGTTATTTGGTTTGGCATGGACGACATACACGTCATCTTCATCTTCAGGGAGCCAGTCTTCATTATGCGCCGCCAGCACATGCCCGTCAGCAGTGCGCTCCTCGTTAATTGCCATGCTGGTACAACGCGTCAGGTGCAGCGCATCGGTAGTTACAGCCTCCATCGCATTCAGCACCACCACATCCTCGAAAGAAACGTTGCCGCCCTCGGCAATTCCCTGCATCTCATCAACGTATTGCGGATAACGCTCCTGGGCAAACGGCAGGTACTTGCGGGCCTGGATGGTGGCCCCGGCCCAATTCAGTTCGAGTTGTTGGTAGGCATCGGCCAACAGTTGGCGGGCGTTTTCAATGCTGTGCTTCACCTGCTCGCGCATGGCCTCGCCAATCTGGCGGCCCATCTCACGGTGCAAACCTGAAACGCGGATGAGCGGCGCCGGGTCGGAATGGATGGGCGTGTTATACGGGTTATTCGGCTCGTTCGACATGCTTTTTCTCCCAAAATTATTTGTTTCAGATTGTACCATTTGGGATAGTGATAAAAGACCCGCATCCCGGCGAAGCGGAAAACGAGGTGGCGCATGGACAAGTTGACCTTTTACAATTCGTACCGACACCCCCTGAGTGCTTTCGCCCTTACCCCGCCATCTCGCGGTAAATCACCCACTCCCCCTTGCGATGGTCGATGTCTTTCATGGCGCGGTCATAGTAGATGTCGAACATCTGTCCCGTATCGACCCGCACCCGAAAGTAGAAACGCCCGACATTGAGCGAGCCGCGGCTGGATGCCGCCTCGGCATGGGCCGGACGCATGTTGCGCGCCATCCTGCCGCGCCGGGTGAAATCGCTCCACTCCGAAAGTTTTTCCGTCACGCGGTAATCCCGCCCCCGCCAGGTGAAGCCATCCGGGCAGGGCGGCAGTTTCTCGCGCGCGGGCGGCGTCTCGAAATAGATGGTGATTGGCTCGTCAAGGAAATGAATCGGTTCCATCAGATTTGATACGGGTCTTCAGCCTGCAAAAAGGCCAGCAGCATGTTGCGCTGCGGGTGCGCCTGAAGCCAGGCGCGGATGTCTTTGATTTTTTCGTAATCCGGCCCGCCGAATTTCAGCAGGTAGATGGCCTCCATGCGGGTTTTGGCCTCCCCGGCGCGCAGGTCCTCCTGCCAGGGGCGGGTGAAGAATTCGTGCAGGTTGTCGTGCAGGTTGCGCTCGGCCAGGGCTTCCCATTCCCGGTGGTCGAACCAGATTCCGTTGCAGTGGCTGCACCGGTCGAGAGTATAGTCCACGTCCGGGAAAACCTTGAATCGCCGCATCAGCCGCCCGCAGTCGGGACAGATTTTCAGCAGGTCGGCGTCCCAGGCCGGATTCATCAGCCGGGAGACCGGTTTTTCGGGCAAATCGTCCCCTTTGGCGCGCAGCCAGCCCATGTAGGCATTCGACGAGAGCAAAATCCCGGCGCAGGTGGCGCATTGGCGGGCGGGCAGGTCGTGGACGAGGGTGATTTCGCCAAGCGAATCGGTTTTACAGACGGGACAGTTCATGGGAGACTCCTTTGATAATCATTACGATTATATACGCAACTGCCCAAATCGAGGCCGGGGCGAAACTTTTTCACCCCTTTCGCCGTTTATAATAAGAAAACGAGGAGAAATCGCATGTCCACTTTAATCCTGAATACCGGTTTATTCTTCGATGACTTCCAGCCCGGCCAAATGCTGACCTCCGCCGGGCGCACCGTCACCGAGCATGACGTGGCCGCTTTTGCCGGTCTCTCCGGCGACTTCAACCAGATTCACACCGACGCCGAGTTTGCCAGGGCGACGCCCTTTGGACAGCGCATCGCGCATGGCATCCTGGGGCTGTCCATCGCCTCCGGGCTGGCCGTGCAGACCGGCATCCTGGGCGCGAATGTGCTGGCCTTCCGCGAAATCAACGAGTGGAAATTCGTCAAGCCCGTTTTCCTCGGCGATACCATCCATGTCGAGATGGAAGTGACCGAAGCCAAAGCCCTGCCGCGCATTGGCGGGGGCAGCGTCAGCCTCTCCGTAAAAGTCAACAACCAGGCCAACGAAATCGCCATGAAAGGAACCTGGACGGTGTTGGTCAAATCGAAACCAGCGTGAAACCATGCCTGAATCCAAATACCAACCGGACGACTATTTTCCCGAAGGGACACCTCCCCAAAAACGGCCTGGGGACGAATCGAAATCTCCCGATTCCGCGCCCAAACAGCTTGCTCCCACGCC
>DAOUAZ010000035.1:0-11457 GCA_034432975.1 Anaerolineales bacterium | reverse complement strand
TTGGGTCGCCCCTACCCCATTCGACCGCCCATAGTCAGGAATTGAAACATGCCGGCAATCCAATGCTATTGCCCGCATGCCTCAGTCCCTGACCCGGCGGGAAATATAAACGGAGTGCAAAGTCTCCCGACTTTGCGCCGATGACAGAGTCATCGGACTCCAGAAAACAGGAGACAATTTATGAAACCCGAAGTAAAACGCTACTCGACCACCGTCGGGTCGCGTGCCATTACCTTTGAGACCGGCAAACTGGCCCACCAGGCTGGCGGCGCGGTCACTGTCGGTATCGATGAAGCCATCATTTTCGCCGCTGCTACCATGGGCGGCGTGCGCGAAGGTATCGACTTTTTCCCGCTCTCTGTCGAATACGAAGAGCGCCTGTACGCTGGCGGAAAAATCCCCGGCTCGTTCTTCCGCCGCGAGGGGCGTCCCAGCACCGAAGCGATTCTGACCGCCCGGCTCACCGACCGTCCGCTGCGCCCGCTCTTCGCGCACGGAATGCGCAACGAAGTCCAGGTGATGATGTTCTCGCTTTCGTCCGATGGCATCAACCCGCTCGACATCCTGGCAATCAACGCCGCCTCCGCCGCTATCATGATTTCCGACATCCCCTGGGGCGGCCCGGTGGCTGCGGTGCGCGTGGGGCGCGTGGCCGGCCAGTTCGTGCTGAATCCGACCTTCGATGAAATGGCCCAATCCGACCTCGACCTGCGCCTGGCTGGAACCAAAGACGCCATCCTGATGGTCGAATGCGGCGCGGATGAAATCCCCGAAGATGTGATGGTTGCCGCGCTCGAACTGGGCCACCAATCCATCCAGCCGCTCATCGACCTGCAAATCAAGATGGCCGCCGAAGTGGGCAAGCCCAAACGCGAAGCCACCTTTGCCAATGCTGCCGACGAACTGAACAAGCGTGTATTCGAGCGCGTCAGCGGCCCGATGAACGAACTGCTCGACAAACCGCTCGCCAAGGCTGAATTTTACGGCGGCATGGACGCCATTTTGGCGGAAGTTATTGCCGAATTTTGCACAGGCGAGGAGGCTGCTCCCTCCCAAAAAGATGTCAAGGCCGCCTTCAGCGAAGCCGAAGGCGCGATTGTGCGCGAGCGCATCCTGGCCCTGGGCCAACGCCCCGATGGCCGCGCCCCCACCGAAATCCGCCCCATCTGGTGCGAAGTGGACCTGTCGCCCCGCGCGCATGGCTCCGGCCTGTTCACGCGCGGCGAGACCCAGGTGTTGACCCTGGCGACCCTCGGCACGCTCGGCGAAGCCCAGGAACTCGACAATCTCTCCCCGATTGATACCAAACGCTACCTGCACCACTACAACTTCCCGCCCTTCTCGACCGGCGAAGTCAAGCCCCTGCGCGGGCAGTCCCGCCGCGAGGTGGGTCACGGCGCTTTGGCCGAACGCGCCCTCGAACCGGTCATCCCAACCGAGGAGAGTTTCCCCTACACCCTGCGCCTGGTGAGCGAAGTCCTGGCCTCGAACGGTTCTTCCTCGATGGCCTCGGTCTGCGGCTCGACCCTGGCCCTGATGGACGCCGGCGTGCCGATTAAAGCCCCGGTTGCGGGCGTTGCCATGGGTCTCGTCACCGATGACACGGGACGCTACAAAATCCTGACCGACATCCAGGGTACCGAAGACCATCTCGGCGACATGGATTTCAAAGTCGCTGGCACCACCAGGGGCATCACCGCCCTGCAAATGGACATCAAAATCAGCGGCCTGAGCACCCAGATGATGACCGAAGCCCTCGAACAGGCCCACACTGCCCGCCTGTTCATCCTCGACAAAATGCTGGAAGCCATTTCCCAGCCGCGCGCTGAACTCAAGCCGCATGCCCCGCGCATCATCACCGTCAAGATCCCGGTCGATAAGATTGGCGCGTTGATTGGCCCCGGCGGCAAGAACATTCGCGCCTTGCAGGAAGAAACCGGCACCAAAATCGACATCCAGGAAGACGGCACGGTCTACATCGCCAGCACCGACGGCATCGGCGGTGAGACGGCCCGCATCCGGGTCGAATCGCTCGGCGAAAGCGCCGAAATCGGACGCATTTACACTGGCAAGGTGGTGCGCGTCGAGGCCTTTGGCGCCTTCGTCGAAATCCTGCCCGGCGTCGATGGTCTGGTTCACATTTCCCAGCTCGACTCCGAGCGCGTCAACCGGGTCGAAGACATTTGCGGTCTGGGCGACGAACTGACCGTGATGGTTACGGACATCGACCCGGCAGGGAAAATCCGCCTTTCGCGCCAGGCTGTGTTGGAAGGCTGGAGCGCAGAAGAAGCCCGCGAGAAAGACAAACCGCGCGGTGGCGGCGGCGGACGCCCGGGCGGCGACCGCGGCGGTCGGCCCGGCGGTGACCGGGGCGGCAATCGCGGCGGGCGCGATGACCGGCGCGGCGGTGGTGGTTTCGACCGCAGACGGTAATTTCGTATCCTGTTTTTTCGCAATCAGGTGACAGTTACTTCACAAGTGACTGTCACCTTTGCCTTCCAGACCTATTGTCGTTTGATACAATATCCCCCATGCTTCGACAATTATCTAACCGAATCCCACCCTATCCCCGCCAGTACTGGCTGATGTTTTGGGGACTGCTGCTCAGCACCGCCGGGGCCAGCATGATTTGGCCCTTCCTGATGATTTACGTCAGCAAACGGCTCGATTTACCGCTGGCGCAAGTCGCCACGCTGATGACGATTAACGCCGTCAGCAGCGTCATCTCCTCTTTCCTGGCCGGTTCCATCGCCGACCGGTTGGGACGCAAAGGCGTCATGCTCATCAGCCTGTTCGCTGACGCTTTCTTGTTCATCCTGCTGGCCGGGGCCGAGACCTACCTGGCCTTTGCCCTGCTGATGGCCCTGCGCGGGTTTGCCAACCCGCTCTACCGCGTCGGCGCGGACGCCATGCTGGCCGACCTGATTCCGCAGGAACAGCGCGCCGAGGCCTACTCGCTGATTCGCATGATTAACAACGCCGGGATTGCCATTGGCCCGATTGCGGGCGGAATGCTGGCGGCGCAGTCGTACAACCTGGCTTTTTACGCTGCCGCGACCGGCATGACTCTTTATGCTTTGCTGCTGACCTTCTTTGCCCGCGAAACCCTTGCGCGCAATGAGCCGAAAGCCGAAAAACCTCACCCCGAACGCTTCGACGGCTACGACAAAGTCCTGCGCGATATGCGCTTCACGCCCTTCATCAGCCTGATGATGTTCGGCTGGGTGACAGCCACCCTGATGTGGATCATCATGCCCAAATATGCCTACGACAACTTCGGCATCACCGAAAACGTCTACGGCCCCATCCCCACTACCAACGCCCTGATGGTGGTTTTCCTGCAAATGTTCGTTACCGGGTTTACGCGCAGGCACCGGCCCTTGGCCATGATGGCGCTCGGCATGTTCCTGTACGCGCTTGCCAACGGGCTGGTGGCCCTCAGCGGCAATTTCTGGGGATTTTGGTTTGCGATGGTGGTGATGACCTTCGGCGAACTGATTATCGTGCCGCCTGCCAGCACCTACGTTGCCAACATCGCTCCGGCGGATATGCGCGGACGCTACATGAGCATTTTTGGATTGACCTGGGCCTTTGGGCAGGGGGTCGGCCCGGTGCTGGGCGGGTTGCTGAATGATAACTTTGGGCCGCGCTCCATCTGGGTTGGCGGGATGATGATTGGATTGGTCAGCGCCTTCGGATTGTTCCTGCTCGCGCGGCGGGCGGCGGCTCCCAGGCCGATTCCGCAGCCAGACGCCCCGTAACTTGATTCCGCGATGAAACATCTCCGCACCTCCGACCTCGCCCAGGCCGCTGGGATTCACCCGAATACCGTGCGACTCTACGAAGCCTGGGGCCTGCTCCCGCCCGTCGAGCGCAGTCCCAAAGGCTGCCGGCGATTCACCCAGACGCATCTCGACCAACTCCTGCTCATCCGCATTGCCATGCGCTTCAACTGGGTAGGAGGCGAGATTCGCAACAGGGCGTACCAGGTCATCGAAAAGGGGAAAAACGGAGACCGGGGCGGCGCGCTCGAAGCCGCGTATCGCCTGCTGGCTGCTGTCCAGGCAGAACAGGCCCGAGCCGAATCCGCCGCCGATTTCCTCCAAAAATGGGCGGATGGCGTCCCGGCGCAGGCCATTTCGCAGCCCAGGCGCATTGGCGATGTCGCCCGGCTGCTCGACACCACCATCGACCGCCTGCGCAACTGGGAGCGCAACGGATTGCTGACGGCGCCGCGCGACCCCAGAAACGGCTACCGGCTGTATGGCGCGGAGGAAATTGGGCGGCTGCGCGTTATTCGCATGTTAATCCAGAGCCGTTACAGTACCATGTCCATCCTGCGTATGTTGACTCACCTCGACGCCGGGGAAACCGAGGGACTGAAAACCACCCTCGACACCCCCGACCCCGGCGAGGATGTTCTTTCTGCCACCGACCGCTGGCTGACGGCGCTGTCCAACTTGCGCGCAAGCGCCCTGGAGATGATTGCGTACATCGAGGCCTGGCTGCAACGGCAAGAGGCGGATGATAATTATTTCTGAATGGGGCTTACCTGGTGGTGACTTGCCAGATTCCATCATCCGTTTTTGTACAGGTCTTGAGCGGCAAAAACGGTGGATTTGTGGGTTGTAACTCATATACTGTTTCGCTTCCAGTAAATGAAATGGCTATAATGGTCAACCATTCCGGCGCACTTTCTTCCGCGGGAATACGTCCAAAGCGAGAATGAAAGAGGGCGAAATTTTTTTCGTAGGCGACATACCGAAACCCCTGGCGATAAAGTTCGACCCAAAATTGTCCACTCTTTTCTTTTGCCAATGATTGTAGCGGGAGATATTCTTGTGCCTGGGAAGAACAGGCAAATAAATCAGGCCGCAGGTAATAGCGGTAAGCGTTCAGGACGAAAACACGCTCTCCCTCTGTGGCGCTTTCGTTGAGCGGGTCGAGGAAGGTACAAAACGAGATGTCATAACAATGTGCCTGTCCGTTGGCGTCGATGGGGGAATAGGTTACCAGGGAAATGACCAGGGTACGAATCATGATAAAGACCAGCAACAAAGCGAGTGTGGCGCGAAGAATTGCCTGGCAGCCTTTTTCGAGGGTATTCAATGCCGCTTCGATGACTTTGGCGCCGAACAGGAAAAACAAAACCCAGAGAAAAAAAACATATCGAATTTCGACTACGGTAAAGAACAGGGTTATCCAGAGAGCCATCGTAACCAGGGCTGGCAGGAGCAGGGAGCGCAATGTATCAGACAGGTGGAACTGATTGTGTACTTTCCCAAGCAACAAGAAAGGCAATATGCCGATGAAAAGCGGCGAGATATTGCCTAGACTTTGCGGGGTATTCATAAATGTCACGGTAAGCGGGTAGAGCAGGCGCAGGGTATTTAGGGAGGCTGGGTCGAATTGCCATTGCCAGTCACTGGCTTCCAGGTCGTGGGCAAAGGTGAGCGGGGCAAGCGGTGAACCAAGCCATAGGTCGTTTTGCCACAGATGGAACGCGCCCATCGCAAGCAGCGTGGGGAACATCCATAAGACTGGGCGGGCAAAATGGAACGCCGCAGAAAAACCATCCTTGCGCAAAACTGGAAAGACCTGAAAAAGATAAAACAGGACAGTGAAAACCGGAATGAGAAAAATATTGTATGGACGGGCGATGATGGCAAACCCAAGCAATGCGCCGATGAGCAGGAATCGCTCCCGTGATGGATTCTGGAGGCTATTGACCATCCACCACAAGGCAACGACAATCGGCGCGGTGCTAATAAGTTCCACTTTGCCATCACCCAGCAAATCCACGAAGGCGGTGGATGTGAGTATCAGGGTCAGGAAGTAGAATCGCGCCCGTGTTGAAAGCCCGATTGCCTTGCCAATCTCCCAGCCAGCAGCCAGGATAACCAACCCATTGACCCAGGAAAGCATCCGCGCGGCCTGGTCTCCGAAGAGTTGGATGATTGCGCTGAATAGGATACTTGAGTGCAGTGCACTGATAGCAAACCCTCGGAGCGGGAAAAGTAAGTTTGTCTGTTGGGAAATCGCAACATGCTTTGCATTTGAAAAATATTCAGTAACCGAGTCGTAGCTTAACCGTGCGGATGTGAGCAATAACCCGGCGCCGAGTGTGAAAATTAACAATAAGACTACGACTTGCTCGAATCTTGCCTGTGTGTAGGCGTTTTTCAATGTACTGCGTGAAAAGAAAAGATTCTTTGTAATTTTCCATCCGCTGAACAGACCCATGGCTAATAACGTAATTGTGATGAATGGAGAAAGCAATTTTGATACTGCTAAGGTTATTATGATACAGGAAAGAAAGATTTCGCCGATGATGAAGCCTGTTATCCCGACCAGAAGGTTGCTTGTCGTAATCTTTCCCTGTTCAAGGATTTTTGCGCCCGCAGATAAGCAAGAAACAGTAAACAGGGATACACCTGCAAATGCCCATACCAGGTTGGTTATGTAATTGAATATTTCGATATTCCTGATGACTTTGAAGGCCGCAAGGGAGTTGGTGTATGTGAAAAGGGTAACATACGAAACCCGGTTTACCGTTATATAAAGAATAATGCTGATAAGAATCCAGGTCAAAATGACAATGTACCAGGGGGAGCGAGTTTTTTTAGTGAAATTATTCATGTTTTGCAAGGTTTGTTAGTAAAAAGAGAAACTCTCTTTGGTCAGAAAATAACGAATAACCTGGGCATAAAATCTGATTTCCAGCAGAATATACCACGCGATATTCAATAACCATGGTATACGCGATGCATAATGTTTTTGGTAAAACACCTTCAGATCTCGGTGATAGTATTTCAGGTTAACGAAGGGCTGTTTTTTGCTGACCGAACTTCGACGATGAATCGCGATTGCTTTTGGCACAAACCATTGCTCCCATTTGCCGATTTGTTCGACTCGGTAGCACCAATCTACATCCGATGCCCAGGCGAAGAGATCTTCGTCTAGAAGTCCGACGTCATCGAATACCAGTCTTCTGGTAAGCAGGAGGGACATGGTCAGGGATTCAACGCGAAGAGGGGAGTCGGAATCATAACTGAGAAGAAAATATTCATCCAAGATTTTGCTGGAACGTATAAATCCAAGAAGATAGAGAGTGTGGAGCATGGCAACTTTGGGGTGTGGCATCTTTTTGGATGAGTGCTGCGTTGACCCATCGGGGTGGATAATCTTTGGGCCAACCAACCCAACGCGGTCAGATTGTGTGATGAAGCCTAGCAATTGGGGCAGGCAACCTGGAAGAATTTCCGTGCTGGGCGTGGCGATGAATATGAATTCCCCCGATGAGTTCTGTATAGCAATGTTGATGCCTTTGCTGAAACCAACCCCCGGTTTTTGGTAGAAGTATTTTGCCTGTGGAAAATTTTCCTTCAGCATTGTTTCCGTATCGTCTGACGATTCGTTGTCGACGACAATAATTTCCAAAGGAATTGAATCCCCCGCACTATTCTTAAGGGAGTTAAGGTAACGATAGAGAGACTCACTGGCATTTCGAGTTACGATACATGCTGAAACCAGCCCTTTTTCCGTTTTTTCTTGCGATGGTATTACTGGTAGCATATCTACTCCCGATTGATTGTTCATGCTATAGACTGCTTACGTTCATTAGCCATTTGCACCAATCCTTCACCCGAATTAGGAATTTGAATTTTGGATAATGAAGCAAGTTTGTCAATTTTCAAGCCAGCGTTGAGAGGACGAGGGGCAGGTTGGTTCAACTCCGCGGTAGTGATGGGCAGAATAAGTTTTTCATTCAGCCCAAATATTTTCGCGGTTCGCCGGGCAAAATCGTACCGGCTGATGCAGTCTCGTCCGGCGATATTAAGTAAATTAACATCGGTTTGTGATGCCATTTCTATCGAAGCTTTTGCCAGGTGACCAGCATAGGTTGGGCTGCCAACTTGGTCTACAGGGACATTGACAGGGCGTCCTTCTTGCAACGATTGGATGAGACGAAAAACAAAATTTTTGCCTTGGTGTTCCCATCCATAGATGACCGTTGTTCGAATTATCAGGTAATTGTTCGAATACAGGGTTATGTAGTGTTCAGACTCTAATTTCTGGCGGCCGTATTCGCTTATCGGATTGGCCGTCTCTGTTTCGTCATAAGGACCGCTTTTACCGTCGAAAATATAATCACTGGAAAAGTAAATGACGCGCGCCCCAACAGCATTGGCAGCCAGCACCACATTCTTGATGCCGAGAACATTGGTCTGGTACGCTTCGTTAGGGTGGGTTTCACAATAATCGACATTTGGGATGGCGGCGGGGATAAATATATGCGTTGGCTCGGTTTGGGCCACCAGTTTGGTGACATCATCTCTTTGCCGCACATCTAGCAGTGAAGTAGCAGAAGATGTTGGATTAGCGAAGTAGGTGGAGATAACTTTTTGCCCGGTCGCTCGAAGCATTGCATCAAGATATGCTCCAACCAATCCTGAAGCGCCAATGACAAGGTTGCAGCTCATCTGTCGATACTATCCCAGGTGTAAGGAATGTGGTTATTGTGTGGGTCGATGCGGCTGATTTCATTTGGGTCGTGCGCCATTGTTGCGCAATTTGCTACAATCGCCGGTATGGTTCCAACCCCTTTGAACCCATTCCAGACTTGAGGAGGAATTTTTACCAGAGAATAGTTTCCTTCTCCAATAAATAATTCCATAATCTGACCTTTGGATGGCGAGTTCTCCCTCTCATCGTAAAGAACCAATTTGATTGCGCCGACGACGACCGCATAATTCAGGGTCATTTCACGATGAATATGCCAGCCTTTAACAACTCCCGGATATACGATGGAAAAATAGATTTCTCCGAATTTTTCAAAGTGTGGGTCGGTGGCCCGGAGCATGTGCATAATTTTCCCACGCTCATCGGGAATTTGCCGTAGGGGGTGAATGATTACATCGTGTATCATGGGATTATCCTTTGCACAATTTCTTGAACATTTCGTAAACATAATCTAACATGGCTTGGGTCAGCCCAGGGTAGACACCAATCCAAAAAACCCGTTTCATCACTTCATCTGATTTCTCCAGATTGCCGATAATGCGATAGTTTTGTCCAGCATAAGCAGGTTGGCGCACCAGATTGCCGCCGAACAGCAAGCGCGTGCCGATATTGTTTGTGTTTAGCCATTGCACGGCTTCGTCACGCGTGAAGGGTGCTTCTGGCCTGACATAGAGCGGGAAGCCAAACCAACTTGGGTTTGCATTCACTGTGGGTTGAGGCAGGATAAAAAAATCTTTAAAGTGTTCGAGCCGATTGAACAGGTAAGTAAAGTTTTCACGCCTTTGCTCGATAAACCCTGGCAATTTTTTGAGTTGTGAAACACCAACTGCCGCCTGCATATCGGTTGCCTTTAGGTTGTAACCAAGGTGCGAATAGGTGTATTTATGGTCGTATCCTGGAGGCAAATTGCCGAGCTGCCAGTCAAAGCGTTTGCCGCAGGTATTATCTTTACCCGGTTCGCACCAACAATCGCGTCCCCAGTCTCGAAAAGATTCCAACAGCTTTTTGAGTTTGGGTTCGTTTGTCAACACTGCTCCACCTTCTCCCATAGTAATATGGTGAGCGGGATAAAAACTAACGGTAGATAAACTGCCAAAACTTCCGACCATTTGCCCGTTATAAGTGGCCCCGACAGCATCGCAGCAATCTTCGACCAACCAGAGATTATGTTTTTTACAGAAAGCGGTCACTGCCTCCAGTTCGAATGGATTGCCCAAAGTGTGGGCAAGCATCACGGCGCGGGTTTTTGGGGAGAGTGCATCTTGTAACTGACTGATGTCTATATTGTAAGTCGGAATTTTGACATCAACGAAGACCGGGGTCAGGTTGTTTTGGAATATTGGGTTGACTGTTGTCGGGAAACCCGTTGCTACTGTAATCACTTCATCGCCAGGCTTCAGTTGACGTTTATCGAGAGAGGGAGATGTCAGGCATGTGAGCGCCAGCAAATTAGCAGATGACCCGGAGTTAACCAGGACTGCGTGGCGCAAATTGAAAAATCGCGCGAACTCTTTCTCAAATTGCGCTGCGAACCTGCCTGTTGTCAACCAGAAATCGAGACTTGCATCTACGAGTGATTGAATATCAGCAGCATCGAACACGCGTCCCGCAACCGGAATATGCGTTTCACCGGGAACGAATGGCTTGGCCGAGAATGCTTCTATCGAATATTCGGCCACCAGATTTAGAATTTTTTCTCGTAGAAGATTGGCTACATTATTCATGTTGAAGGAAATCCTTATACCAACTAATGGTTTTTTGTAAACCTTCATCCAGGCTGAACAAAGGTTTCCAATTGAGCTCTTTTCGCGCTTTTTCAGCGCTGAGATATTGATGACGAATTTCGTTGGAGACTTCGTTTCGGATTTCGGGTGCCAGGTCTGAATCCATAAGGGCAAGAATGCGGTTTACAATGTCGTGAACCGTGACCTGAATTTCATTTGAAAAATTGAAAGCCTGTCCTTTGAGTTCTGGGTGAAAAGCGAGTTTCTCTGCCAGGAGCATGTAAGCTACTGCGCCATCTTCCACATAGAAATAATCGCGGACATATTCTCCATCTGAGCGAATGACAGGCCGCTGGTCTCTTAATATCGAACGGATGGTTCCGGGGACGATGCGGTTCCAATTCAAATCCCCGCCACCGTAAAAATTCCCGCAACGGGTAATAGCGACAGGCAGGTCATAGCTAACCGCATAGGTGTGCGCAATTAGGTCTGCCGCAGATTTACTTACATCGTAAGGGTGTTGACCCTGAAGCGGTGTATTCTCGCTATACGGAAGAACTTCCTGATCGCCGTAGGCTTTGTCTGATGAGGCAACAACGATTTGACTAACTTTGGGGCTGCGACGGCAGGCCTCCAGCAAGTTCCAGGTACCGGCGATGTTAGCCTCAAATGTCGAGATGGGATTACGATTGGCGATAGTGACAATTGTCTGTGCCGCCAGATGGATAACGGTATCTATCTCGTATTCGCCCAAGGCGCGTTCAAGCATTTCACGGTCTCGTATATCTCCGCGCACAATCTTGACCCGTTCAATCCTGCTGGTGCGAACCAGTTCACTTTGCGGAACCCAGTCGCGCACCAGGCAAACTACATCTGCGCCAGCTTCCAGTAAATACTTGACCAGCCATGAGCCTACCAATCCCGTTCCGCCGGTGATGAATGTTGGACGGTCCAACCAGAAAGAATGGTTCAATTCCATAGTTTCCATGGGGCTTGACTTTCCTGCCAAAGTTTTTCTAAGTACTGTACATCTCGCATTGTATCCATACATTGCCAGAAATCATCATGATGAAAAGCAACCAACTGCCCTTGTCTGGCAAGTTGCTCAAGAGGTTCGCGTTCCCAATAGGTTGCGTTGCCTTTAATGTGGTTAACAATTTCAGGCTGCAAAACAAAAAAACCGCCGTTAATCCATCCATCACCAATTTGT
>DAOUAZ010000034.1:0-2460 GCA_034432975.1 Anaerolineales bacterium | reverse complement strand
TGGATGGATTCCCGCTCGCTGTTGGCGGTGTCGCCGGTCAACAAGCGCACCTGACCTTCGGCCAGCAGGCCCTCCGCGACCAGGAAGTTGGAGAAATTCTTGAAATGCTGCTCGGCCAGGATGGACGTGGGGGCCATGATGGCGGCCTGCGCTCCCTGCCGGGTAATCATCATCGCCGCCAGCGCGGCCACGACGGTCTTGCCAGAGCCGACATCGCCTTGAATCAGGCGGTTCATCGGGCGGCCCGAACCGACATCGACCACGATGTCCTCGATGGCGCGTTTCTGCGCCCCGGTGAGCGGGAAGGGCAGGGCGGCGATGCGCTCCGCCAGCCAGTCATCCGGCACGTCGAACATGCGCGCGACCGCCGACTGGTAATCGCGCTTCTGGCGCAGGACTCCCATCTGGAGGTAGAAAATCTCGTCGAAGGCCAGCCGCTCGCGGGCCGCCTTGAGATTGGCCTGGGTCTCGGGGAAATGCGCCTGCTGGATGGCCTCGCCCAGCGCGAACAATTCCGCCGCCCCGCGCACCGATTCGGGCAGCGGGTCGGGCAGGCGCGGGGCCCAGAAGCGGATGACCTGCTCCATCTGCTTGCGCAGCCAGTTCTGGGTGATGTTTGCCGTCAGCGGATAAACCGGCACGATGCGGTTGGCGCGCAGGTGGTCGGTCTCCACCGGTTCCCATTCGGGGCTGTTGAGTACCAGGCGGCCCAGGTATTGCTCAATTTTCCCGGCGGCGGCGATGGGCATGCCGTCTTTCAGGCGGTTCATCAGCCAGGGCTGGTTGAACCAGGTGATGCGCAGCGCCCCCGTGCCATCCGAAATAACGCATTCGATGATGCTCATTTTGCCGCCGCGCGCTTTGCGTTCGTGAACGCTCTGCACCTGCCCGATGACCGTCACCACCTCGCCATAGACCAGGCTGCGGATGGGTTTGAGTTGGCTGTAGTCGTCGTAGCGGCGCGGGAAGTTGTAGAGCATGTCGCCCAGAGTGTACAGCCCCATTTTTTTGAGCGCTTCGGCGTTGCGCGGGCCGACGCCCTGCAAGACGGTCAGGCTGGCGTTGAGGGCGATGGGAGTTTGCGAGGTCTGCGCCCCGGCGTAGGAGGCGGAGCGCGAGGGGGCCGGGCGGCGGCTCGAAACGGGAGCGGCTTCGGGTTGGGGGCGCGGGCGGACTGCGGGGCGTTCTTCCATAACGGGAGGCGGCTCGTGACCGGCCCGCTCCGGCTGGGAACCTTCGGGGGCGTAGACTGGTTCCGGTAACGGGGCCTCGCCCTGGCCTTGAATCCTTTTCCATACTCCCTTGAGCGTATCGGCGCGCGAGGCGGGGGTCAGACGGTGGTAGTCGCGCAGGCGCGCGGCGACGAGTTGGATGGTCTCTTCGGGGACGCCTTCGTGGCGGGCTTCGGCTTCCCAAAAGTCGAGGATTTTCGCCAGGCCGCCGATGACGGCGATGTTGCCATATTTGTTTTCGGCTTCGAGACGGAAAAATTTGCGGAGTTTTTCGAGGGAGGATTGCATAGTGTGTTATTTTATCAGATGATTTGTGGTAAAACAGACCCATGACTCCTGAAGAAATCATCCAACGCACCGCTGAGTATGTCAAAGGCGAGTTCGCGCGCGATTCGTCTGGCCACGACTGGTGGCATATCGTCCGGGTGTGGAAGACCGCCCTGACCCTGTGTAAATATGAAAAAGCGGATGTCTACACGGTGGAATTGGCCGCGCTATTGCACGACCTTGATGACTGGAAGTTAATTCCCTCACCCCCAACCCCTCTCCCAAAGGGAGAGGGGGGAAAGGGTGAGGGAAGGCCCGTCCGGGCTGAAGCCTGGCTCCGTCGAATGGGCGTCGACCCGGCCCTGGCCGAACACGTCTGCGAGATTATCACCGGCCTGTCGTTCAAGGGGGCCTTGGTGGAGACGCCGATGCGCACCCTCGAGGGTCAGATTGTGCAGGACGCCGACCGGCTGGACGCGATTGGCGCGATTGGCATTGCGCGCGCTTTTGCGTATGGCGGCCACAAAGGGCGGCTGCTGTATGACCCGGCCTCCCCGCCGCAGATGCACGCCAGTTTCGAGCAGTACCAGAACAGCGGCAGCGCCACCATCAATCATTTTTACGAGAAACTGCTGCTGCTCAAAGACCGCATGAACACGCCAACGGCGCAAAAAGTTGCCGCCCAACGCCACGCCCACATGGAACTATTCCTGGAACAGTTCATGCGGGAATGGGAGGGCGGGGAGTTCTAAAAATTTTAACCACAAAGTTCTCGAAGGAACACGAAGGAAACCCGGTGTTTGGATTATTTCCGGCGGCTGACGGTAATCCAACTCTCGTCGTATTGCACGGCTTTGAGAACTTCCTCCCTGTCGAGTTTGGGCGGCTGCTTGATGGTTATCAGCAGGCAGTCTTCTGGAACAGGTTCGACAATTGTGAATTGCGAGCCGTGCGGCTGCCA
>DAOUAZ010000033.1:0-20920 GCA_034432975.1 Anaerolineales bacterium | reverse complement strand
TCCGCTTCTCCGCTTCATCCGTTGTCCAATCCGCTTCATCGATTGACCAGGTATACCCCCACAATCGTCGCCGCCCCGCCGATGATTGACACTACCGTAATGGCCTCCCCCAGCAGGAACGCTGCCATCACCATCGTCACCAGCGGCTCGACATAGATAAATGCCCCCAATTGCCCCGCCGGGATGACTTGCAGGGCATCGTACCAGGCGATATACGCCAGCCCGGAGCCGAGAATCCCCAAAACCAGGATATTGCCCCAGCCGTTGAGCGTGAAATGTGGGATTTCGCTCCAGCCGGGGCCGAACCCGAACAGCCAGATGCTCGCAAACAGCCAGCCGAGCGCCATCACATAGAACATCATCCTTGCGGCGGGATGTCTTTCCAGCCCTCGGCGCGAGAGAATCGAGAACACCGCCCAGTTGAGCGCGCTGATGAGGATGAGAAAATCTCCGGGAGTTCCGAAGTCGCCCGCCGCCAGCGCGGCCAGGTCGCCCCTGCTCACAATCACCAGCACACCCATCGCCGCCAGCCCAATCCCAAAAATCCGTAAAAACGTCAGGCGTTCCTTCAGGAACAGCCAGCCCAACAGCGCCGTAAAGACCGGGATGGTTGCCACAATCCATGCGGTTGTGGTCGCCGCAGCGGTTTGCAGCCCGGTCGCTTGCAGCCACTGGTGAAAGGTCACGCCGATGAACCCCACCAGCGCGAAATAGCCCCACTCGGCGCGCGAGGGCAGCGCAAACTGGCGGCGCAGGGCCGCCGTCGCGCCGAGGATGAGAACGCCCATCCCAAAACGCAGCCAGACCAGCGTGGCCGGCGAGGCCTCCTGCAAGGCCAATTTGGTTGCGATGAACGTCCCGCCCCAGACGATGACGGCGAACAGGGCTTCGATGTAGGCAAATCGATTGATATGACGCATACAAGTTTGATAAAGAAACGTCCCGAAGGCTTTTCGCGCGGCTTTGCCTTTCTTTCAGAAACCTTCGGGACGGTTTCAATGAGACTCCTCAGGTTATTCTTTTGTAAGAGAAACCCAAATTATAACTTCCGCGCGCCCCGCAGCGGGTATAATTGACCTGGAGGTAACAACATTCAAATGGAAATCACATGGTACGGGCACTCCTGTTTTCGACTCACCGAGCGCGGCATGGCCAGCGTCGTCACCGACCCCTTCGATAGCGAGGTCGTTGGCTACGAACCGCTGCGCCTGAAAGCCGATATCGTCACCGTCAGCCACGAAGCGCCGGGACATAACTTTACCAGCGCCGTTAAAGGCACTTCGCATCGCATCACCGGCCCTGGCGAGTTCGAAATCGGCGGCGTCTTCATTACCGGCGTCCAGACCGACACCAACGGCAAGAAAAACGTCGAAAAACCGCGCAACACCCTGTACGTCTTCGATTACGACGGCCTGAACGTCGCCCATCTGGGCGACCTGCGCCAGGTCCCCACCCAATCTGAAGTGGAAGCCCTCGGTACGGTGCATATCGCCCTCGTACCGGTCGGCGGCGGCAATGGTCTGAACGCGGCCAAAGCGGCGGAAGTCATCTCGCTGCTCGAACCGAACATCGTCATCCCCATGCACTACGGCCTGAAAGCCTGCAAAATCCAACTCGACCCGCTCTCCAAATTCCTGAAAGAAATGGGATTGACCGCTGCCGAGGCCGTCCCCTCCCTCAAAATCTCCCGCTCCGGCCTGCCCGACGAGACCAAAGTCGTCGTGCTTAACCTGGCCTCCGGCGGCTAATCTGGGACAGGCCTCAGACCTGTCCTAGACCTGGCCCACCCAATCGCGGACAATCTTATGTCAGTCAAACTCCTCCTCACCTGGGATATCGCCCCCGAGCGCGAACAGGAATACTTCGAATTCGTCATCGGCGAATTCATTCCCGGCGTCCAGCGCCTGGGCCTCGAACCCATCGAAGCCTGGGCCACCATCTACGGCGAATATCCCCAAATCCTGGTCGCTCTGCTGGCCCCCGACCTGCCCGGCGCGCAGCGCGTGCTTGGCTCGGTCGAATGGACTGGCCTGCGCGACAAACTCCAGGACTTTGTCAAAAACTACGCCTACAAGGTCGTTCCCGGCAAAGGCGGCTTCCAGTTCTAAATGGACGAATTTGCCCGGCGCATCCTGGCCTGGTATGAAAAACATGCCCGCATCCTCCCCTGGCGGACCCCCGCCGGGCAAAGGAGCGGGCATCCTGATTCTTACGCCGTCTGGGTCAGCGAAATCATGCTCCAGCAAACCCGGGTTGAAGCCGTCATCCCCTACTTCGCGCGCTGGATGGAACGTTTTCCCACCCTGGCTGCCCTGGCCGCCGCCCCTGAACAGGACGTCCTCTCGGCCTGGGAAGGCCTGGGCTACTACAGCCGCGCCCGCAACCTGCGCAAAGCCGCCCAAGTTATCCTGGCCGAACACGGCGGCCAACTCCCGGCCAATCTTGCCGAACTGCGCAAACTGCCCGGCATCGGGCGCTACACCGCCGCCGCCATCGCCTCCATCGCCTTCGGGCAGGACGTCGCCACCCTCGACGGCAACCTGAAACGAGTCTTCGCGCGCGTCTTCGACATTTCCCTGCCCGCCGACCGCGCCGAGGGCGAAAACGCCCTGTGGCAACTGGCCGAAACCCACCTCCCGCCGGGCCGCGCCAGCGACTACAACCAGGCCCTCATGGATTTAGGCGCGACGATTTGCCTGCCCAAGAACCCGCGCTGCCTGCTTTGCCCCGCGCAAGAAATCTGCCTCGCCTGCCGACAGGGAAACCAGGAACAGCGCCCTGTTACCAGGCCCAAAGCCGAAGTCCCACGCCAACGCAAAGCCGCCGCCGTGATTGTTTTGGATGGAAAAACCCTCCTCAGCCGCCGCCCCGCTGGAGGCCTGCTCGGCGGCCTGTGGGAATTCCCCGCCGCAGAAGTGGAAGCCGACTCCACCGAATCCCTTGTGACCGCTATTGAAACATCCTACCGGTTGAAAGTGACTCCGCTCACGCGCCTCCCCGAAATCCAGCACGCCTACACCCACTTTCGGCTGAGAGAAACCCCCTGGCTCTGCCAACTCGCCGAACCCCTCGCTGATTCATCGACCTTACAATGGATTCCCTTACCCGAACTGGAATCCTACCCAATGGGCAAAGTCGACCGGCGAATCGCCCGGCAACTACCCCCGGCTGGCTGAACAAACCAGAAGAGTCCGCTATGGAGTTTTGACTTATCCGCTGCTCACCCGCCTGACGACTGACTCGAACCGCGGAAGACCTCCGAAATGCGCTAGCGCGCAGCCCCCGCAGCGCAGCGGAGTGGACACCCCCTGCCCCGCTCCGTTTCACTTCGGGAGTGCTTCGCTAAGAGTGCTATGAAAAACCCCACTGTAGGGCGAAGCGGAACCTTACCAACTAATCAGGGAAGCGTTAGCGGGCATGAAAACTCGGATGCTTGCTGCCAAGTCAGCATGTATCTGACGAGTATTAGCTTTTTGGGATATTTCTACGCCATCAAAACCTCCATTTTGACTTCGCGCATGATCTGCGGCGCGGAAAACAGAGGTTTGTTGTCTTGAATTTCAGACAACTTGAACAGGCGTTTCAGGTTGATGCCGGCTGTTTGGCTGCTCCGATGCAGCGGGTATCGCGCAGGCCGTGAGCAGCCAGTTCAGCCTGTTTGCCTTCGATGCGCGGGCGCAGGCGATAGAGTGTTTTGAACTCGTCGGCTTCTTGCCGCTGGCGCGCTTCTATCAGGTATTCTTCGTAAAAGCCTGTACTCACGGTACGCCCGGCGGTTTCGCTGTGTACGCAACGTTCAAACAGGGGGCAAGCCTGGCAGATGCTGCGCTGAAAGGTAAATTGGAGCGCGGCGCGCCCTGCCTGGTTTGTCTGGACTTTACTGGCGGGGACGGTTTGACCGCTTGGGCAGGTGGCGGTTTTGGCCTGCGCGTCAATCTGAAAGGCGGATTTGTCCACTTCAGGGTCGGCGGGGCGACGCATGGGGACAAGCAGGTCAATCGGGTTTTCCGGGCGTTCGGCCACAGGCGGCGCGGTTTTCGCCAGAGCCGTAGGCGCTGTCGGCAATGGCGCGCGCAACGATGACGCCGATCTTTTCTTCGACCCGTTTGATGGCGGGCAGCAGGTCTTGTCCGTCGCCCAGGTTGGCGGGCATGTCTGCGATATCTAAAATAAGTTCGCTGGCTTGATCTGTGCTGGTTGATACTTTGTGACCGTCGAACGTTTTGGAGGCGCTTTTGCGTCCGTGCCGCATTTCGGTGTCGACCAGGCTGATGAAGCGGTTGCTGGCGCTGCCTTGCCGGATTTTGCGACCGCCCTCGGGTGTTTGTTCAACGTCGTCGCCCAGGATTTTGCTGAGCGTCCAGCCCAGGGTGCGTACTTCCGGGTTTTCTATCTTTTCTGTCGCCAAATCCAGCACCGTTTCGCAGTCGGTCACGAGCATTTTGCGTTGCGCATTTCCGGGTCGCTCCAGTCGATTTCGGCTCGGCGGTCTTCGTCTATGTAGGTTTTCAGCAGTGTCTCGATTTCCACCGAACACCCCTGGCGTTTTCCGGGCAAATGATAGCCCAGCGTCTTGAGTATTTTGCGGATGCCCTTGCGAATCAGGGCGCAGGTATCTTGCCTGGCTCCGGCTCCCTTTGCATTGGTGGCGTCGAGCAGCAGGGTTACTTTGTCGGCTAAAAAACCTTCTTCGCGGGCAACCTCCAGGAGACGGTCAAAGGCGTAACGTTCTTGTTTGTGTTCTATCAGGCGTTGCCGAAAGACACTCATCGAAGAACGCTCAAAGCCTTCATAATCCAACGCCAGATTTAAGGCCACTTTCCAGCGCAGGTCATATACGACCCATCTGATACGTCATCATAGAATTGAAGCAATAACACCCCGGCCATGATTGACGGAGGCAGGCTTGGACGCCCATTGTCCGCGCTGTACATTTCTTTCAGATCTTCGTCACGGAATAGTTTCCCAATGATTTGACCCATTTTCCCACAAAATGAATCTGGCGATACGCGGTGGGGAAGACATAAGGCGTCAAATAGACTGGCTTGCGGGTGTTCCTGGCGGCGCTCCGGGTGGTTGGGTTGCCCTATTTTTACCCGATTTTCGCGCTTTTGAGGAGGGGCCACTTTTTCACCACACTCCTAGGCTTCCTCCAACGCTTCTTTCGTCTTTTTGGTCTGCTTGCCGCGCTCTTCGGTATCGAGGATGCGCTTGCGGATGCGGTAATTGAGCGGGGTCACTTCGAGCAGTTCGTCTTCCGCCAGGTATTCGATGGCTTCATCCAGCGACATCTGGCGCGGCGGCGTCAGGCGGATTTCCATGTCGCCGCGCGAGGCGCGCATATTGGTCAGGTGCTTCTTGCGGCAGACGTTGATGGCAATATCGCCGGGGCGGGTGTTTTCGCCAATCACCATTCCCATATAAACAGCCACGCCAGGGTTGACGAACAGGATGCCGCGCTCCTCGGCGCCTTTCAGGGCGTAGGAAGTCGTGTCGCCCGGTTCCATCGCCACCAGCGAGCCGGTCGAGCGGGTCGCAATTGGCCCGGCTAACTCGTCGTAACCGTGAAAAAGCGTGTTCATGATGCCCATCCCGCGCGTGGCGGTCAGGAATTGGTAGCGGAAACCGAGCAGGCCGCGCGTCGGGGCGATATAGACCAGGCGGACATGCCCGTCGCCGGTATCGTGCATTTCCATCATCTTGCCGCGCCGCGAACCGAGCATCTCCACCACCACGCCAACTGTTTCGGCGCTGGTTTCGATGTGGACTTCCTCATAAGGTTCGAGCAGTTCGCCATCCTCAGCTTTATGGAAAATCACTTCAGGACGCGAGACCTGGAACTCGTAGCCCTCGCGGCGCATGGTTTCGATGAGGATGCCCAGGTGTAGTTCACCGCGCCCGGAGACGAGGAAATTTTCCGCCGAGTCGGTTTCCTCGACGCGCAGGGAGACGTTGGTGCGCAGTTCCTCGAACAACCGCTCGCGCAGTTTGCGGGAGGTGCTCCACTTGCCCTCGCGCCCGGTAAACGGCGAGGTATTGACGCCGAAGGTCATGCGGACGGTGGGTTCCTCCACCCGAATCGGCGGCAGGGCAACCGGGCTGAGCGGGTCGGCGAGTGTTTCCCCAATGCCGATTCCTTCCAGCCCGGCCAGGGAGATGATGTCGCCCGCCGAAACTTCCTCCACCTCGACCTTGTTCAGGCCCTGGAAGGTGTACAGGTAGCGGGCTGATTCAGGCAGGTTTTTGCCATCCACCGTTAAACGCGCCAGTTTTTGCCCGGCCCTGATTTTGCCGGCAAAGACGCGCCCGACGGCAGTCACGCCGCGATAGTCGTCATAGCCCAGCGTGGTGACGAGCATCTGGAGCGGGGCGTCCTCGTCCACCCTGGGAGCGGGGATGTGGCGCAGGATGGTGTCGAAGAGCGGTTTCAGGTCGGGGCCGAGATCGGGAGTCAGCCCGGCGCGCCCGGTGGTGGCCTGGGCATAGATGACCGGGAAGTCGGCCTGCTCGTCGCTCGCGCCAAGTTCGATGAAAAGGTCGAAAGTGTCGTTCAGCACCCGGGCTGGTTCGGCATCACGCCGGTCGACTTTGTTGACGACCACGACCGCCTTATGACCGCGCTCGAGGGCCTTTTTAAGCACAAAACGGGTCTGCGGCATGGGGCCTTCGGCGGCATCGACCAGCAGGAGAACGCCATCGACCATATTCATGATGCGCTCGACCTCGCCGCCAAAATCGGCGTGGCCCGGGGTATCGACGATGTTGATTTTGACGTTCTGTTGGGTAACATCATCGAATAGCGTGATGGCGGTATTCTTGGCCAGGATGGTGATGCCGCGTTCACGCTCGAGGTCGTTGGAATCCATCACGCGCTCGGCCACCTGCTGGTTTTCGCGGAAGGTGTGCGATTGGCGCAGGAGAAAATCGACCAGGGTGGTCTTGCCATGGTCGACGTGGGCGATGATGGCAATATTACGGAGTTCGGTTCGTTCTTTCAGCATAAGGATTGGGTGATTTGATAATTGGGTGATTTGTTTTTTGCTTTCTTGTTCATACACACAGAAAAACCCCGGCATGGGAGACCGGGGCTTGCGTTTACGGGGAAGTTCCGGCTTACATGGGCTATTTTACCAGACTCACTCCACTTTGGGCAGGGGCGAGCGGTTGTCGCGGTGATGTTGCCGAATGAATTCCGCGTTACGGCATGGGTGGGAAGTTGGGCTGGAGCCAGTCGAGGATATCGACGCCTGGCGTGATTTCACCGTCGAAGACAATCACATCTACCAGGCCATGGTCGGTGCATTCCGGACCCATCCCGCACATCACGGCCTGGGTGTAGCCGCCCGCCAGACCCACCGGGAAAGAGTCACCGCCGAGGGTGTAAGCCAGGACGTTGTATTTGCCCTCGGCCAGGCCATCCAACCGGTAGGTCGATTGTCCGGCGACGGTATCCACCGAATAATATTGCCCGGTGGCGACCTGGAAGGCCACAATCCGCATGGCGGGCAGCGAATCTGCCGGGTAGCCCAGGCGGCCTTCGACGCCGCCAGCCTGAACCGACGATACGACCTGTCCGTCAGACGCCACCGCTGTCAACGTGGCGCTGACAATCGACGAAACATCCGGCGCAGGCTGGGCGGCGGGAGCGGGCGAACAAAACGCCAGCAGCAAGGCCAGGGGAATGAGCAAAAGGAATTTTTTCATAAGTATCTCCGGCGAGGATTATACCAAACCGTAAAGAACCGTCCCGGAGGTTTTAGGCAACCTTCGGGACGGTGGGTTTGGGATGCGGAATGAATTCCGCAACACTCAGGCCAGGCCGAAGCGGTCGAGATTCATGACCTTGTTCCAGGCTGCCACGAAATCGCGCGCGAACTTCTCTTTGTTGTCGTCTTGGGCATAGACTGTGGTTCGGGGCGGTTGCCGTCGTAGTGACTATTGCCATGCAAATCAATCTCGAAGACCTGGTTGATGTCCTTGAGCAGGGCCAGGGTCTTATAGACCGTTGCATGGCTCATGGTGGGGAATTTCTGCTTGATGGCTTCGTAAAAACTGGTTGGCGCTGGGGTGTCCTTCGGGCAATCAGGCGCACCAACTCGACGCGCTGGGGCGTCAGCCGGAAACCGCGTTCTTTCAGGGCGGTCATCAGTTGTTGGAAGCGGATTTCGGGATTGCCCGAAAACATACCGTCCGACTCATTTTCCAACGAATCCGTGCCATTCTCGGGTCTGCGCCAGCCTGGCCCCAATCTCCGGCTCGCGGTGCGGGCAGGCGTCGGCGATGTCTTTTTGTGGATGTCCCGTTAAAGCGGCCAGGCCGGCCTCGATGCCGTTTGCCACGTTATCAGCGGCGTAGCCACCCTCCAGCAGGAAGATGATTCGACCCTGGCAGCGTTCTTCCGCTATCTCGACCAATCCCCGCGAAAGCATCGCATATCCGGCGGTCGAGAGACCCAGCGAGGCCAGCGGGTCGCGCCAGTGGGCGTCGTACCCGGCGGAAACAATCAACAGTTCCGGTTGGAATTTCCAGGCGAAAGGCTTTATCACCGCCCCCAGGATTTGCCGGAAGCCCTCGCCGCCCGTCCGCGCAGGGAGGGGGAGGTTGACGATGCGTCCGCGTTTGTCGGCGCTGTCGGCATCCTCCAGCCAGCCCGTGCCGGGGTAGATTCCCTCCTGATGGGTGGAGAGATAGCCGCAGCGCGGGTCATTCCAAAACGCGGCCTGTGTCCCGTTGCCATGATGGACATCGAAATCGATGACGGCCACCCGTTCCAGGCCGCCTGCCAGCGCTTCCTGCGCGGCGATGGCGGCGTTGTTGAACAGGCAAAAACCCATCGCCCGGCCCGGCTCGGCGTGATGCCCCGGCGGGCGGGCGATACTGAAGGCGTTGCGCGCGGTACCATCCAGCACCGCGCGCGCAGCGCTGGTGGCTGCCCCGGCGGCGTTCAACGCGTCGGTAAACGAAGTCCGCGTGACGTAAGTCGGCGCGTAATCGATGATGCCCGGCCCCTGCGGGCAGACCGCTTCCAACTGCTCAATCATGCGCGGATGATGGACGCGCGCAACCTGTTCGATGGCGGCCGGGATGACGGGAATCTGCTCGATGCCGGGAACCTGCTCCAGCGCCAGCGCATCCAGCCGTTCGGACCGCTCCGGGTGGTCGGGGAAACGGTGATTGGGCGAAGGAAGGTATGTGTAAACGGTCGTCATAGGAGTATTGTACAATTAAACGGACTATCCGGTATGCATAATGACATACCGGATAGCCTTGAGGGGGAGGGACACCACCGATATGGCCGGCATGGGGGGGCATGTCAAACCGTTTCGGTGGCGACACCTGGATTACCAGTAAAAGGGAGGGCAGGTGTCGTTATTGATAATATACACCCTTTTTGTCTAAATTACATTAAAAATCAGTTAAATTACCCGGCTTTTGGGTAGGATATTCGTCCTAATCGCCAGGCCGAGGGTGTAACGCAGCTGCATCGCTCCTATCGTTCCGTGCTTGCAGCCAGTGCTTTGGGCAACGGTGAACAATTCTTCTTTACCTGGTTCCCCGCTTCTCTTGCAAGAAACGAACCCCGACAATCAGCGCGCCGAGACCCAGGGCAATCGCGCCCAGCCAGTTGAGGGAAATCGGCAGGGGAAACTGGCGGAAGACGACATCGAGCAGCACGCCCAGGACGAACAGGCCGCCAAACATGCGGTTGTGGTAGAAGGCAAAGCCCGAAAACCAGGTCGGCCAGAAGGCTTCGAAACCAGCCGGCGGCCCGGCGGGACGCGGCTTAGAGAGGACGGCGATGGCGTAAAAGGCGCGCTTCGCGGCGAACAGGACGAGCAGCATGAAGGTGGAGAAATAGCCGGTGGCAACGAGGTAGATGATGACGGCGTAAGCAATTACAACGGCTGCCATCGTCGTATAGCGCGCAAAGGCTTGCCCGGCGCGCACCGGGAAGGTCCCGACGCCCTTGGCTTTGTCGTCGTCGAGTTTGTCGGTGTGCTTGGCGACGTTGATGCTGGCGACGCTCAACCCGAAGGGGATGCCCGCCAGCGCGACCAGCCAACTCCACTGGCCGGAGAGGACAAGGTAAACGCCCGCAATCATGATGGGACCCCAAATCAGGAAAATCGACAGTTCGCCGAGCGCCCAGTATTTCATCGGCCAGGTGTAAAAGAGCAGCACGAGCGCGCCAAAGGCAAACAGGCCAATGACGAGCGGGTTGAAGGCTGTGTACCAGAGCGCGTAAACGCCGGAAAGGAAGGCTATCACGCCGCTGACCAGGAACCACTGGATTTGCTGCGATTTCGTCCAGAAGCCCTGCGCGAGCGGGTGGACGCCATACTGAGTGCGGAAGTAGTTGTCTTTATCGACCCCGCGCGAGTAGTCGGTGTAATCATTAAGCAGGTTATTCGTCCCGTGCGCGATGAACAGGCCGAGCGTCACCACCAGCCAGGGCAGCAGGGAAAAATAGCCATCGCGCCAGGCCAGCAGGCCCGCAATGATGGAAGAATACACCGTGACTGCCGTAACCGCCGAGCGGGTGGCAATCAGCCATTTCGAGATGACATCGAGCGCGTCCCACTCTTTTTTGTCATCCAGTTTGATGAGTTCCCAGGCGGCCTTGCGCCACATTCCAAAATTGACCGGCATATCGCACTTTCCTTTCGTCTTGAACGGGCGGAATTATACAGCCTGTCCTGTGAAATCTACCACTTTTGTCCAGATTTTTTGGGTGAAATCTGTATCACCCGAAAGGAGGAAAAGGTTGTTAACGCCAAAACGCCGGGGCATAGATGCGAATCAGCACATCCACCAGCAGGCCGAGCATGAACAGGCCGCCAAAGGCGCGGTTGTTGCGAAAGGCCAGCGGCGCGAAGAACAGCGGCCAGCCGCCCTGCCCATCGGGAAACCAATCGGGGCGGGTTTGGGGGCGGGGTTGCAGGAACAGGGGCAGGGTCGCTTTGAGGGTTGGGAAGGCCAGCAGGACGACCAGCATGACCGGGGTAAAATATTTCAGGGCAATCATCGCCAGCACGAGCAGGTAGGGGGCGGCCATCATCCCAATCACCGCGAAACGCGAGTTCCGTTCGCCCAGAATGACCGGCAGGGTGTGAATGCCCTTCTCTTTATCGACCATGATTTTGTCGATATGCTTGCCAAAAATGACAGTGGTCACGCCAAAATAATACGGGAGGCTGGCCCAAACCACGTTCCAGTCCCATTGGTGCGCCAGGACGTAGTAACCGCCGCCAATCATCAGCGGGCCCCAGACCAGCAGCACCGCCACCTCGCCCAGGGCGATGTATTTGAGAGGCCAGGTGTAAAACAGGACGAAAAACGCGCCCAGCCCGAGCAAAACCCAGATGACCGGGTCCCAGCCGTTGATGGCAATAAGGTAAATCCCCAGGGCGGCGGCAACCGCGCCGGTTGCGGCGGTATAGGTCAGCAGTTGGGTGGTGGTCAACAGGCCGTTGGCAACCGGCTGCGGGCCGTACATCGTGCGGAAGTAGTTGTCTTTATCGACGCCTTTGACGTAATCGGTATAATCGTTGAACAGGTTGTTGGTGGCGTGCGCCAGCATCAGCCCCAGAGCCAGCGCC
Organism: Anaerolineales bacterium; assembly: GCA_034432975.1. GTDB lineage: Bacteria > Chloroflexota > Anaerolineae > Anaerolineales > Villigracilaceae > UBA5195. The sequence goes on along the minus strand of DAOUAZ010000033.1, from coordinate 9,320 downwards.
AGCCAGGGCAGGAAATCGAACATCCCATCACGAAGGGCAAACAATCCGGCCAGGGCGGCTGACATGAAGGTCATCACCAGCACGGCGGCGCGGGTCGAAATCAGCCATTTCGAGACAAAATCGAGCGCGTCCCATTCCTCCTTGCTGACGGCGGGAATGACTTGCAGGGCCTTCTTCCACATTGCAAAATTCATATTTCTACTCCTTTGGTCTGAATTAGGCCAATTATAACAAACGGGCGTATCTTCTCAATATTTTGGGGAGAGAAGCACCGTCCCGCGAGCGCTCAGCCGAGCGGTTCGAACGACTCAACCAGGTTTTTCAAGCAAACCTCACCTGCGCTTGTCGCGCAGGCGCAAGTGTCGGGACGTTTCCCCATTTTTTTGAGAAGATGCAATTGAACTCTAAACTCAAGTGAGGATTGGTGGATAAAAGAGCGTTACGCGAAATTACAACTCACTGGTCATAATGAACAACGGCTTCATCTCGAAGTTTTCGTAGCGCGGACGGTATCGCTCGGTGTCATAGAACTGCTCGACGTTGACCAATTTCTTTTTTGACGTAACCACATCCAGCGGGACGTTGTCGTAGCGGCCATTCTTTAGCACTACCAGCCGCCCGTGAATCCCTTTCAAAACAAGATCGAGCGCCAGGTTGCCGAAGGCCATTGGCACAACCGAATCGATGGCGTCGGGGTCGCCGCCGCGCACCATGTAGCCGAGTTTCTGTTCGACCACCTCCACCGTTTGCCCGCCGTTGAATTTTGGGGAAATGTCCTTCATGGCCGCGCCGACCAGGTCGCCGATGCCGCCCAGTTTGGCGTGTCCGTAAGCATCGGTTTCCATCTTTTCAAAGACCATCTCGCCGCCCTCGAACATCGCCCCTTCCGAGACCAGGGCAATCGAATACTTGCTGGGATTGCGCCGGCGGTCGGCGCTCATCAGGTCGGTCAGGTGTTCGATGTTGAATTTATATTCGGGAATCACGCAACGGTTGGCCGCGCCGGCCATCGTGGGCAGCATGGCCGTGAACCCGGCATAGCGTCCGAACACTTCCAGGACAAGGAAACGCTCGTGCGAACCGGCAATCGTGCGCAGGTTGTTGACCAGTGCAATGGTGCGGGTAACGCAGGTGCTGAAGCCGATGCAGTAGTCGGTGCCAGGTACGTCGTTATCCATCGTTTTGGGGATGGCAACCACTTTGACCCCTTCCTGGTACATGCGCACTGCATACGAGAGCGTATCGTCGCCGCCGATGGGAATCAAGTAATCGATGCCCAGGAAGTCGAGGTTCTTCAGCACTTCCTCGGTCAGGTCGTTGCGCTCTTCCTTGTGCTTATCCTTCAGATGCTCGGGCATATCCTTGAGTTTGACCTTGCTGGGATTGGTGCGCGAGGAATGCAGGAAAGTTCCGCCCGTGCGCCCGGCGCGATTGACGATTTCCTCCGACAAAACCGTATAGTTGCCGCTATTATCATGGTTTTTATCGCGCACAATCTCGGTCAGCCCACCCCAGCCGCGCCGCAATCCAATAACCTGGTAGCCCTCCCGTAACGCACGGATGGTGACGGCGCGGATGGCCGGGTTCAACCCCGGCACGTCGCCGCCGCCGGTCAGGATACCGATTACTCCGGTTTTTTTCTTGTTGGTTGCCATGTGGATTCTCCTTTGGTGGAATAGTAACTTCCCTGTATCTTACACCCATGTAAGGTGATTTTCAATAACAATTCGTCATGCTTTGTCAGGAAGTTTTTCCATAACTGTCAGTGTCATGGGGATGTCATCCTTGCCTTCGCTTTGTTTTTACAAAATCCAGCACCTGCGGTGTGGCTCGTAAATTGTAGGTGACGCTCTGGCATGTACTGGTCAGGGAAGAAACCGACCAAAACGCCAGCGAAGAAGACCTGGCATGCTTGTCCTGGCCAACAGGCCAGGGAAGATGCTCTTGTGGTCGTGGAGCATGGGAGAAGAAGCCCGGCTCGGATTGACCCCGAAGCAATGTCTCGACAAGCTCGACAACCGTTCGCCAAGTACAGTCTGACCCTTGCGCCACCCGCAAGGGCAGGTGTGCGCCTTGGAGTGGAAAGTGACCTGACCGAATTTCAACGTGGAAAGGTACTGAGACGAATCGCGCCCGCCAAGGAAGTTCTGGCGCGGGTGTCTGAATTTGGCCTCTCTGCCTGAACGCCTGACTTGCAAGGGTAAGCGAGTCTTGCGAACCCGATTCGTCCTGAAAAAAAGGAAACGGGGGGCGAAGCCTGTCCTGAGCGCGGACGATGCGCAAAATTATATTCCAAAAAAACGTTATAATAGAACGTCCGTTCCCTCCTCGACCCGGAGAAACCCATGCCCCCCTTCCAATTGACCGCCCCCTTCATCCCCACCGGTGACCAGCCCGAAGCGATAACCTCGCTGGTCAACGGCGTCCGCAATGGACAGAAAAACCAGGTCCTGCTCGGCGCGACCGGCACCGGCAAGACCTTCACCGTCGCCTCGCTCATCCAGGAATTGCAGATGCCAGCCTTGATAATGGCGCACAACAAGACCCTGGCCGCCCAACTTTATTCGGAATTCAAGGACTTTTTCCCCAATAACGCCGTCGAATACTTCGTCTCGTATTACGATTACTACCAGCCCGAAGCCTACGTCCCGCGTCACGACCTGTATATCGAAAAAGAGACCCAAATCAACGAAGAAATCGAACGCCTGCGCCTGGCCGCCACCACCGCGCTCGTCTCGCGCAAAGATGTCATCATTGTCGCATCGGTCTCGTGCATCTACGGCCTCGGCTCGCCCGACGAGTTCCTGCGCGGCTCGGTGCATTTGCAGGTCGGCGAAATCTACCGCCGCAACGCCCTGATGCGGATGCTCATCGATGGGCAGTACCAGCGCAACGACCTGGAACTGCGCGCCGGCACCTTCCGCGTGCGCGGCGACACCCTCGAAATCATCCCGGCCTACTCCGACCAGCGCGGCTACCGCATCACCTTCTTCGGCGACGAGGTCGAGCGCATCATGGATTTCACCCCCCTCACTGGCGAAATCCACGCCGAACTGGACGAAATCGACATCTACCCGGCCAAGCACTACATCACCGCCGATGAAAAGCTCAAGGACGCCATCGGCGACATCGAAGCGGAACTGGCTGAACGCATCAAACGGTTCAACGAGCAGGGCAAACTGCTCGAAGCGCAGCGCATCGAACAGCGCGCCCGCTATGATTTGGAGATGCTCAAGGAAGTGGGATATTGTTCCGGCATCGAAAACTATTCCCGCCACCTCGACCGCCGCCCCGCTGGTACTGCGCCCTGGACCCTGATTGATTTCCTGCCCTCCGAATACCTGCTCATCCTCGACGAGAGTCACATGACCGTCCCGCAGATTCGCGGCATGTACAACGGCGACCGCGCCCGAAAAGAGACCCTGGTCGAATTTGGATTCCGCCTGCCCTCGGCGATGGACAACCGCCCGCTCAAGTTCGCCGAGTTCGAGCAACGCATGGGCTACACGGTTTATACTTCCGCCACGCCCGGCCCCTACGAAATGGAACGCGCCGAAAACGTGGCCGAGCAAATCATCCGCCCGACCGGGCTGGTCGACCCCGAAGTGGAAGTGCGTCCCACCAAAGGTCAGGTCGATGACCTGATTGGCGAAGTCCGCCAGCGCGTGGAACGGGGTGAGCGCGTGCTGGTCACCACCCTCACCAAGCGCATGGCCGAGGATTTGGCCGAGTATATCCAGGAATTGGGCATCAAGGTACATTACCTCCACTCGGAGGTGGAGACGCTCGAGCGGGTGGGCATCCTGCGCGACCTGCGCCTGGGTGTCTTCGATGTCATCGTCGGAATCAACCTGCTGCGCGAGGGTCTCGACCTGCCTGAGGTCTCGCTCGTGGCGATTCTGGATGCCGATAAAGAAGGTTTCCTGCGCTCCAGCACGGCCCTCATCCAGACGATTGGCCGCGCCGCCCGTCACATCAACGGCAAGGTCATCATGTACGCCGACCGGATGACCGACTCGATGAACGCCGCCATCACCGAGACCAATCGCCGCCGCGCCAAGCAGGTGAAGTTTAACCAGGAGCACGGCATCACCCCGGTCAGTATTCACAAAGCCATCCGCGACATCACGGATGCGCTCTCGGCAGAAGGGCGTGAGCGCGCCCTGGCCGGGGCAACGGCGATCGCCGAGGAACGCGCTAAATACAAAGCCGGCAAGGCCTCCGAAGCCGCCTCGCAGGGCGAGTTGAAGCGCATGATTGTCGAAATGGAAAAGCAAATGAAAGAAGCGGCCAAAAACCTGGAATTCGAGAAGGCCGCCGCCCTGCGCGATGAGATGTATGAGCTGAAGGCGCTGCTGTCGGACGATGAAAAACTCAAACCCTGGGAACGCATCAAACTGCTGGCCGGTGAAAACTGAACTGGGGAAACGTCCCGACACTTGCGCCTGCGCGACAAGTGCAGGTGAGGTTGGCTCGAAAAACCTGGTTGAGCCGTTCAAACCGCTCGGTTGATCGCTCGCGGGACGGTGCTTCTCTCCCCAAAATGCTGGAAAGATACGAACCGAATCTTTTTGATTCCTTCACGAAATCTTTACAATCACGCGGTATCCTTTGGGCAAGATAACCGCAAAAGGTTATCCAGACTCAACAACAACCGATAAGGAGAAAACCATGAAAAAAGTGTTACTTGTATTTGCGGTGCTTGCCCTGGCGCTCGTCATCTTTGGCGCGGGCTTTGCCTTCGCGCAGTTCCAGCTCGTTTCAGCGCAGGCGCTTCCATCCTATATGTTGGGCCGGGGCGGTGGCGGCGGGATGCACGGCTACGGCGGTTATGGCCCCATGCGTGATTATGTCGAGCAAGCCCTGGCCGAAAAACTCGGCCTGACCGAAGCCCAAATCGAAGAACAACGCGCCGCTGGCAAAAGCATGGTCCAGATTGCGCTCGATGCCGGGACTGCCGAAGCGGACATCCCCGCGCTGATGGAATCGGTTCACAAATCCGCTTTCGATAAGGCTGTCGCTGCTGGCGTCCTGACCCAGGAACAGGCCGAGGCCATGCTCGCGCGGATGCAGGCCCGCGGCTGGGGCGCAGGCTGCCCGAACGACGGCGTCCGCCCGCTGGATGGCAGCGGCTTCCAGCGCTGGCATGGCATGAAGGGCGGCGGGCGCTGGAACAACCAGCAGCCTTACCAGACCAATCCATAATTTCAACGTCCCGAAAGGTGTCGTTCAAACCCTATCTGTCTGCGACGAAACTTTCGGGACGGTTTCAGCCTAAATGCCGGATGACCCATGTCATCCGGCATTTTTTGCCTATGATAGGATGTGTCAAAATCAGGACGTTTATCTATTCTAAATTGGAGCGGAGTTGGCTAAAATCATATTAATACGATTTATCGTATCAACGAAAATCGAAAAGAAAGGATTGCAATGACCGAGGCTGTAACTGCCCCCACGCAAGCAACCACCCGCAAAGGCCCGCGCGGCCAGGTGACGATTCACGCTACCTGGTGCAAGGGATGTACGATTTGCGTCGAGTTTTGCCCCACCAACGTCCTGGCCATGCACCCCAGCGGACGCCATCCGGTTGTGGTGGCCCAGGAAAAATGCACCGCCTGCCATTTTTGCGATACGCACTGCCCCGACCTGGCAATTGTGGTGCGGAAATTAGAGTAGGACAGGTCAGAGACCTGTCCTAAAATCTGATCTGTCGTACAACAAGGAGGTTTCTTTGTCTGTGAAACTCATGCAAGGCAACGAAGCGATTGCCCTGGGCGCGATAGCCGCCGGCTGCCGCTTCTATGCAGGTTATCCCATCACCCCCTCCACCGAAGTGGCCGAGGTGATGTCGCGCGAACTGCCCAAAGTGGGCGGGAAATTTATTCAGATGGAAGACGAAATCGCCAGCATGGCGGCCATCATCGGCGGGCGGATCGGCGGACTCAAGTCCATGACCGCCACCAGCGGCCCCGGCTTTTCGCTCATGCAGGAAAACCTCGGCTATGCGGCCATGGCCGAAATCCCGTGCGTGGTGGTCAACGTCCAGCGGCTTGGCCCCTCCACCGGCCAGCCGACCGCCGCCTCGCAGGGCGATGTGATGCAGGCCCGCTGGGGAACGCACGGCGACCATCCCATCATCGCGCTCAGCCCAATCTCCGTGGCCCAATCCTTCGACCTGACGGTGAAAGCCTTCAATCTCTCCGAAAAATACCGCACCCCGGTCATCCTGCTGACCGATGAAATCATTGGCCACATGCGCGAACCCATCGAACTGCCCGATTTCAACAGCGTCGAAAAATTCGAGCAGGCCGTGACCGAATCTCCCGAAACCTATAAGCCCTACAGCAACCAGGGTGACGTGCCGCCGATGGCCGCCTTTGGGCGTGGATACCGCTACCACATCACCGGCCTGTTTCATGACGAGGTTGGTTTCCCCACCCAGCGGCTGGACGAGGTCGAACCCTGGCTGGAGCGGGTCAACGGAAAATTTGACCGCAATGCTGATGATATTCTTCTCTATGAAGCCGATTATCAGCCCGGCGCGCGGACGGCGGTACTGAGTTACGGCGCATCGGCCCGCACGGCCCGGCACGCCGTCAAACAGATGCGCGCCCGGGGCGAAAAGGTCAACCTGTTCACTGCCTGCACTATCTGGCCGTTCCCCGAAGCGGCGGTCGAGGAACTGGCTGATTCGGTCGACCGGATTATCGTCCCTGAAATGAACCTGGGCCAGTTGGCCCTGGAAGTGGAGCGGGTGGCCGGACGCCGCAAGGTGAAGCGCGTCAACCGCGCCAATGGCGAAATGGTTACGCCTGATATGATTTTAGCGGCGCTTGTCCCGAACGTAAGAGAGGGAATGGAGATATAAAATGACCGAACACATTCTCGAAGCGCATTATTTAACCAAGCAGGAAGCCCAAATCCCGCGCGAAGACTGGTTCGAAGCCAGTGAAACCCTCCAGCATTTGCGCAAAAACAAAAAATTCCCCACCATCTGGTGCTCAGGCTGTGGGCTGGGCGTCATCATGGGCGCGCTGATTCGCGCCATCGACCATCTCGGCCTGGATAACGACCAGGTAGCCCTGGTGGCGGGAATCGGCTGTACGGCGCGCATGCCGGTCTATATGGATTTCAATACCCTGCACACCACGCATGGCCGCGCCCTGGCCTTTGCCACCGGCCTGAAAATTGCCCGCCCCGATATGAAAGTGATTGCCATCATGGGCGACGGCGACGCCCTGGCGATTGGCGGCAACCACTTTATCCATGCCGCCCGCCGCAACATCGGCATTACCGCGCTGGTGGTCAATAACTCCATCTATGGCATGACCGGCGGCCAGTACAGCCCCACCACCCCGGTTGGGATGCGCGCCACAACCGCCCCGTATGGCAATGTCGAGCCGCCCTTCCCGGTCTGCGGCCTGGCAATGGCCGCCGGGGCCTCGTATGTTGCCCGCAGCACGGCCTTCCACGCCCTGGAACTGGATAAATATCTCTCCGAAGCGATTGCCAACGACGGTTTCAGCCTGGTGGAAGCGGTCAGTTATTGCCACACAACTTATGGCCGCATCAACAAACTCGGCACCGCCGCCGAGATGATGCGCTCGCTCAAAGACAACAGCATCCCGAAAGCCTCGTTCGACAAACTGAGCCCTGATGAACAGCAGGCTAACACAAGAATCGTTCGCGGTGTTTTACAGAAGAAAAACCGCCCCGAATATACCCAGATTTACGATTTGCTGGTACAGCAGCAGACTCACCAGGAAGAAATTCGCCTGCGTAACGTGGGGAGGCACTAAATGGACAAGCGCGCTGAAATTCGGTTGGCTGGCGAGGGCGGCCAGGGCATGATTCTCGCCGGGATTATCCTGGCCGAAGCCGCCGCCATTTACGATGGCAAACAGGCCACCCAGACCCAGAGCTACGGCCCCGAAGCACGCGGCGGCGCCAGCCGCTCGGAAGTCGTCATTTCGGATGGTGAAATCGACCACCCCGAAGTGTTGCAGCCGGATGTCGTCATTGCCCTGAGCCAGGAAGCCTATAAAAAATTCGCCCGCAGCGTGCGCCCGGATGGTTTCCTGATTGTCGATGAAGACCGCGTGACGATCGATCCCGACGTGGAGGCGGTCAAAATCCCGGTCACGCGCCTGGCTAAAGAAACCACCGGAAAGAATATTACTGCTAATACGGTAGCGCTGGGCGCGCTGGTGGGGTTGACAGGGGTTGTATCGCGGCAGGCGATTGAACAGGCTGTGATTGCCCGCGCCCCCAAAGGTACAGAAGAGATGAACCGCAAGGCGCTGGAAGCCGGTTTCGCGGCTGTTGAGGCCATCGGAGTAATTCGCAATTCGTAATTCGCAATTCGTGGTTTGCGGAAAAACGTCCCGAAAGGTTTGCCGAGCCTGGTGAATGGCTCGAAAGAACCTTCGGGACGTTCTTTTTGAAGCCTGTTTTGTAGCCTGCATCATGCAAGCATGGGGAGCATGCTTAAAAATAATGTGAGATTTATCCGTCGCAGGGTACAACGAGGGCACCAGGCCGCCATGAAATATGACCTCAGCCTTTCCGCCGACAATCGCTATGTATATACCAAAGTTATCGGTCCGGTGGATGTGGGCTCCATGCTGGAATCTGTTCTGGCAGCCCACAGGTTGGCACGCCAGCTGGGAGTCACCCGCCACCTGATAGACCTGACGGAAGCCCGCAATCATTTATCCACGCTGCAAAATTACCATTTTGCTTATAACGACATGAATCACCCGGATATCGACCGGCTGGCGCGCGTTGTCATGCTGGTCAGTCCCGATGACCATTCGCACGACTTCCTCGAAACCCTTTCGCGGAATGCCGGGCGCGATGTTACCCTTTTTACCCGCCGCGAAGATGCGGAACGTCATTTGGGGGAATAAGGCGGGGCAGTTTTGGCGGTTTTTTCAGGGCGCAAGGTAATTTCCAACAATTGGAACATTTCCTTCTTTTGTGCCTGGGGTTTGCCCAGCAGGTTGGAGTTCAGGTTTTCGTAGATTTGACGCACGAGTTCCGTAATTTGGGGCGGCTGGCGTTCGAATAAGGTTTCTGGGTGTTCTTCTACCTTCGTTCGAAGCAGCCGAATCCGCCGCCACAGGCCCCGCGCTTGTGACCGGGTGGCCTCGAACAGGTAGGAAAATGTCTCGCGTCCCCAGGCGGTCAGGATTTTGAAATTCTCCTTGTTGAGAACCAGGTACGAGCGAAAAATCTCCTTTACCAGGTCTTGATTGGCGTTTTGTTTGATGCGCAGGATGGTCTGGTGAATCAGGCCGAACCTTTCTTGTTGATACCAG
>DAOUAZ010000032.1:0-35370 GCA_034432975.1 Anaerolineales bacterium | reverse complement strand
GCAGCAACTTGGGTTAATTATGAGAGGCAGATTTATCTTTGCTGTATAATTTCTTTGATGGGAAAATTACGGCAGGAATTGCCAAAGAATTTCTTGAGCAGGAAGGCGAAATCCTGCAAAAGCGGGGGGAAGACTATTATTACGAAGTGCGCGAACGGTTCAACAAAGAGAACCTTCCGTTGGATTTGCTGTTCCTGAATCGGGCATGTTTCAACGGCGTCATGCGTTTCAATCGGAAAGGAATGTTCAACGTGCCATTTGGGCATAAGCCGCAAAGATTCGCCAAAGCCTATATTACGAAAATAGCGAACCAAATCAAGTATGTGACACAAGCGATTAGCCAGTATGATTGGAGTTTTGTCTCGGCAGATTTCCGTCAAATTATTGCGCAGGCCGGACAGCGAGATTTTATCTATTGCGACCCTCCCTACGCGGGCAGACATGTAGACTATTTTAATTCTTGGACAGGGGAAGACGAAAGCGAACTTTATGACAGATTGAGCATCACGCCTGCAAAATTTATTCTTTCCACCTGGCACAGCAATCGTTATCGAAAAAACGAAAGTATCGAGAAATACGCGCGCAACTTTACCATCCTGACCCGTGAACACTTTTATCATGTTGGCGCAAATGAAGAAAATCGCAACCCTATGCTTGAAGCAATCGTGCTAAACTATAACCCTTTTACTCCTGTCAGCCTTGAAACGGAAAAGCAACTGGCTTTGTTTGAAAAACCGGGCCAGCCTTACGAACCCAAGCCAACCCATCTGACAAACCCATAGAAAGATAACCAATGCTCATCGACCAGGCAGAAATCTACGTCCGCTCCGGCAAGGGCGGCGACGGAATGGTACATTTTCACCGCGAAAAATACGTCCCGCGCGGCGGGCCGGATGGCGGCGACGGCGGCAAGGGCGGCGATGTCGTCCTGGAGGTCAAACCGACTCTCAACACCTTGAGTTCTTTCCGCCAGAAAGAGCGCTATCTTGCGCCTGACGGCAAAAACGGCGGCCCCAACAATATGTCCGGAAAGATGGGGCCGGATTTGGTCATCCACGTCCCGCCCGGCACGGTCGTCTTCGACGCCGAAACCGGCGACCTGCTCGGCGACCTGACCGAGGCCGGCCAGCGGCTGGTGGTCTGCAAGGGCGGGCGCGGCGGACGCGGCAACCAGCACTTCGCCACCGCCCGGCACCAGGTCCCGCGCACCGCCGAAAAGGGCGAACCCGCCGAGGAAAAGCGCCTGCGCTTCGAGTTGAAATTGATTGCGGATATTGGCCTGGTGGGCGTTCCCAACGCTGGCAAATCGACCCTGCTCTCGGTGTTGACCAACGCCCGGCCAAAAATCGCTCCGTATCCGTTTACCACGCTCGAACCGAACCTGGGCGTGGCCCAAATCGACGACGCGACGACCGTCGTGCTGGCCGACATCCCCGGTCTCATCGAAGGCGCCAGCCGAGGCGCGGGATTGGGATTCGAGTTCCTGCGGCATGTCCAGCGCACGCGGGTGCTGATTCACCTGCTGGACGGCCTGTCCGAAGACCCGCTGGCAGACTTCAGCCAGATTAATACCGAGATGTCGCTGTTCGACCCCAACATCGCCAAAAAGCCACAGATTGTGGCCGTCAACAAAATCGACCAGCCCGAAGCGCAGGAGCGCCTGCCCCAACTGAAACGCGACCTGAAAAAACGCGGCGTGACCAAAATCTGGGAAATCTCGGCCCTGGCGCGCACTAACGTCCGCGAAGTATTGCTGGCGGCGGCGGAAAGACTGGCCGAGACTCCTGCCATCGAGGATGCCGAAGCCCCCATGCCGGTCTATAAGCCAAAAGAAGACCCCAAAGAATTTTCCATCCGGCGCGAGGACAACGGCGCTTGGCGCGTCAGCGGCGCGGCCATCGAACGCGCCGCCAAAATGACCTACTTCGAGCATTCCGGTTCCTTGCGCCGTTTCCAGCGATTGATGGAAGCCCTGGGGGTCGAAGACGCCCTGCGCAAGGCCGGCATCCAAAACGGTGACACGGTCTTGATTGGTGATTTTGAATTGGAATGGCAGGATTGATTCTTGGCTGGCAGGATTTGCCCGACCAGTCCCCCCACATTCTTGTTGGCTTACAATAACGTAACCAGGGGGTTAAATTGCCCTGATTGGCCCGTTCAAAAGGGTATAATTCTCGTTTGGTGTTTTTATTCGTAAGGAAAGTGTAGATGATGCGATACCATATTTGGACCGAAGGCTGCCAGATGAACGTGGCCGATTCCCAACGGGTGGGGTCGACGCTGGAGCACCTGGGTTATGTCATGACCGAAAATCCCGCCGAGGCGGATGTTCTCGTGTTGAACACCTGCGTCGTGCGCCAATCTGCCGAAGACAAAGCCTACGGGCGTTTGAGTTCGTTCAAGCCTTTGAAGCAGAAAAATCCCAACCTGGTCATCAACCTGATGGGCTGCCTGGTAGGGGTGAAGGGTCACGAAAAACTCAGGGCGCGTTTTCCGTATGTGGATGTTTTCTCGCCGCCTTCGGACCCCGGCCCATTGATTTCGCATCTTACCCAGGGCGAAATTCGCTCGATGGAAGACGCCGAAACAACCCGCCGCTTTTTGACGATGGACGAAGAACTGATCCTGCCCGTCAACGAGCGCGGCAGCCTGGTCTCGGCGCATGTTCCCGTTGTCTATGGCTGTTCGCACGCCTGTACGTTTTGCATCATCCCCTACAAGCGCGGCATCGAACGCTCCCGCCCGGTCGGCGACATCGTTGCCGAAGTCCGCTCGCTGGCGCGGCAGGGCGTGAAGGAAGTGACCCTGCTCGGGCAAATTGTCGACCGTTACGGCAAGGACATTCCTAACGGGCCGAACCTGGCCGGGCTGTTATGGGTACTTCATGAAGTGGAAGGCATCGAACGCATCCGCTTCCTGACCTCGCACCCGAACTATTTCGACGATGAAATCATCGAAGCGGTGGCCGAACTGCCCAAAGTCATGCCGCACTTCGAGCTTCCCATCCAGGCTGGCGGCGATACCGTGCTGCAAAACATGAAGCGCGGCTACAGCCAGCAGGACTACCGCGACCTGGTCGCCAAAATCCGCGCCCGCATCCCGGATTGCTCCGTAGCCACCGACATCATCGTTGGCTTCCCCGGCGAGACCGAGGAGCAGTTCATGCAGACCTGGCAGGTGCTGGCCGACCTGAAGCTGGATGTAGCCCACCTGGCGCGTTACTCGGCGCGCGAAGGCACAGTCGCTGCCCGCCGCATGGAAGACGATGTAACAGACGAAGAAAAAATGCGCCGCTTCCGAATGCTCGAGGAGTTACAGGAGCAGGTTGTCGGCGAGATAAATGCAAAATATCTCGGGGAGAAGGTCCCCGTTTTATTCGAGGAAAAGGCGAAGGGGCGTTGGAAGGGCCGCGCGCCCACCAACAAACTGGTCTTTGTCGAATCGGAAGAAGATTTGCGAGGCCGAATCCTGCCTGTCACCATCACCTGGACCGGCCCCTGGAGTATGCAGGCCACGCTTGCGCGCCAGCCCGCCATTCTTTCTTTGTAATTTGGAGAAGTTATGAAACCCGATAAAACTCGTGCCCGTCAGGGTATTCGCGTCATCGCCATTTGCGTATTTCGTCATGGCAATAAAATCCTGGCCTTCGAAGGATACGACACCATCAAACAGCAGGCCTACCATCGTCCACTGGGAGGTACGATTGAGTTCGGCGAGCGGTCTGACCAGGCGGTCATCCGCGAAATCAAAGAAGAAATCAATGCCGATGTTACCGACCTGCGCTACCTGGGAACCATCGAAAACATTTTCATCTACGAAGGTAACAAGGGCCACGAACTGGTTCAGGTCTACGATGGCCGCTTCGTGGATGAGAGTCTGTACGGGAAAACCATCATCCAGGGCGTGGAAAAATCTTCGCCTTTCCGGGCGGTCTGGGTCGATTTGGAAAAAACCGGCAATGGTTATCCCCCCCTGTATCCCACCGGCCTGGTGGATCTGCTCCAATCGGCAAAAATTCCCGCCTGATGGCGGGAATTTTTATTCACAGGCTATTGACAACAGACATGTACAGGTTGCCAATCCCTGGCCCCATTGTGGCAATGGCGACAACAATGACAATTGCGACCAGCACAAGAATAAACGCATACTCGACCATGCCTTGGGCCTGTTTCAAGAACTTCTGCATTTGTTACCTCCTTTCGTCGGAGAATCGATACTACACTGGCACAAAAAAGATTGACAATTTGATTTTAACCAGTTTGCAGGGTTTTTAACTTTTTATTTCTGATAGTTTTTTATTGGCATTGCATTGCGAAGTTTTGGGGTTGCGGGCCGGGGATGCGAAAATTTGTGACACAGAATGTTACAAAAAGCCATTGACTCGCAGTGTTAATTATGCTTTAATGTAACCGGTTACTGTAACCGGTTACGCAGGCGTATATCATGACCAGACGGTCCTCCTCTGTTACCATCCGCGATGTTGCCAGGCACGCCGCAGTCTCTGTGGCGACTGTGAGCCGGTTTATTAATCAAAATGCGCCGGTTTCGCAGGAAGTTTCGGAGCGTATCCAGCAAGTTATGCTGGATTTGAATTACAAGCCGCATGCGGCGGCTCGCCAGTTAGCCACCCGCCGCACCATGACCATCGGGCTTGTTCTTCACAACATGCATACCGATTTCTTTGCGCCACTCTTGAGCGGTATTGAAGCGGTCGTCAGTGAAAACCAATATAACCTGCTGGTTGCCACGTATGACCATAAAACCTACCCGCAGCGCCATCCACCAATTGGCCCGCATAATACCGACGGCTTGCTGGGTTATGCAGATTGCCTCAATGAGGAGCAACTGACCGACCTGTGCCGTATCAAGTTCCCCGTCGTCCTCATCCATCGCACTGCGCCGCTGCAATTGAAGGTCCCATTTGTGACCGTCGAAAACAAAGCCGCCACGCGCAAAATCATTTCACATTTGATTGAAGAGCACGGGCGGCGTTCGATTGTATTCTTGCGCGGCCCCAAAGAGCAGGAAGATTCGCGTTGGCGCGAACAGGGCTACCGCGACGCCCTCGATGCGCACGGCATCCCTTTCAACCCGGATTTGATGCTCTATGGCGAGTTCAACCAGGCGATTGCCTATGAGAACGTTAAAAACCTGATTTCCCGCAATGGCGTTCGTTTCGATGCCATTTTTACCGGAGATGATGATGCCGCAGTTGGCACGCTGAATGCCTTGAAAGAGGCCGGTTTACGGGTTCCAGAGGATGTGTCGGTCGTTGGTTTCGATGATTCGCGCCTGTCTTCGTTCCTGACCCCGCCCTTGACGACCGTGCGCGCCCCTACTGAGATGGTAGGGCGCACTGCCGTGCGCCTGCTCTTCAACCTTCTTCATGACCAGCCAGCCGAGTCGGCCACGCTGTTGCCCACGCAAATTATCCTTCGTCGTTCATGTGGCTGCGTCTATGAAACTACAGCGGAATAAAAACCAGGAGGTGACCCGATTTGAAAAATGTCGATACCGTAAATACTTATCCGATACCCGTCCCTTTCCCCAAATCATAAAGAGGAGAATCTCACCATGAAAAAGTCCCTGTACGTTTTGTTTGCCCTGCTCATCGTGGCATCGATGGTGCTGACGGCCTGCGGCGGCGCTGCCAAACCGGCTGAGAAAATCAAGGTTCGCTGGTTCGTCGGCCTCGGCACCGGCACCAATGCTGAACAAGTCACCGTTCAGGAAGAAGTCGTCAAAGATTTCAATGCTTCCCAGGACCGCATTGAACTCGTGCTCGAAATCGTGCCTTACGATGCCGCCCGCGACACGCTTTCGACCCAGATTGCATCCGGCAATGGGCCTGACATCGTCGGCCCGGTCGGTTGGGGCGGCTCGAACGACTTCTACGGCCAGTGGCTCGACCTGGCTCCCTACATCGAAAAGGCGAAGTTCGACACCGGCATCTTCGACCCGGCCCTGGTGAAGTTCTACCAGGTCGAAGGCGAACAGGTTGGTCTGCCCTTTGCCGTGTTCCCCGGCGCCATGTACTTTGTGCCTGCCATGTTCGACGAAGCCGGCCTGGCGTACCCGCCCCAGAAGTATGGCGAGAAGTATGAACTCGACGGCAAGATGGTCGATTGGAACTGGGATACCGTCACCGAGGTTGCCAAACGCCTGACTGTCGACAAGAACGGCAACAACGCCAAATCGCCTGATTTCGACCGCAACGCTATTGTCCAGGTTGGTTACAGCGGCCAGTGGCAGTCCATCCTTTCCGTCGCGACCTTCTATGATGGCGCTGCCAAGATGTACTCCGGTGACAAGAAGGGCGAGTACAAGTCGACCCTGCCCGATGGCTGGAGACAGGCCTGGAAGTGGTACTACGACGGCATGTATGGTCCCGAACCCTTCATTGCATCCGGCCCGCTTTCCGGTTCGCCTGAATTCGGCGGCGGCAATGTCTTCAACAGCGGCAAGGCTGCCATGGGCCTGACCCAGACCTGGTACACATGCTGCCTGGGTGAGTTCAAGAATGCCGGTTATGAATTCCAACTCGGCATCCAGCCGATGGGCGCGGATGGACAGGTCAATGGCCGCATCGACGCCGACACCTTCCGCGTCTGGAAAGGCACCAAGAATCCGGAAGCCGCCTTCGAAGTTTTGGCTTACCTCATCACCACCGGCGGCGACAAACTGTTGCCCATTTACGGCGCCATGCCCGCCATTGCTTCCAAGACCGATGCTTTCTTCGCTGTCAAGAGTGCTGACTACCCGTTTGTGACCAAAGCAAGTTGGGATGTCTTCGTTCAGGGTCTCGCTTATCCCGATACCCCCAGTTCGGAGCAGTACCAGCCCAACTCCATCGAAGCCAACGCGCGCTTCAGCACTTTCGTTGACCTGCTGAACAACACCCCCGATTTGGACTTCGAGGCCGAATACAAGAAACTCGTTGACGACCTCAACGTCATCTACAATAAATAGCCTCCATGCTATACTCGGGGCGGGCGGTTGCAAAACCGCCCGCCCTGCCTGCCCGTACAGTAATTTTTACAGACAGGACTTACGCAGAACCATGAAAATATCCGCTAATCTACGCCAATCCACGCGAATTTTTGAACAATTTCGGGCTTAAATGCCTTTGATTAGCGATGATTAGCGCAGATTGGTGGACAAAAAACTTATTTTGCGTAAGTCCTACAGAATAAGGAAGTGCCATTATGTTTGAGCAGCTTTCGAATTTTCGGAACTCAATCCCTTCCCTGAACACATTTCGCAGCCTTCCGCCCATCGCGCGGCGCGAAATGCGCAATGGTTATTTGTTCCTCTCCCCATGGATTTTTGGGTTCATGGTTTTCACCTTCGTTCCCATCATTGCATCGTTCTTTTTCAGTTTCATCGACTTGCGCATTACTGATGGGATTGCGAGTACACCGAAATTCGTGGGGCTGGCCAACTATATCCAGATGTTCAATGACCCACAGGTCGGAATGGACCCCCGTACCTGGATTACCTTCCTGACGCCCAAAAGCACCCCCAGTTCGATGGGCGTGACCATTACGTTTGGCCTGCTTGCGCTGCCCATTGGCATTTTCCTGCCGCTGTTCGTTGCGCTCTTGATGAACAGCCCGTACCTGAAGGGCCAGATGGTTTTCCGCAGCCTGTTTTACATGCCCTACATCATTCCATTCGTGGCTGCAATTTTCCTGTGGGGCGGTATGCTCAATACCGAATCTGGCTGGATTAACCGCTTCCTGATATGGGCCGGGATGCCCAAAGAGATGACCCCGCAATGGGCCAACGATGTCTATTGGGTGTATCCTACTTACATCATCATGGGTATTTGGGGCATCGGCAATGCCATGTTGATTTTCCTTGCTGGCTTGCAGGGCGTCCCGACGGAGTTATATGACGCCGCTAAAGTGGATGGCGCAAATAGCTGGCAGGCGTTTTGGAATATCACCTTTCCCATGATTTCGCCGGTGATTTTCTATAACCTGGTTTTGAGTATTATTGGGTTATTCCAATATTTTACAACGCCCCTGGTCGTCAATAATGGAACAGGCCGCCCGGGAGGTGCGACCATGTTCTACAACCTGTACCTGTATAAGAACTTTTTTACTTACCAGGATATGTCCTATGGCGCGACCCTCGCCTGGTTCCTATTCCTGATTATCCTGGTGGTAACGTTCATCCTGTTCTATACCGCCAAATACTGGGTTTATTACGCTGGCGACAGCCGGTCTTAGGAGGCGCGAGATGAAATCCCCGCTTATGAAAAACCTGAATACGGTCTTCATCACAGCCTTTACCCTGGCAATCCTGGTGGTTTTCCTCTCGCCATTTGCTTTCATGGTTTTC
Source organism: Anaerolineales bacterium (assembly GCA_034432975.1). GTDB lineage: Bacteria > Chloroflexota > Anaerolineae > Anaerolineales > Villigracilaceae > UBA5195. The sequence continues at coordinate 27,024 of DAOUAZ010000032.1, read as the reverse complement.
ACTTCTCTCAAAACCCAGGACCAGATTTCGATGGTGGGCGCGCCCATCTGGCCGGCTGCGCCTCCCAAATCCGAATACCAGGGCCAGCAACTGGAAGTTTTCAAGGTCCCGCAGCCCGACGGCTCTATCAAGGAATGGGCCATCCTGAGAAAAGGACAGCGCGAAAGCACCTTCATTGACCCCGCAAATCCCGCTGCTGGCGAAATCGTCTGGCAGGGTTCGTGGCGCAGTCTTGACCGCCCGTGGGAATTATCTCCCACCTGGTCTAACTATGTGGAGGTTTGGAGCACCATCAACTTTGGGCGCATCATGTGGAACACCACCTTCTATGCCATTTCAACCCTCATCGGTACGCTGATTTCCTGCGTATTGGTTGCGTATGGCTTTGCGCGTTTCCGCTTTCCAGGCCGCGACCTCCTGTTCATCATCCTGATTTCGACCATCTTCCTGCCCGGTTTCGTCACGCTCATCCCCACCTACACCTTCTTCCAGACGATTGGGTGGGTAGGCACCTGGCTGCCGTTGATTGTGCCGCATTTCTTTGCCAACGCTTACAACGTTTTCCTGCTGCGGCAGTACTTCATGACCCTGCCACGCGAACTGGACGAGGCCGCCATGATTGACGGGGCCGGCCCAATGCGCATTCTGTGGGAAGTCATCCTCCCGCAGTCGTACCCCGTGCTGATGGCGATTACCGTCTTCCATATCGTCTTTGCCTGGAACGACTATTTTGGCCCGCTGGTTTATCTTTCGACCGCCCGCGAAAACTGGCCGATTTCAGTCTCGCTCTCCATGTTCAACGGCATCTATGGTTCACGGCCTCAACTCATCCAGGCCGGTTCGCTGCTGGCGCTCATCGCTCCCCTGTTGCTCTTCCTTGCAGCGCAGCGATTCTTCATCCAGGGCATCGTCATTACCGGCGTAGAAAAGTAAAAAAACAGCGCGCTTTGTACATCCCAGCACCGTCTTCTTGATGCCTTTCCCTCGTGCTTCGGGACAAGTGTCAGCAAGGAAACGGTGTTTTTTCGAGAAAGGACAGGCTATGTTAAAAGTTGCAGTATTTGGCGGCGGCTCGACCTATACCCCTGAATTGGTGAACGGTTTCCTGGCGCGCCACGAACAATTTCCCCTTGATGAATTATGGTTGATGGACATCGACAAAGAACGCCTCGACATCGTCGGCGGTTTTGCCCAACGCATGGTCGAGTTCAAGGGCAGCCCCTTCAAAGTCGTCCTGACCACCGACCAGCGCGAGGCGGTCAGGGACGCAGATTATGTCACCACCCAGCTGCGCGTCGGCCACATGGAAGCCCGCCGCCGCGATGAGTACCTGGGGCTGCGTCACGGCCTGGTGGGGCAGGAAACAACCGGCGTGGGCGGCATGGGCAAGGCGTTGCGCACCATCCCGGTCATTCTCAAAATCGCCCAGGATATGCGGGAACTTGCCAAACCCGGCGCGATGCTCGTCAACTTCACCAATCCGGCCGGACTCGTCACCCAGGCCCTCAGTAAATATGCATCCGAAACGCCCTCGGTTGGTGTGTGCAACGTCCCGATTGGGGCCAAGATGATGATTATCGAAGGCCTCGAAAAGGCCACAGGCCGGAAAATCGACCTCTCCCACACCGAATTGAAAACCCTGGGGCTGAATCATCTTTCCTGGCATCGCGGATTCACCGTCGATGGCGAGGATGTCTGGCCGCAGGTCATTGGCGAATTCATCAAGGACCTCAAGGCGCAGGAACATCCCGAATGGGACCCGCGCATGGTCGAAATCATCCGCATGATTCCGAACTATTACCTGCAATATTTCTACTACACCGATAAAAAAGTGGCCGCGCAGCAAAATTGGCCGCCTTCCCGCGCCGACGAGGTCATCGAGGTCGAAAAAGGATTGCTGGAACAATATGCCGACCCGAACCTGAAAGAACCGCCTGCCGATTTGATGAAGCGCGGCGGGGCCTATTACTCGACCGTTGCCACGCAGTTGCTCAATGCGCACTATAACGACCTGGGCGAGACGCATATCGTCAACATCAAAAACAACGGCGCGGTATCGGAATGGCCCGCGGATTGGGTGCTGGAAATGCCCGCGACGGTCAAGAAGGACGGCATTACCCCCATCCCGGCGGAACCCCTGCCCCCGGCCCAGTTCGGGCTGATAGCGGCAGTCAAAGCCTACGAACTGTTGACCGTCGAAGCGGCGGTGCATGGCGACCGCGACGCCGCCTACCAGGCCCTGATGGTGCATCCACTTGGCCCGAAAGGCGATAAAGTCCAGGCCGTGCTGGGTGACATGCTCGAAACGCACCGCGAACACCTGCCGTTGTTTTGGAAGTGACTATGAGCGTCCCGAAGGATTTTGTGAGACTTTAGTTTTCTCGGATAGCCTTCGGGACGTTTTTTTCAAAGGAGTAGTATGCGCTATTTTCTTGGTGCAGACCTGGGAGGAACGAAAACGCATTTCCTGGTTGCCGATGAGACGGGTCAGGTTGCCGGGTTTGGCGAGGCCGGGCCTGGGAATCATCAGTCGGTCGGTTATGCTGGCATGTTCGAGACCATGCGCATCGGGCTGGATGCGGCTTTGCGCGCATCGGGGTTGAGCGCTGACGACATTTGCGGAGCCGGCTTTGGGATTGCCGGGTACGATTGGCCTTCTGAGACGGCGAAAATGACGGAGACCATCGACTGCCTGGGACTCTCCTGCTCCTATCGTATGGTCAACGATGCTGTGCCGGGCATTGTGGCCGGGGCGCAGGATGGCTGGGGCATTGGCCTGGTATCTGGCACGGGCTGCAACTGCTGGGGACTCTCCGCCGACCACCGGCGCGTAGGCCGCGCATCCGGCTATGGTTTCATGCTGGGCGAGGCTGCTGGAGGCACGGAATTGCTGTTTCGCGCCATGCAATTGGTCAACTATGCCTGGATAAAGCGCGGCCCGCAAACCGCCCTGACCCCGGCTATCATGAAAGCAGTTGGCGCGGACAGCGTGGAAGACTTGCTGGAAGGTTACACATCGTATCGTTATCCCATCGGCGCGGAACTGGCCCCTTTGGTGTTCGAAGTCGCAAGCGAGGGGGATGTTGTTGCGCTCGAACTGATTCACTGGGCCGGGCGTGAACTCGGCGAGTTGGCAAATGCCGTCATTCGCCAGTTAGAGTTTGAATCCCTGGTCTTCGATGTCGTCCTGGCGGGCAGCATGTTCGAGGGCGGTTCGCTGTTGACCGACCCGATGCGCGAGACGATTCTGCGGGTTGCTCCAGGCGCGCGTTTCGTGCGGCTCGATGCGCCGCCGGTGGTGGGCGCTGTTTTGATGGGGATGGAAATGGGCGGTCTTGCCCCCCATGCGGGGGTTCGCGCGCGCCTGGTGGATACCATCCAACTTGCGCGCCAGGCCGGTGTCAGATGACTCTGCGCCGAATCGTCCTGGTTTTCCTTTCCCTTTTGCTGGTTTCCTGTTCAGGATTTTCAATGATAAAACCCACCCAACCTTCTTTTCGTGTGATTGGCTATGTCACGGCTTCTGTGGTTGTCGAGCAAGTCCCCTTCGATAAACTGACCCACATCAACTACGCCTTTCTCATCCCCAACGCCGATGGCACCTTCCAGCCGATGCCCAATACCTGGAAACTGAAAGCCCTGGCCGAGGAAGCCCGCAAACACAACGTTCAGGTGCTGATTTCGGTCGGCGGCTGGGGCTGGGATGCCCAGTTCGAAGAACTGGCCGCCGACCCGCAGAAACGCGCCGTGTTTGTCCATGGGCTGGTCAAGTTCGTCGCCGAAACCGGCATCGACGGGGCTGACATCGACTGGGAATATCCCGACCCGGGGCAGTCAGCCCAGAATTTCCTGGCGTTGATGACCGAATTGCGCGCGGCCCTGCCCAAAGACAAACTGCTGACCGCCGCCGTGATTGCCTTCGGCGACGAATATGGACAGGGCATCCCCGCCGAGTCGTTCGCGCTGATGGATTTCATCAACATCATGACCTACGACGGCGGCCTGCATGGCAGCATGGAGCAGTTCAACCTGGGTCTCGATTACTGGCTGGGGCGCGGCATCCCGCCGGAAAAACTGGTGATGGGCGTGCCGTTCTACTCCCGGCCCGGCGAAATCATCTATCGCAAAATCGTCGAAGCTGACCCTGCTGCCGCCTGGCAGGATTCGCTCGAACTGGTTGGCGCTGTCCAACGTTATAACGGCGTGCCGACCATGCGGACAAAAACCCAAATTGCGCTGGAACGCGCCTCCGGCATCATGATTTGGACCATCGAATACGACGCTCCGGGCGAAGCCTCGCTGCTCTCAGCCATCGATGAAACCATCCGCTCCCCCCGTCCTTAGCGCCCCTTGTTTCCCTGTCTACCTGTTTCCCCGTTTCCCTTCGTCCATTTCCCGCCTTCTACCAGGAGTACCCATGACCCTTCGCTTGATTATCAATTCTGACGACTATGGCCGCACCGCCGACATCTCGCGCGGCATCCGTGATGCCCACTTGCGCGGATTGGTGACATCCACGACGACCATGATGAACATGCCCACCGCCGCCGAAGATGTCAAAATCGCCTTGCAGGAAACCCCCTCGCTGGGGTTGGGCGTTCACCTCGTCCTGACTTCTGGTGCGCCGCTCCTGCCGCCCGAAAAAATCCACTCGCTTACCACGCCGGAAGGCCGCTTCTTGAGCCTGGCTGTTTTTACCAAACGAGCCGCCGCGCTCGACCCGGCAGAAGCCAAATCGGAATGGCGCGCGCAAATCGAAAAATTTATTGCCGCAGCCGGTCAAAAGCCCACCCATCTCGATTCGCACCATCATTCCTCATATTTCACCCCCGGCCTGTTCCAATCCATGCTCGAACTGGCCCAGGAGTACGATGTCCCCATCCGCCTGCCGCTGGCCGAGTCGCCCGCCGCCACGCTGGACGGCATTCCGGATTCCCTGGCCGCGCCCATGCTGGAGGCCGCTCCCCGCCTGTTGGCCCAATTCCAGCCGCGCTCTACCAATGCCTTCTTTGCCACTTTCTATGACCGGGGCGCAACCCGCGAGGAACTGATTCGCATTCTCGAACGTTTGCCGGGGAACGGAACGTTCGAAATCATGTGCCATCCCGGCTATGTGGATGAAGCCTTTGCCCGCGAATCGGTCTATGCCTGGCAGCGCCACACCGAGTTGGACGTATTGACCGACCCCCAAATGCGCGCCGAAATCGAAAAGCGCGGCATTCAACTGGTCAGTTTTGCCCAGCTGTAAATATCGCTGCTGATTTCTCTTTCCTCGTCTTCGTTGTAAGAAAGACGAGGAAAGAAGTTCTTAAGTAACCATCCCGAAGGCTGTTTTATGGCGATGTACCGCGTAAGAGACAGCCTTCGGGACGTTTAAGGTGTGACAACCCGCGCGCCGGTCGAGGAAGGTTTGCCTGGCCCAGGCGAATTCCTCGTCGGTCAGCGTGGGCGCTTCACCTTTGCCATGCCGGTATATTCACCGCTTTCCAGGCGCGCCTTCGCCCCCTGGCCGATTTCGATCAAATCGGGCCCAATCGTCCCAGCCGCGCCCGGCACGCCAGGGATGACATGGAAGGCCCTGCAGCCGCCTTTTTGGAAGGCCTGCGCGGCCAGTTCTTTGGTGTACAGCCCGGCAGGTTTCTCGGCCTGGGCGGCAGGCTGTTCCGTCTGGTCGGCTGCTTCGGGTTTGGCATTCCCCACCAGACGGATATTTTTTACCGCCACCTGCCTCACTGCCACCCGCCTGATGCCACTTTCTTCATCTCCACCCGGAGTTTATCACCTGCGCGCCTATTGCCTGTTGCCCACGCATGGACGCTTGTTGATAGATTTACAGGACATCCCCCTGCCTCCGCCACCGAAATCGGGACAACATTACACTGCGCTCAGCCACGCCATGAAATTGTTCAAAGGACGGACAGGATACGCTTGCCGGAAACTATTGGGCGGAACCGGCGCATTCTGGCAGGATGAAAGTTATGACCATGTGGCGCGAGATGAGAAAGAGTTCGAGAGAATTGTGAACTACATCCGGGCCGCCTTGCAGGAAAAAGAATCCACCCTCCTCGACAGCCCGCAAAATGACGAGGCGGGCGATGGCTTGCGCGTCTTCATCGCTTGCTTCGCGGAAAACGGCCACGCGGCGAATGGCGGTCTCGAAGAGGGTGGAGTCAGTCATGGCTGGGGATGTGAGGCTAATGCGTCTCCGTTACCTTCGTAATGCTGCGCGGCTGCTCGGTATCATAGCCTTTGACGCGCGTCAGGTGGCAGGCGAACAACTGCCCGGCCACAATGGCAACCAGCGGGGTCAGCCATTCCGGAATTCCGGCGGGCAGGCCAATCGCGGATTGCGCCAGCGATAAGGCGCGTTCGTCGTCTGAGATTATCACCAGTTCGGCGTTCTGATTGTGGCGCAAACGGGCGAGCATCTCCATCATGGACTCGAAGACCTTACCCTGCGGCGTGACCGCCAGCACGGGGAAACCACCCTCGACCAGCGCAATTGGCCCGTGCTGGAAATCCGCCGAGGAGTACGGCTCGGCAATGATGTAGGTCAGTTCCTTCAGTTTGAGGGCCCACTCGAAAGCCGTGGCGTAGTTGAAGCCGCGTCCCAGCACCACGCACTGATTCATGTAGCGGTAGCGCTGCGCCATGCGCTCGATTTTGGTATCCTGTTCCAACATCTCTTCCACCCAGGCCGGGACTTTTTCCAGTTCCTGCCACTCTTTTTCCTCGCCCCGCAGCGCCGCCGAAATCATCGCCAGCGCCATCAATTCAGTGGTGTACGTTTTGGTCGCGGCCACAGCCTTCTCTGGCCCGGCCTGGATGTCGAACACCAGGTCGGCGGCCTGTGCCAGCGGGGAATCGGGCGCATTGGTCACGGTCAGCGTCAGGCAGCCCTGGCGGCGGCCCTCCTCCAGCACGCTGACGATGTCGGGCGATTTTCCCGACTGCGACACTCCCACCACCAGCGCATCTTCCAGGCGCGGGGGCTGCGTGTAGTATGTAAAAAGCGAGGGCGCCGCCAGCGCAATTGGCAGGCGGTTGTGCGCGCCCCACAGGTAGTTGGCATAGCGCCCGGCGTTATCCGAGGTGCCGCGCGCCGCCAGGAAAACGTATTTCACCTCCCGCGCGCGAATTTCAGCGGCAATTTTCTCCGCTGTGGCGCGTTGGTAATGCAGCAGGTTCTTCAAACGTTCTGGTTGTTCTCGAATTTCATCATGCAGTGACATAAAACGCTCCGCTTTGAAATTTTGATGACAACTCACCAACTGTGAGTCAATATCCGTTTCTCCGGCTTGCCCCGCGTCTTCCAGCGGGGTTCATCCGTTGTCCCAATCCGTTCCTCTGTTTCTCCGCTTCCTCCGTTCGGCGTCGGCCTCGAGAATCTGGCAGGCGAGCCGGTCCCAATCCGTTCCTCTGTTTCTCCGCTTCCTCCGTTGTCTAATCCGTTCCCCCTGCCCAGCGCGCGTACACCGCCTGCGATAGAACCCTGCCCTTCGACGTTTCCCGCGTCACCAACTCGCCGGCCTCCGTGTTCCCGCCAAAGGGACTCATCATCTCGCTCAGGCTTTGGCGCAGATGAACGGCGGAAGCGCGGACGGCGTACATCGTCAGCGACAGGAACAACGGTTTCTCGCTCAGCACTGACCGGCAGGCCTCCAGCAGCATCGGCAGCGATTCGTACACTTCCCACACCTCGCCCTTTGGCCCGCGCCCAAATTTGGGAGGGTCGAGGAGAATGCCATCATATTTCACCCCGCGCCGCCCTTCGCGCTGGACGAATTTCAGCGCATCATCCACAATCCAGCGGATGGGTTTCTCGCCCAGTTTCGAGAGTTCCTGGTTCTCGCGCGCCCACGTCACCGATTTTTTGCTCGCATCGACGTGCGTCACCATTGCCCCGGCTTTGGCCGCCGCCAAACTGGCAATCCCCGTATAGCCGAACAGGTTAAGCACCTTGACCGGACGCCTGGCCTCGCCGATGAGTTGCATGTACCAGTCCCAGTGCGCCGCCGTTTCGGGGAAGACGCCCAGGTGGCGGCCCGGCGTGGTCGTCACCGAAAAACGCAGCCCTTTGTAATCGAGCGTCCATTTTTCCGGCAGTTTGCGTCTCACATCCCAATGCCCGCCGCTCTCTTCGCTGGTTGGTCGGAAGACGGCATGAGCCTCGCGCCAGACCGATTCGGGCAGGCCGCGCCGCCAAATAGCCTGCGCCTCAGGCCGCGTAAAGCGATAGGGGCCAAAGCGTTCCAACTTTAACCCATCGCCGCTATCCAGCAATTCGTAATCTTTCCAATCGGGTGAATCGAGCAGGGTGATGTTCATAATTATTTTGGAGTGTGGAATCTTGTTTGTGCAAAATTTGCGGTATCGAGTCTTTCGGCGGGAGAAAAAGCCCAAAAAGTGTCTCAAAGTGGGTCAAAAAAGCCCAAGAAACCTTACAAACGCATACTATAGTGGGAAATCGGTACTATTCGCGCTTGAAATACGCCCAAATTGGTTGTAAAATAAGGGGGCAAGTGGGAGAAAGTGGGACGAAGTGGAGCGCCGGGCCGGGAGTCCGGCGTTCCACGCATTAAAGGAGATATTAGAACGTATGTTCTTGGGCCAGTACCAGCACGCGCTCGATGATAAAGGACGCCTCACTATTCCGGCGGCGTTCCGTGATGCGTTGGCTGGCGGGGCCTTCATCTCGCAGGGTTTCGACCGCAATCTGATGGTCATGACGTCCACTTACTTCCAGCAGGTGTATGAGCGCATCAATGCCATGAGCATCACCGACCCTGCCGCGCGCCTCTTGCGCCGTCTCATCCTTTCCTCCGCCTACCAGGTGGAAGTGGACAAAGCCGGGCGCATCCTCGTGCCGCAAAACCTGCGCCAGTTCCTCGGCCTGAACAGCGAGGCGATGGTCATCGGCCAGGGTGAATATTTCGAAATCTTCACGCCCGCCGAGTGGAGCCAGCAAATGCAGACGCTCCAGGACGCCGACGCCAATGCCCAGCGCTTCCAGGCTCTGGATTTAGGAGCGTAGCGCAAAATGCCATTTTGCGCCACCCCGCACCTGCCCGTACTTTACAAAGAAATTATACACGCTTTGCGGCCCAAAGCCGGGGGCCGTTATGTCGACGGCACCCTGGGCGCGGGCGGGCATAGCGCGGGGATGTTGGAAGCCAGTGCTCCAACCGGTGAAGTGCTGGCTTTCGACCTCGACCCGCAGGCCATCGAAATTGCCCGCGCGCGGCTGGCCCCCTTCGGGAAGCGCGTTCACATCATCCAGGCCTCGTATGTCGAGATGGCGGCAAGCGCTGCCAGCCTGGGCTGGGATAGGGTCGATGGCATCGTCTTGGATTTGGGAGTTTCCTCCATGCAGTTGGATACCGCGGAACGAGGGTTCTCTTTCCTCCACGATGCCCCGCTCGATATGCGCTTCAACCCGAACGCCCCGCTCTCTGCCGCCGACCTGGTGAATTTCCTCCCCGAAAGCGAACTGGCCGACATCTTGTTTCGCTATGGCGAGGAACGCCAGTCCCGCCGCATTGCCCGCGCCATCGCGCGCAACCGCCCCCTGGCAGCCACCCGCCAACTGGCCGACCTGGTGCTGAAGACGATTGGCAAAAAAGAGCGTATCCACCCGGCTACGCGCACCTTCCAGGCCCTGCGGATTGCCGTCAACGGCGAGTTGGATGCGGTCGAAAGCGTGTTCCCCATTGCAATCGGCTTGCTCCGGCCGGGCGGCAGGCTGGCGGTCATCTCCTTCCACTCGCTGGAAGACCGTATCGTTAAGGAAACTTTCCGCCGTGAAAGCACCGATTGCCTGTGTCCGCCGCGCCAGCCAGTCTGTACTTGCGGCCACAGAGCCAGCGTCAAACAAATCAGCCGCAAGCCCATCGAGGCGAGCGAAGCAGAAATTCAGGAAAATTCGCGCGCGCGCAGCGCAAAATTAAGAGTTGTCGAAAAAACATGACCATCCTCAACAGGTTACTGAACCCCTCCGCGCGTCCCGTCAAGGCTGTCCGCAAAAAGGCCGGAAAGGCTGAAAAAGCCGATAGTCCTTACCAGGCAGTGGCCGAACTGGCCGGGACGCTGCGCCATCACCAGGAGATGCCCCTCCGCTTCCAGCGCGAATGGCTGGCGGCCTTCCTGGTTGGGGTGATGCTGCTGGGGCTGGTGGCCGGTCTGTACCTGAATGTGAGCGCGCGCGCCGCAATTACAGGCCGCGAAATCCAGAGTTTGGAGGCAGAAATCGCCGCCAATAAACGCGACAATGCCGATTTGCAGACCCAGATTGCGACCCTGCTCTCGAACCAGTCGCTCTCCCAGCGCGCCCGGACGCTGGGCTTCGAACCGGTCAAACGCCAAGATGTCGAATACATCGTCGTGCCGGGATATTTCCCGCCGCAGGGGATCAGCCTTGTCCAGCCGGCTGCTGAGACCGACTTGCTGGCAGCAAAACCCGAATATGCAGAGTCGCTGTTCGAGTGGCTGGGCCGCCAGATGGAATCTGCCTCCAGGCCATTGCAATAATTCGACCAATGAAACGACAATACCAGGTACGCTCCCTCTCGCTCGCCATTATTTTTGCAGTACTGGCCGCCCTGGTCGTGCTGCAGATTGCGCGCATCCAGGCCAGCCCGGAGGCTGCGACGTTCCTGATGCAGGCCGACCGATACGCGGGCAAATACGTCACCCTCTTCCCGGAGCGGGGCCGCATTTTCGACCGGGACGGCTTCCTGCTGGCGGGGAATCAGAGCATCTATGAAATCGGCGTCAGCCTGGCCGAAGTCAGGAACCCGCATACCATTGCCCTGACCCTCAACACCATCGTCGGGTTGAATTACGAAAAAGTCTATAACGACCTCATCAACCCGCCAGCCGGAATTGTCTATCTGGTGGTGACGGATTTCGTCAGTTCCGAAAAAGCGCATGAGTTGATGGAGTTGAAAAGCCGCCTGGCAGAAGAATACAAAAATAGCGGCGACCCCAGCCTGGCCGGGCTGCACTTCAAGGCGCACCTGATGCGCTCGTACCCCGAAAAGTCGCTGGCCTCGAATGTTTTGGGCTTTGTGACGCTCGAAAATCGCGGCTACTTCGGCGTCGAAGAGAAATACAACAACCTTCTGGCGGGCGTCCCGCTCACGGTCTGGGTTCCAGAAGACCCCAACCGGGCCGCCGAACTTCCCGCCACGCCGCATGGCGCCGATTTGATTCTGACCATCGACCGCGAAATTCAGGCGATGGTCGAGGAGCAATTGCGCGAGAGCCTGGTCGATACAGGCTCTGAGGCTGGGACGATTATCGTGATGGACCCGCGCACCGGCGAAATCCTGGCGATGGCTTCCACCCCGCAGATGGATTTGAATAATTTCTCGCAGTATAATGAAATCTATAAGAACGCCAGTGAATTCAATCGCGCCATTTCCATCCAATATGAGCCGGGGTCTGTTTTCAAGGTGTTGACCCTGGCGGCAGCCCTGGATTCAGGCGCGGTTTCGTCCAATTTTTCGTACCTCGATGTTGGCTTTTATGAAATCGGCGGCGCGTATGTCTACAACTGGGACAGGGGCGCCTGGGGGCCGCAGGACCTGTTGGGATGTATGCGGCACTCCCTCAATATCTGCATGACGCGCGTGGCCGACCAGATGGGCCCAGATACATTCTATACCTACATGCGCCGGTTTGGGGTAGGACACCCCACCGGCATTGACCTGTCCAACGAAGCCAAGGGCCGTTTGAAAGTGCCTGGCGACTCCGATTGGTACAAAGTCGATTTAGGCACCAATTCTTTCGGGCAGGGCGTGGCAATGACACCCATCCAGATGATGGCGGCGGCTTCGGCCCTGGCCAATGATGGCCGCATGGTGTACCCGCATGTCTTGTACGGCATGGTCAGCAATGGCCACCAATACAACACCCCCGTTCAAACACTCGGCACGCCCATCTCACCGCAGACAGCCCGCATGGTCAGTGAAATGCTGGCAACTTCGATGGAACAAGGAAAAATGGCCTCGGTTGTCGAAGGCTATCGCATTGCTGGCAAGACTGGCACGGCCCAAATCCCTGGCCCCGACGGACTCTATTTGCCAGACGAAATTAACGCCTCGTTCATCGGCTGGGGCCCGGTGGATAGCCCCCGCTTCATGGTCTATGTCTGGTTCGAGGAGCCAGATTCGGCCGATTGGGCCGCTTATGTGGCTGCCCCGGTCTTTCACGACCTGGTCGAAAAGATAGTGGTACTGATGGGTATCCCACCAGATGATGTGCGCAAACAACTCGCTGGTCAATGAGGCACTATGTTGACACTCGCCGATGCACTTGAAGCCCTGACGCACTCCCGCCCCATGATGAAAGACATCTTCATCACGGAAGCGGCGATTGATTCGCGTCAGGCCATCCCTGGCGGGCTGTTTGTTGCCTTGCAGGGCGAGCGGGTCGATGGTCATAATTTCGTCGGTCAGGTATTCAAACGCGGCGCGCTGGCGGCCCTCATCGAACATGAAGTCGAAGGGAATTTCACCACCCTCGACCTGCGAAACGGCCTGCCGCCTGTTGACTTCTCCCACATCCAACCGCCGGTCTGCCTGCTGGTTCCAAACACGCTCTCGGCCCTCCAGCAAATGGCTGCCTATTGGCGGCGCAAACTCGACCTGCGCGTGATTGGAATTACCGGCAGCGTCGGCAAATCAACCTCCAAAGAAGCCATTGCCCAGGTTCTGAGTCAGCGTTATAAAACGCTCAAGAGCATTGCGAACCTTAATAACGAAATCGGACTGCCGCTCAACGTGCTGCGACTGACGCCCGGTCACCAGGCTGCCGTTCTGGAAATGGGATTCTACGTCCCCGGCGAGATTGCGCAGTTGTGTGAGATTGCCCTGCCCCAGGTCGGCGTTATCACCAACATTGGCACGGTTCACGCGGAACGCGCCGGCTCGCAGGAAGCCATTGCGCAGGGCAAGGGTGAGTTGGTTGAATCGCTGCCGCCTGCCCCCAAAGGCGTCGCCATCCTGAATTATGATGACCCGTATGTCCGCCCAATGAAAGAGCGGACGAAGGCCCGGGTTTTCTACTACGGCCTCAGCCCCGAAGCGCACCTGTGGGCTGACGAAGTCGAAGGCCTCGGACTGGAAGGCATCCGCTTCCGGCTGCACTATAAAAAAGAGTCCATCTATCTGCGCGTGCCGATGATTGGCCGCCACTCGGTTGAAACTGCCCTGCACGCCGCAGCCGTTGGCCTGGCCGAAAACCTGACCTGGGATGAAATCATTCGCGGCTTGCAGGAAAGCCAGGCCCAGTTGCGTCTTTCGGCGGCGCGGACCGCGAGCGGCGCGCTCATCATTGACGACACTTATAACGCCGCGCCCGAATCGACCCTGGCGGCCCTCAACCTGCTGGATGAAATGTCGGGGCGCAAAGTTGCCGTGCTGGGCGACATGCTTGAGCTTGGCCAGTATGAGCGCGAGGGCCACCAAAAAGTGGGTATGCGCGCCGCCCAGGTGGCCGATGTCCTGGTAACATTAGGGCTTCGCGCCCACATCATCGCCGAATCCGCCCGCAAAGCCGGGATGAAGAAATCTGCCGTGTTCGAATATGATGACATCGCGGCGGTTATCGACTGGCTCAAGGAGAACCTGACCTCCAACGATGCCGTGCTTATCAAAGGTTCGCACGGCTTGCGGATGGACCGCATCGTGGCCGCGCTGGAGGCTTCCTGATGAAAGATACCACCCTCGCAGCTGCCCTGGCAGGTTTCAGTTTCATGCTGACCGTCATCTGGGGTCCACCCCTGCTGCGTATCTTAAGGCATTTTAAAATTGGCAAAATCATCCGTGTCGAAGAGCCGACCAGGCACCTGGTCAAAATGGGCACGCCCACTATGGGCGGCGTGATGGTCATTGCCCCGGTGCTGCTCCTGACGGTTCTCCTGAACGCCGCCGCGCTGATTGGCTTCAAACTCTCGGGACGCTCGGTCTTCGTTCCGTTAGCGACGATGATTTTGTTTGGCATCCTGGGCGCTATCGATGATTGGGAAGGCATTCGCGGCAAGCGCAAGGGCGGCGGCCTGTCCATCCGGGTCAAGTTTCTGCTTCAGTGGATACTGGCAGGCGTCATAGCCTGGGGACTAAAATACCTGCTCGATGCGCCCGGCATGTTCATCCCCGGCGTTCCGGTGGAAGTGGAGTTTGGCTGGTGGTATGTGCCAATTGCGGCTTTCATTATTGTCGCCATGTCGAACGCCATCAACTTTACCGACGGCCTGGACGGGTTGGCTGGCCTGATTTCTGCCACCATTTTTGCCGCTTATGGAATCATCGCCCTCATGCAGGGGCAGGCCTTCCTGGCAAAATTTTCCTTCACGATGGTCGGCGCGCTATTCGGGTTTTTGTGGTTCAACGTTCACCCGGCGCAGTTGATTATGGGCGATACTGGCTCACTCTCCCTCGGCGCGACAATCGCCGTTGTAGCGCTAATGACCGGCCAATGGGCTATTTTGCCGCTCATCGCCATTGTCCCGGTCGCCGAGGCCATGAGCGTCACCATCCAGATATTCTATTTCAAGGCGACGAAGGGCCGCCGCTTCTTCAAAATGGCGCCCATCCATCTGCATTTCGAACTGCTCGGCTGGAGCGAAACTCAAATCGTCCAGCGTTTCTGGCTGATTGGCCTGCTGGCCGCCTTGATAGGCGTCGGCCTGGCGATGGTGTAAGCCACGAAAGGAACTATGACCGTCAACTGGCGAAACAAACGTGTTGTCATCCTCGGCGCAGCCCGGCAAGGGCTGGCCCTGGCGCGTTACCTCGCCCGGCATGGGGCGCAGGTCGTGTTAAATGACCGCCGCTCGTCAGACCAGTTGCAGGAGGAAACGGGACAACTGGAATCATCAAGCGTGGAATGGGTCACAGGCGGACATCCGCTCTCGCTTTTAGAGCCGCGCCCCAGTCTGCTCTGCATCTCTGGCGGGGTTCCGTTAACCAACCCTCTGGCGCAGGCCGCCATTTCGGAGGGGATTCCCCTCTCCAACGACACCCAGGTTTTCATGGAAGTTGCCCCGTGCAAAACGCTCGGCATCACCGGCTCGGCAGGCAAGACCACCACCACCACCCTGGTTGGGCGCATCGCGCAAGCCAGCAGCGGAAAATATGGACGCATCTGGATAGGCGGCAATATTGGCGACCCGCTCATCAATTATGTCGATGAAATGGGTCCCTCCGACCTGGCAATCCTTGAAATCTCATCTTTTCAACTGGAGCAGATGACCCGTTCCCCGAATATCGCGGCCATCCTGAACATCACGCCCAATCACCTCGACCGGCATGGCACAATGGAAGCCTACACCGCCGCCAAAGCGCACATCCTCGATTTTCAATCCCCCAGCGATATTTCCATTTTGGGGCGTGACAACCCGGTTGCATGGGGCCTGGCGGAAAAAGTGAAAGGGCGGCTATTCTCCTTCGGGTTCAGCCCCCTGCCCCCCGGCCAGGACGGGGCTTACATCGAAAACGAAAAATTCTACCTGCGCGAGAGCGGGCGCGTCACCCGCCTGCCGGCTGAAAACCACATCGAATTGCGCGGTGAACACAACCGGTTGAACGTTTTAGCCGCCTGCGCCATTGCCCACGCCGCCGGTTTTTCGCCGCAGGACATGGAGGCTGGCGTGACCGGTTTCCAGGGCGTGCCGCACCGCCTGGAGTTCGTGCGCGCCTGGCGCGGGGCGCGCTGGTACAACGACTCGATTGCCACCGCGCCCGAACGCGCAAGCGCGGCGGTCAAATCGTTTGGCGGCCCACTCATCCTCCTGCTCGGCGGGCGCGACAAAGACCTGCCCTGGGAAGACCTGGGAAAACTGGTACGCCAGCGCGTCGACCATGTCGTCATCTTTGGCGAATCCGCCGAGAAAATCCAGGCCGCCATCGGGCAGCGCATCCCTGGCTCGAAACCCTACAGCCTGACGCGGGTGGCAACCTGCCGGGATGCGGTGCTGGCGGCTTCTCGGCTGGCACAGCCTGGGTTTGTCGTCCTCTTCTCACCCGGCGGCACAAGCTATGACGAATTCAAGGATTTCGAGGAACGCGGAGAAAGGTTCAAACAATGGGTACGCGAGTTTTCCGAGACAGGTCTGTCGAGCAACGTCGAGACACCGCGGTAGGCATCGAACCCTCCCCCCAGCCTCCTGCGCCAGCAGCCCGCAAACCGGGCGGCTCGATTGATTTGCCGCTCCTGCTGGTGATGATTGCCATCCTGGTCTTTGGCCTGTTAATGGTATTTTCGGCATCCTGGGATTTCTCGCTGGCTGTTTATGGCCAACCGATGCGCATGTTCAACCGCCAGGTGTTGTGGCTGGCATTGGGATTGGTCGTGGCCTATACGCTATCGCGCATTGACTATCACAACTGGCGCACCCTCTCCGTCCCGCTCATGCTGGGGACGATTGGCCTGCTGGCGGCAGTCTTGTTTGTCAACGAGATGCGCCTGGGCGCGGTACGCACCCTGCTGGGAGGCTCCATCCAGCCTTCGGAACTGGCCAAGGTAGTGACCATCATCTACCTGGCGGTGTGGATGCACTCGAAACGCGAGCAGATGCACGACATCCAGTGGGGTCTCATCCCCCTGGCGGTCATCCTCGGTACGGTGGGTGGTCTCATTTACATCCAGCCCGACCTTTCGGCCACAGCGACCGTTTTTGTGCTGGGCGGTCTGTTATTCTTCATCGCAGGCGGCGACTTGCGGCAGATTGTGTTCCTGCTCATCGTGGCAGTGATTGTCGGCGTCCTGGTTGTGCAGGTCAGTACCACCGGGCAGGAGCGCGTGGGCGCATACATTGAGGGACTGAAAGACCCCACCCAGGCTTCTTACCATGTGCGCCGCTCTTTCGAAGCGATTGTCAAAGGAGGCTGGTTTGGGGCAGGCATCGGGCGCGCCGATACCAAATTGACCGGTCTGCCCGTGCCGCCCACCGACAGCATTTTTGCGGTGATTGCCGAGGAATTGGGGTTGTTTGGCGCAGCCGGTACGGTTACGTTGTATGTCCTTTTGGTCTGGCGCGGCTTGCGCATCGCTGAGAAGGCCCCTGACATGCTCGGCAGCCTTTTGGCCGCTGGACTGACCTTCTGGCTGGCGCTCGAAGCCGCAATCAATATGCTGGTGATGGTGGGATTGGTGCCGTTTGCCGGCAACGCGCTGCCCTTCATCAGCGCGGGCGGCTCGAACATGGTCGCCTCGCTGGCGGCGGTCGGCATCCTGATGAATGTCTCCCGGCAGGCAGAGTCGGGCTCAGAACGTGAAGAATGGAGAAACTTCGGTGCGGCTATTGATTTGCGCAGGCGGAACCGGCGGCGGAGTATATCCCGCATTGGCCGTGCATGATGCGCTGAAATCCATCCATCCGCTGGCAGAAATCTTGTGGGTGGGCGGCGCAGGCGGCATGGAAGCCAGGCTCGTGGAGCGAGCCGCTATTCCGTTTAAGACCATCCCAGCCGCCGGCGTGCATGGAGTCGGCCTGAAACGCCTGCCCGGCAACCTTGCGGCCATCCTGCGCGGCATCCGGGCCTCTCAAGCCATCTTGGCCGATTTCAAGCCGGATGTCCTGTTCTTCACCGGCGGCTATGTCGCTGTTCCCATGGCGCTGGCCGGATGGGGAATCCCCTCCCTGCTCTTTGTTCCCGATGTCGAACCGGGGCTGGCCCTCAAGACGCTCTCCCACTTTGCGAAGCGTATCACCGTCTCGACCGAGGACTCCTGGCAGTTTTTCCCAAAAAAGACCGGCGTGCATGTCACCGGATATCCCGTCCGGCCCGAACTGGCGCACTGGCGAAAATCGGTTGGCCGTCAGCGTTTGGGAATCGCCGGCGAGAAACCCGTCTTGCTGGTCGTGGGCGGAAGCAAGGGGGCGCGCTCCATCAACATGGCCGTCCTGGCGCACCTTGAGTCGCTCCTCGATCAGGTCGAAATCATCCACCTGACCGGCGAACTCGACTGGCCAGCGGTGGAATCAGCGCGCGAGGAACTGCCCGCCGAAAAGTCGCAGCACTATCATGCCTATCCCTACCTTCATGACGAGATGGGCGCGGCGCTCTCGGCGGCAGACCTGGCAATTTCACGCGCCGGGGCCTCTGTTTTGGGCGAGTTCCCGCTCTTTGGCCTGCCTGTCATCCTGGTTCCATACCCACATGCCTGGCGTTACCAGAAAGTCAATGCCGACATGCTCACCCAGCGAGGCGCGGCTCTGATGATTGAAGACGCAAAACTGAAAAGCGGCCTGGCCCTGACGGTCGAAAAACTGCTCGAAACCCCCGAGAAACTGGATGCGATGCGCGCCGCAATGACCTCGCTGCGCGCGCCCGAAGCCGCAACGAATATTGCGCGTCACCTGATAGAACTGGCCGGAGAGCAGCATGGTTAGCCTGGTTTTTGTCTTTTGGATGCTGGTCATCCTGTTCGGCCTGATTGGCATTTTCCGCGGCTGGGCTAAAGAACTGCTGGTCACGTTCAGCGTCATCCTTTCGCTGGCCTTCAACTTTTTGCTGCGGCTATACGTTCCTGGCATGAACACCCTGGACGCCAATAACCTGACCCTGTTCTGGATTCGCATCATTATTCTGATCGTACTGGTCTTTTTCGGGTATCAAACGGTGTCGATTCCCCGTTTTGCATCCAAAGCAGCCCGCGAGAAACTGCAAGACAGCCTGCTTGGTTTCATCCTGGGCGCATTCAATGGCTACTTGATAGTCGGCGCAGTCTGGTTTTACATGGCTGAGGCCGGGTATCCTTTTTCTTACATCAAAGCGCCTATTCCGGGTACGGCTGAAGGTGAAGCAGCGCTCAATCTGTTGCCGTTCCTCTCGCCTAACCTGCTCGGCGTTCCGTGGATTTATTTTGCTGTGATGATTGCATTTATCTTCGTCCTGGTGGTGTTTATCTGATGTCGCACATACACTTGATTGGGATTGGAGGCAGCGGCCTCTCTGCCATTGCCCGGCTCCTGCTGGAACAGGGAAACACGGTAACCGGCTCAGACCGGATTCTCTCCCCGCTGGCGCTGGAGTTGCGCAAAATGGGCGCGGTCATCGCTGAAGGACACGCCGCCCCCAACATCACCGGGGCCGATTATGTGGTGCGCTCCTCGGCCATTCCCGACGATAATCCTGAAGTGCTGGCTGCGTTCGCGGCGGGGATTCCCGTTTACAAACGCGCCGACTTTCTCGGACGCCTGATGGCCGATAAACTGGGGATTGCCATCGCCGGGACACACGGCAAAACCACCACGACCGGCATGATTGCGTGGGTCTTATACGCGCTGGGCGCTGACCCATCTTTCATTGTTGGCGGCGTCCTGCAAAACCTGGGCATCAATGCCCGCGCCGGGCGCGGCGAGGCCTTTGTTATCGAAGCCGATGAATACGACCGCACCTTCCTGGGCCTGAAACCGCGCTATGCCGTCGTAACCAATGTCGAGCATGACCATCCCGACTGCTTCCCCACCCCGGCAGATTTCCGCGCGGCTTTCGTTGAGTTCATGCGCCTGGTGCCGCTGGATGGCGCGCTCGTAGCCTGCGGCGAAGACATGGGCGCCAGCGAACTGATGGCTGAAGCCCGCCGTTTGCAAAAGCGCGTGGTAGGCTACCGGATTGCCGAGAACCAGCGCACCGAAGCCGGGGAGTGGGTGCTGGCGCAAAACGTGATGGCAAACAACCTGGGCGGCTTTACCTTCAATGCGCTCATCCGGCTTGCGGGCAGTCCCAATTATGTTTCGGGCGTGCAGCTGCGCGTGCCGGGCTTGCACAATGTTCGCAATGCGCTGGCCGTGCTGGCCACTGTCGGTTTGTTGGGACTGGACTTGAAAGCCGCCGGCAAAGCCCTGGGCGAGTTCCAAGGCACAGGCCGCCGGTTCGAAATCAAGGGCGAGGCCGGGGACGTCATCGTCATCGACGATTATGCCCATCACCCGACTGAAATTCGCGCCACGCTCGATGCCGCCCGCGCCCGCTACCCCTCCCGGCGCATTATCGTGGTCTGGCAGCCGCACACCTACTCGCGCACCCGCGCGTTGTTCGATGAATTCGTCGTTTCTTTTGCAGAAGCCGATGATGTGATTGTCAGCGAAGTGTATGCCGCGCGCGAGCCGAAGCAGGATTTTTCGGCCCGCCAGGTGGTGCAGGCCATGTATCACCGGGCGGCGCGTTTCATCCCAACCCTGCCCGAAATACGCAATTATCTCCTTTCTCATCTCAAACCCGGCGATGTCCTGCTTGTTCTTTCCGCCGGGGATGCCGACCAGGTCAGCGCCGAGGTGCTGGCCCGACTCAAGGAAAGCGAGGCGCAAAATGGCTGAAAAGAAAAAAACTTACCAGGCCGAAACAATGGCCCTGCCGCCGCTCAAGATGGTGCTGGGCGACCTGCCGGAACCGGACCCCGGCGAGGGATACCGTCCCTTCCGGGCGATGGGCGTCAAGGACGAAGAAGCGCGCGGCATGGTCAGGAAACTCATCGGACGCATCAAGGATAAGGAATAGGCGATGGTTCAGCCTGCCGCGCTGACCGATTTACGCGCTGCCCTGGGCAAACAGGTGCAGGAGGATGCCCTCCTCGCGCCTTATACCTCCGCGCGGATTGGCGGCCCGGCAGATGTTCTGGTGACTGTTCGTAATGCCGATGAACTGGCGCGCGCTGTAAGGGTGTGTTGGGAAAATGGTTTGCAATACCACCTGCTTGGAGCCGGGTCGAATGTCCTGGTCAGCGATAAAGGCGTGCGGGGCGTGGTGATATTGAACCGGGCCCGGGGCGTGGAATTTGTCGAAGGCGCAGAGAAACACGTCTGGGCCGAATCTGGCGCTATCTTTTCCAATGTGGCGCGCCGCGCTGCCGCGCAGGGCTACTCTGGCCTGGAATGGGCTGCCACGGTTCCCGGCACGGTGGGCGGGGCGGTCTATGGCAACGCCGGGGCTTTTGGCGGCGATGTGGCCCATGACCTGCTGGTTGTCGAGATGCTGACCTCCGCCGGGCGCGAGTGGTGGCCGCCCCAGCGCATGGAATACGGCTACCGCGCCAGCATCCTGAAGCGTGGCGGGACGCAGGCGGTTATTCTGTCGGCAAAATTTAATTTAAAATATGGGATTGCAGCAAAGATACAGGCTAAAATCGAACAATTTAACCGGCGGCGCAAAACCACCCAGCCGCCGGGCGCCAGCATGGGTTCCATGTTCAAGAATCCGCCCGGTGATTTTGCCGGCCGCCTCATCGAGGCTGCCGGCCTGAAAGGGATGCGTATTGGCAATGCCGAAATCAGCCCGGTCCATGCCAATTTCTTCCTGAATGCCGGCGAAACCCGCGCGGCAGACATCGAAGCCCTCATCGATTTGGCGCGGAAAACAGTTTTCGAGAAGTTTGGCGTGAAATTGGAGTTGGAAGTGGAGTTGATAGGAGAATGGTAACGATAGCCCTCCTCTTTGGCGGACGCTCCGGCGAACATGAAGTTTCCCTCATGTCCGCCCGGTCGGTGCTGTCGGCGTTGGACCGGGCGCGTTACAACGTCGTCGAAATCGGCATCACGCACGAGGGCGCCTGGCTGACCGGTAAAAATGTGCTGGCGGCTTTCGAGCAAGGAAGTATCGGCTCCCTGCTCCCCGTCACCCTTCACCCCGACCCCACGCGGCCCGGTTTGTATGTCATTCGCAATGGGGACGGGCGCGAAATTCTCGAAAAACTGGCCGATGTCGATGTTTATTTCCCCGTCCTGCACGGCTCGTATGGCGAAGATGGCACGCTCCAGGGCCTGCTCGAAATGGCGGATGTGGCCTATGTTGGCGCGGGCGTGGTCGGGTCCTCGGTTGGAATGGATAAAGGCGTTTTCAAGGAAGTGATGCGCGCGCAGGGAATCCCGGTGGTCGAGTCAATCACCGCCCTGCGCTCGGAAATCGAAAACGATATGGAAACCGTCATCCGGCGCGCTGAAGCCATCAGCGATTATCCGTTGTTCGTCAAACCCGCAAACCTGGGTTCCTCGGTTGGCGTCACCAAATGCCGCGCCCGCTCCGACCTGGCCGAAGGATTGATGGATGCCGCCCAATATGACCGGCGCATTCTCGTCGAGCGCGGCGTGCCGCAAGCCCGCGAAATCGAAATTTCCGTGCTGGGCAATGAGGCCCCGCAGGCTTCCGTAGCCGGCGAAATCATCCCCGGCGCCGATTTTTACTCCTATGATGCCAAATATATTCTGGATAACTCGCAACTCATCATCCCCGCTGCCTTGACCGAATCCCAGACGGCCCAAGTGCGGGAATACGCCATTCGCGCCTTCCAGGCCGTCGATGCCTGCGGCATGGCGCGGGTCGATTTCTTCGTCAGCCAGACCGGTCAGGTGTTCCTGAACGAAATCAACACCATCCCGGGCTTTACCAAAATCAGCATGTACCCCAAACTGTGGCAGGCCAGCGGGCTGGCCTACCCCGAACTCGTCAACCGCCTCATCGAACTGGCGCTGGAGCGAAAAATGGAACGCGACCGCACCGTGCGCGCCTACCGAAGGCTTGTCCCGAGGGACGAGGGAGACGCATGAGTCCTGACCGCCTGACCCTGACCCGTTCCGAAGCCCTGCGCCGCCGCAAGGAAGAAGAACAGAAAATGCGGGACAAACTGACGCAGAAGCGCGCCAGCACTCCCAAGCCTGCCGCCCCACCCAAACAGGAGCGGGCGGCGCCCCAGGTCTCGCCTGCCGTTTCGAGGAGCCGCTTCCGCGCCCGCTACGATGTGGCTGTGATGCCGGTACGCGGGCAGGTGCGCGCCGCGACGGCGGCCCACCCCCAGGCGCCCTCCATCGCGCTGCCCCGAATGACCTTCGGCCCGCGCTGGTTCTCGATGCTGCTGGTGATTGCCTGCGCCGCGATGATGTACTTTTACGTCACCGAACCCTACTTCCTGGCGCAGGAGGCCGTTATTCATGGCAACCAGCGAGTGCCGTCGCAGGATATTAATTCCGTTTTAGGAATAGCGAACCAGCCCGCCGCGCTCCTCAATCCGGCCCAAATCGAATACAATATCAGGGCTTCATTCCCCGAAATTTATGGCGCGTATGTCCAGGTCGAACTGCCTGCCAAAGTCACAATTACTGTGGCCGAACGCCAGCCGGTGGCCGCCTGGCTGCAGGACGGGCAGGTCGTATGGGTCGATGCCTACGGATACGCCTTCCCCCCGCGCGGGCAGGTGGACGGGCTGGTGACAGTCACCGCGGCCGGCAACCCGCCCACGCCCGATAACCTCGACCTGTCCCAAACGATTGGGGCGCGGCCTTTCCTGACGAAGGAACTCTCGGCGGCCATCGCCACCCTCGCGCCGCAAGTGCCTGAGGGCGCGGCGCTGGTTTATGACCCGCGCTATGGCCTGGGCTGGTCCGACCCGCGCGGCTGGCAGGCTTATTTTGGCAAGAACAATAGCGGCATCGCCACCAAATTAGCGGTCTATCAGTCCCTGGTCGAGAACCTGGCGGCGCGCGGCGTCCAGCCAACCATCATCAGCGTGGAATATCCAAACTCCCCGTTTTACCGGGTGAGCAAGAGCGATTAAGTTATGGATAATGTTGTCGTCGGAATCGATGTAGGTACTACAAAAATCTGCACGCTGGTGGCGCGGGTGGAGGCCGATGACCGCCTGCGCATCATGGGCGTCGGCGTCGAGCCGTCGGAGGGCATCCGCAAGGGTGTCATCGTGGATTTGACCGCCGCCTCGCAGTCGATTGCCCGGTCGGTGGCGCAGGCCGAGCAGACTTCGGGGCTGAAAATCGATTCGGCCCTGGTCAGCCTGGCGGGGGCGCACGTCTCCTCGGTCAACAGCCGCGGCGTGGTGGCCGTCACCGGTCACAATGTCGATGATATGGATGTGGAACGCGCGATGGATGCTGCCCGCAGCGTGGCAATTCCCTCCAGCCGAGAGATTATCCACGTCATCCAGCGTGGATTCAGACTGGACGGCGAAGACGGCATCCACCAGCCGATTGGGATGCACGGCTACCGCCTGGAGGTCGAAGCGCACGTCATCACCGCCGCCTCGGCTACCGTCGAGAACATCCGTCAGGCGGTGGCAGCCGCCGGGGTCGAGACGGTGCAATTCGTCCTCAACCCGCTGGCCTCCGCCGAAGTGGTGCTTTCGGAAAGCGAGCGCAACATGGGCGCGGTGGTCTGTGACATCGGCGGCGGCACGACCGACATGGCGATTTACGTCAACGGCGATGTCTGGCACACGATGGTGCTGGCCGTGGGCGGCAACCACATCACCCAGGACATTGCGCACGGCCTGCGACTGCCGCTGCCGCAGGCAGAGGAAATCAAGAAGTCTTTCGGTTTTGCGCTCCAGTCGGAAGTCGGCATGGAGGAGACCTTTACCCTCCAGCCGTTTGGAGAAACGCAGCCGGTTAAGATGAGCCGCCGCGACCTGGCCCACATCATCGAGGCGCGCGTGGCCGAGATGTTCGACCTGACGCTCCAGGAAATCAAACGTTCGGGTTACGACAGCCTGCTGCCGGCCGGGATGGTGCTGACCGGCGGCACCAGCCTGCTGCCGGGCATCCGCCAACTTGCGACGAAGGTGCTGGGAATGCCGGTGCGCACCGCCCAGCCCGAAAAATTGCTCGGCCTGGCCGACAAACTCAACTCCCCGGCGTATTCGACCAGCGTGGGCCTGCTCACCTGGGCCGCCGCTTTACAGGCTCTGCCTCTCTCTGACTACTCGCGGAAGGGGCGTGGAGGGCAGAAAGGAACCGGTCAAAATTGGAATACCCTGACGAACCTGCTCAAACGCCTGCTTCCGTAAATTTGGAGTCCAAAGTCCCTGACTTTGGGCAAAATCAGGAGATTTTACACTCCAGTAGTTCACGCACCGGTATTATTTTCAGGAGGAGTAACGATGGAACCCAATAAAAACGCTGAAACCTTTGCCCGCATCAAAGTGGTTGGGGTGGGCGGCGGCGGCACCAATGCCGTCAACCGCATGATTCAGGAGGGCATCCAGGGTGTCGATTTTGTGGCTGTCAACACCGACGCCCAGGCGCTTCTCCTGTCGAAAGCCCCTACCAAAGTACAAATTGGCGACAAACTGACGCGCGGCCTGGGCGCGGGCGGCAACCCCGAAGTGGGCCGCAAATCTGCCGAGGAAACCGCCGACGACCTGTATTCCGTGCTGAAAGGCTCGGATATGGTTTTCGTCACCGCCGGCCTGGGCGGTGGAACCGGCACGGGCGCGGCCCCGATTGTGGCGCAAATCGCCAAGGAGTGTGGCGCGCTAACCATTGGCGTCGTCACCCGCCCGTTCACCTTCGAGGGCGCCAAGCGGATGCAGTCTGCCGAAGCCGGCATGGATACGCTCAAAGACCATGCCGATACGCTGATTGTCATCCCCAACGACCGGCTGCTGCAAATCGTCGATAAAAAGTCCAGCCTGCAAGACGCCTTCCGCATGGCCGATGACGTGCTGCGCCAGGGCATCCAGGGCATTTCGGAACTGATTACCGTTCCCGGCCTCATCAACCTCGACTTTGCCGACGTAAAGGCAATCATGTCGGAGGGTGGCGCGGCCCTGATGGCGGTTGGACACGCGGCAGGCGAAGACCGCGCCCGGCTGGCGGCGGAACAGGCCATTTCCAGTCAACTGCTCGACATCACCATCGACGGCGCGCGCGGCGTGCTGTTCAACGTCACCGGCGGCCCGAACATGACCCTGTTCGAGGTCAACCAGGCGGCGGCCATCATCCGCGAGACGGCGCATCCCGATGTGAACATGATTTTCGGCGCGGTCATCGACCCGAACATGGGCGACGAAATCCGCATTACGGTCATCGCCACCGGGTTCGAGCGGGCTGGTATCCCGCGCCGCATCATCGAGCGGCCTGCTCAGCAAGCGCGGGTCGAATCGCGCCTGGAGCATCGCCCCGAACCGCAGCGTCCTGCCATCCAGCCGGGCATCCCGATCGAGCGGCCGGTCGAAACCGTGAGCGTGAACGCGGCCCTGGTCACGCCGCCCCCGCCTGTGGTCAAGCAGCCCGATTTCAAGCCGCAGACCTCCTTCCAGGAAGACCTGGATATTCCAACCTTTTTGAGAAATCGCCGCTAAATTGAACCGGTGAGGCGGCAAAAGTTGGGACGGCAGCGCAACTGCCGTCCCAACGCCATTCCTGGTGAATGCCATGCCCCGAAAACCCTCCCCCGCCAGTACGCCCGATGAAATTTTGACATCGGAATTCGATTATATTGCCAATACGGCCTTCCAGTCCAACGAAGACCGGGCGCGCGCCACTTCGTTCTACCTGGTGACGTTCGGCAGTTTCATCGCCGCGCTGGTCTCGGCGCAACTCGACCTGGCGACAGGACAGGAAGCCTGGCTCGATTGGGGCTTTTCCGGCCTGTTCGTGGCGCTGGGACTGATGGGATTGGTCACGGTGCTGGAACTGGCGCGCCTGCGGGCCTCGTGGTTCGAGAGCGTGGAGGCGATGAATGCCATCAAGGAATATTACATCGCCCGGCATCCTGACCTGGCGGAGGCCATTACCTGGCGCACGCAATCCGATGCCATGCCCCGGCGGCTCAAATTGACCAGCGTCGGCTTCCTGATGGCGCTCCAGGTGGCGTTTTTGGGCGGCGCGGCGCTGGGCGCGGGGGTATTTTTCCTGGTCAAAGCCATCTCGGGCGGGGCCTGGCTGCTGCCAGGCATCGTCTCCGGTGTGGCGTATTTCCTGGCCTTGCTGGAAGGGTATCGGCTGACGCTGAAGTAATCCACCGATTACGCGGATTTCACAGATTTTTGCCGCGGAATTGGTGGAAATTCTCTCGGCGCTGCGCATTGCTAATTTATTGGGAAATTTCCGATATTCCACGCTCAACTTATGGTAGAATCGGGTGCGCTCGGAGGGATGGCCGAGCGGCTTAAGGCGCATGTCTTGAAAACATGTTAGGGTAACACCTACGTGGGTTCGAATCCCACTCCCTCCGCCAGGGTCATCCTGCAAACCGAATATTGGGAAGGTGCCAGAGTGGCCGATTGGGCTCG
>DAOUAZ010000031.1:0-1789 GCA_034432975.1 Anaerolineales bacterium | reverse complement strand
GGCGAGGTGATTGTGTTCGTCGGCAAAACCCGCTACGCCGGGGTGGACGATGTGCCAGACGCGGAGATTCAGACGATGATTAAATCGGCTATCAAGGATTGGGAAAAGAGTACCTGAAAAGGCTTCTTATTCACAACAGGGCGGATTATCATCCGCCCTGTTGTATTTTCCTGGTTCGGGCGGCCCTCTTATACTCGTAGGTCAGGATATTATTCCGGCCCATAACGCGGGATGACATCCCGCGCCACATTAGTAATTTTTTCGTAAATCCATGCCCTCATACAGCCCTGCCACCTGTTCGGCGTAGCCGTTGAACAGGAGCGTGGGGCGGCGGGCGATTTCGCCGATGCGGCGCTCGGTGGCCTGGCTCCAGCGCGGATGGTCGACGTTGGGGTTGACGTTGGCATAAAAGCCATATTCGCCTGGCTGGATGGCCTTCCAGAGCGCAAAAGGTTCCTCGGCGGTCAGTTCGATTTTGACGACGGCCTTGATGGATTTGAAGCCGTATTTCCAGGGGACGACCAGCCGGATGCCGCCGCCATTCTGCGGGGGCAGTTCACCTCCATATAGCCCGGTGGCGAGCAGGGTCAGGTCGTGCATGGCTTCGTCGAGGCGCAGGCCTTCGCGGTAAGGCCAGGGATACCAGGGTTCTTTCTGGCCGGGCATTTCATCGGGCTTGTAAATCGTCTCGAAGCTGACGTATTGGGCGTCGGAGGTTGGTTCGACCTCCTGGAGCAGTTTCGAGAGTGGGAAGCCCACCCAGGGGATGACCATGCTCCAGGCTTCGACGCAGCGCAGGCGGTAGATGCGCTCTTCGGGCTGGTATTTCTTCATCAGGTCTTCCACGCCGAACTTGGCGGGATTTTTGACCAGGCCGCCGACTTCCACATCCCAGGGCGAGGTTTGGAAGTTGCGGGCCAGCCGCGCCACGCCCTGTTTGTCGGTGGTAAATTCGTAGTAGTTGTTGTAGTTGGTGATGTCTTTGAACGAGTTGACCGGGCCGCCGAGTTCGTCGGTTTTTTCGGCAATGGACGGGTCAGCGGCGGTTGGGGCGGGGGCGGAATTGGTTTCGAGGGCATTTGGCGCGCCCTCCTGCGAGGGCAGGCACGCCGCCAGGGCCATGCTCCCGGCAATAACCCCGGCGGCTTTGATGAAGCCGCGCCGCGAAAGGTAGACGTGTTTTGGAGTAATTTCGGATGATTGAATTGGTACGGATTTGAAAGGTGAGTCCATGACTTGCTCCTGAATAGTAAAAATCATACCAAAACAGTCTAAAATTTGCGTTAACAAGGGGGGGGCGTGCCTTAAGGTTTGTTAAGCATCCGGGCCGCGCCTTTCTTGAAGTCCGCAAAACAGAGCGAAAGCCTTGTCAGTGGATGCATCGAAAACACGGCGAGCGTGGGCATGATGGTCAAAGCCTTGGCTGTTCAACAGACTGATGATCAGGGTGTTGAGAATTGCCATTGCCCGGCCATCGACTTTTTGGTCATGCGCGTCTTATCTTCTTCATAGGCGGCATCGCGCCGATAGCGCCGGACGCTAGGGGTCTGCGGCGGGAATCGCGCCGCGCGCGGTTTTCCCATCAAGGACGATGACTACCTCTTGCCCGCTGCGGGGGAGTTGAGACAACTATTCAGCCGTAAGCTGCTCCAATTCCTCCTCGCCCACGATGTCACTCAATATCCGTCGATACGTGCTGTGGCGTGGCATGGTTTTGCGTTTCAATTTCAACTCCCCAACCCACAATCTCAGAGGGCTTGTTTTGCCCGCATAATTTGGCCAGGATAAA
>DAOUAZ010000030.1:0-25382 GCA_034432975.1 Anaerolineales bacterium | reverse complement strand
CCCCTGCGCTGACCGAAATGGAAGCCGCCACTCTATTGTCTGAGATTGCCGCCAGCAACGAACACGCACGCGGCGACCTGGTTTCCTTCCTCGGCGCGGGCATGTACAACCACTACATCCCTTCGGTCGTTGACCACATCCTGCGGCGCGGCGAGTTCTACACCGCCTACACCCCCTACCAGCCTGAAATCTCGCAAGGCACGCTCCAGGGCATTTTCGAGTACCAATCGCTGATGACGACGTTGACCGGCATGGAACTCTCCAACGCCAGCCATTACGACGGCGCGACCGCCGCCGCCGAGGCTGTCAACCTGGCCTTTGCCAACTTCCGCGGCAAACGCCGCAAAGTGGTGATTTCGCCCACCGTCCACCCGCAGTACCGGGAGACCATCCGCACCTACACCCAGGGGATGGAACTGACCCTGGCCGGGGACGACGCGGCGGCCGATTTGCAGGCTGCGCCGGAAGCCCTAACCCCGTTGATTGACTTGGAGACAGCCCTCGTCATTGTCCAATACCCGGACTTTTTTGGCCGTATCTTCGACTATGCCCGGCTGATAGAGGCCGCCCACGCCCAGGGCGCGCTGGTCTGCGTAGTGGCCAACCCCACCGCCCTGGCGCTCTTCAAGACCCCCGGCGCGATGGGCGCGGATATCGTCGTCGGCGAGGGACAACCGCTCGGGCTGCCGATGTGGTTTGGCGGGCCGTCGCTCGGGTTTTTCACCACCCGCAAGCAGTATGTCCACAAAATGGCGGGACGACTGGTCGGCGAGACGGTCGATTCGCGCGGGCAGCGCAGTTATGTGTTGACTCTCACCGCGCGCGAACAGCACATCAAGCGTGAAAAAGCCACCTCTAACATCTGCACCAACCAGGGATTGTTGGCGCTGGCGTCGGCAGTCTATCTCTCCATCGTTGGCAAGACTGGCCTGAAACAGGTGGCGAATCTGTGTTACCAGAAGGCGCACCATGCCGCCGAAGAATTGAGCAAGATTCCGGGCGTGGGATTGTGTTTCCCGCAGCCGTTTTTCCACGAGTTCGCGGTCTGCTTCCCGAAACCGGCCGCCGAAATCAACGAACACCTGCTCGAACATGGCATTTTGGGCGGCTACGACCTGGGGCAGGATTACCCGGCGCTCAAAGACCATGCCCTGATTGCCGTGACCGAAATGAACACCAGGGACGAAATCGACATGCTGGTCGAGGTGGTCAAGGAGGTGCTGTCATGACCGAACCCACCATCTTTGAACTGTCCTCGCCCGGACGCACCGGCGTGACCTTCCCACAACCGGATGTGCCGCGCTTCGACCTGCCCGATGAGAGTCTGCTGCGCGATGACCTGCCCCTGCCCGAACTGGCCGAGGTGGATGTGGTGCGTCACTATACCGCCCTTTCGCGCTACAACTACAGCGTGGATACCGGTTTCTACCCGCTCGGCTCGTGTACGATGAAGTACAACCCCAAAATCAACGAAGACACCTGCCGCCTGCCCGGTTTCCTGTTTACACACCCGCTCCAGCCCATCGAGACCGTCCAGGGCAACCTGCTTTTGATGTACCAGATGCAGGAATGGCTCAAAGAAATCAGCGGGTTCGCGGCGGTCACGCTCCAGCCGGCTGCCGGGGCGCACGGCGAATTTACCGGCGTCTTGATGATGCGCGCTTATCACAAAGCGCGCGGCGATGAAAAACGGGTCAAGATGCTCATCCCCGATGCGGCGCACGGCACGAATCCCGCCTCGGCGGGCATGTTGGGCATGACGGTCAAGGTCATCCCCTCCGACGCGCGCGGCAATGTCGATTTGGAGACGCTCAAGGCCGAATGCGATGAGACCGTCGTCGGCATAATGTTGACCAACCCCAACACGCTCGGCCTGTTCGACGAACATATCGAAGAAGTCATCCAACTGGTGCGCAATTGCGGCGGCCTGACGTATGGCGACGGCGCGAACCTGAACGCCCTGCTCGGAATCGTCCGCCCCGGCGACCTGGGCTTCGATGTGATGCACTTCAACCTGCACAAGACCTTCGCGGTCCCGCACGGCGGCGGCGGCCCCGGCTCCGGCCCGGTGGGAGTCAGCGACCGGCTGGCCGATTTCCTGCCCGCCCCGCTGGTTGGGGTTCTCGAAGACGCCGACGGCGAGACTCCGCCCCTGTACGGCTTTGTCACGCCCAAACAGACCATCGGACGCATGAAATCCTTCCATGGTCACTTCGGCGGCGGATTGGTGCGCGCTTATACCTACATCGCCATGCACGGCGCGGATGGCTTGAAAGACGTTTCGCAATATGCCGTGCTGAACGCCAACTACCTGGCGGCGCGCCTGCGCGACACCTTCAAAATCCCCTTCGACCGTATCTGTATGCACGAGTTCGTCATGGAAGGCCGCGTCGAAGGCACGGACGTGCGCGCGCTCGACATCTCGAAGCGCCTGATGGATTACAACTTCCACCCGCCGACCAACTACTTCCCGCTGATTGTGCGCGAAGCCCTGATGATTGAGCCGACCGAGACCGAGAACAAAGACACCCTCGACGCCTTCGCCGAGGCGCTGATTAAAATTGCCGCGGAAGCGCGCGAAAACCCCGAACTGGTCAAGACCGCCCCGCACACCACCCCCTTCGGGCGGATGGACGAGGTCAAAGCGGCAAGGGAACTGGTGTTATGCTGCTGGCTGCCGGAGGGATACGACAGTAATCAGTAAGCAGTGTTCAGTAATCAGCTACAGAAGATGATAGTCATCCAGTGGATGACTGTCATCTTTTTGCATAATCGTGTTAAGATAGGGCAATGAAACGATTTCGAGGAGGCGCTATGTACTTCTTTGTCCGCTACACTGGCTATGTGCTGATACTCTTCGGGATTTTCCTGATGCTGGCCGGGCTGGCCGGCACGGTTTACGGCCTTTTCTGGCATGATGCTTTGCTGGCGCGCATCAACGATGCCCTTTACGCCGGTAACTCCGTATGGCGGGTGACAGAGATGCGCTTCGTGACCTCGCTGCTCGGCCTGTCCATGTTTGTATCCGGCATGGTCGTGGCTGCGTTGGGTCAATTGCTGCTGGTCTTCGCCGACCTGGCCAATCACGCTCGCGAGACGAATATTCTCCTGCGCTCGTTCCGTTCCCGCCAGCGGCGGCCCGCTTCCAGGCAAATAAAATCCTCCAGGTACGAGGGCGATGAGCCGGTGGGATAAATCCCAAACAATCCGCCTCGAATTCCCAATCTCGAATCTCGAATACCCTCTTTCATGAAAAAACTCACAATGCCTTTCCTCATTGCCAGTTTCCTGGTGGTTCTGGCGTTCGGCGCGTTCCTGGCATGGGGCGTGCCGTATTTCTTCCAAAAACCCTTTGTCAGCAATATCAACTCCTCGCTCGGTTCACAGACCTATCGCGCGCGGGTGACGGATATCCTCGAATCCGGCCCAATCGACCTGGGCGGCACGGTGCAAACCTACCAGCGGGCGCGCGTCGAAATCCTGGAGGGCGAATATAGCGGCCTGCCGATGGAAATCGACTACGGCAGGTACCGCATCCTGCCCCAGGGCCAAATCCTGCGCCCCGGAGACGACATCTTTGTACTGATAGGCAAACGCCCCGATGGCGTGGTCGAGGCCTTCTTCGTGGATTTCGTGCGCGAAAAAGCCCTGCTCGTCCTGCTGGCGATTTTCGTGACGGCCATCGTCCTGATGAGCCGCTGGAAGGGCGTCCGCAGTCTGCTGGCGCTGGCCTTCAGCCTGCTCATGATTATTTACTACATTATCCCGCACATCCTGGCCGGGGAAGACCCGCTGCGCGTCAGCCTGATTGGCTCCGGCATCCTGCTGGGCGTCTCGCTCTATCTCACCTACGGTTGGACGTGGAAAACGCACGCCTCGGTATTGAGCATGATTCTTGTCCTGGTCAACACCGGCACGCTGGCCGTGATTTTCGTGCAGGTCACGCGCCTGACCGGTTCGGGCAGCGAGGAATCCCTGTTCCTGACCCAGATGTCGAATGTCAACATCAACCTGCGCGGCCTGCTGCTGGGCGGAATCATCATCGGCGCGCTGGGCGTGTTGGATGACCTGGTGACGACCCAGTCAGCGGTAGTGTTCGAACTTCATCATACTGACCCGCGCCTGGGTTTGCGCGCCTTGTTCGAGAAAGCCATGCGCATTGGGCAGGACCACGTTGCTGCCACCGTCAATACCCTGGTGCTGGCCTACGCCGGGACTTCGCTGCCGCTGCTCCTGCTGTTCACGCTGGGCAGCGGGAATTACGGTTACTTTATCAATGTCGAATTCGTGACTGAGGAAATTGTGCGCACCCTGGTCGGTTCGCTGGGGCTGGTGGCCGCCGTCCCGCTCACGACGGGCATCGCCGCGCTCATTGCCCTGCATCGCCACCGCATCCCCGCAGACTGGCGCGCCCTGCTTGGCCCGGAGGGTGAGGGGCATCACCATCATCATTAGCCTGTGTTGTGAAACGTCCCAAAGGCTTCATAACTTGAGTGATTTCACAAAAGATATCCAGCCTTTGGGACGTTTGTCCCTAACGCAGTTACGCTATAATTACCGTCCCGAAGGGTTCAGATACGTCATTTCCATGCTTGATAGACAGCCTTCGGAACGCTCAATCTGATATTTTCCCAGTTTACCGGAGGCCTGATGGAATACTCGATTGCTCCTTCCGATGACGGAAAATACATCATCCTGAAAGTCGTCGGACAGTTTGGCCGCCAGCAAGCGTTGGCCTGGCACCTCGAAGCCCACAAGATGGGCGCGGAAATGGACATCGACCGTTTCCTGCTCGATTTTTACGAGGGCCGCAACACCGACACAGTCATGCGCAACTACACCTTTGTCAGCCAGGACATGCGCAGCCCGGGCATCAACCTCGCCGCGCGCATCGCCATGCTGGTCAGCCCCTATGACCATTCGCACGACTTCATCGAAGCCATGCTCAAACAAGAAGGCGTCGATGTGTCCCTGTTCTACGACCTCGAACCGGCGGTTGCGTTCTTGAATAAATCCTAACCCTGATAAGATATTAATTATCGAGCAAGGGTAACTGCCTGCCCACCCTCACTCCCGGCCCCTCTACCACTTCGTGGCACACGTCCCGGTGGAAGAGGGGAGAAAACAGGGACGATTTTGTCGCTTTCAGCAAGAAAATCCGTTTCGTATGTCCGATTCCCTCTCCCAAAGGGAGAGGGTTAGGGTGAGGGTAGTTACAGCGATTCTCATTTACTGCGACTGATAGGAAAAAATTGGCTCTGGCTCGCCCAGGATGGGCAGCGGGCGGGTGACATGCACATCGACCAGGGCGGTGACGGTGGCGGCCAGTTCGCGGGCGTTCCAGAAGAGCAGGGACATGCGGCGGTAGCGGAAATTATCAGCGACAACGCCCACCCCATCGACGCCAAGCATGTTGCACAGGTAGAGCGCGCGCGGCAGGTGGAAATCCTGGGTGACAAGGATGGCCTTTTCGACGCCGAAAATCTCACGGGCGCGGTAGCACGAATCGTAGGTGCGGCGTCCGGCATAATCGAGAACAATGTCTTCGTCGGGGATTCCGAGCGAGAGCGCGTATGCGCGCATGGCGGCGGGTTCGTTGTAGTCCATTGTGCTGTTATCGCCCGTCATCAGTAATTTTTCCACTTTTCCTGCAAAATACAGGTTGGCGGCGGCGCGAATGCGGTCACGCAAAACGGCGGATGCTTCCCCGCTGCGGGTGAGACCGGCCCCAAACACAATCGCCACCGGCCGGGCGGGAACATCGGACTCGCTGTAGGTACGCGCCCAGCCCACCAGTCCGGTGAGCAGCCGCGAGAGGACGAGAATCCCAACCCCGCCCAGTGTCAGGTAAAAGACAAACCGCGCAAGGGCTTCGAACAGTTTTTTGAACATGGGCGGGATTGTACCAAAAAGAACGCCGGATTTCTCCGGCGTTAAGGAAACATATATCTTTCGCAGGGCAAGCGTCAGGTTAATCGCTTGCGCACCTCGGCGCTCAGGAAATCCATTGCCATGACGACGATGACGATGGACCAGATGGCCGTCCCGGCTTTGCTATACTCGAAACCATGAAATACCGAGTGCCACAAATATCAGCGTGACAAGCAGGGTGTTGCGAATGGTTTTTTCCAATGTATCCTGCAAAGCGCAGGTTCGCAAAATTGTTACGCCAGCAGTTGCGCTACTGGCGGGTAAACGTATAATAAGAATACCAAAGGACAATTTCAAGAAGGAGGAACGATGAGCAAGGAGACCGAGGCTGTCATCCTTTCTGCCGCGCGCACGCCGATTGGAAAATTCCAGGGCGCATTGAGCGCGCTCCCGGCGGCGCAACTGGGAGCGGTCGCCGTCAAAGCGGCGGTCGAACGCGCCGGGCTGGAAAACATCGATGACATCGATGAAGTCCTGATGGGACACGTCGTCCAGGCCGGGCAGGGACAGGCGCCCGCCCGCCAGGCCGCCATCTTTGCCGGACTGCCCGCCAGCGTCAGCGCGACCACCCTCAACAAAGTCTGCGGCTCCGGGCTGAAATCCGCCATGTTCGCGGCGCAGTCTATCCGGGCAGGCGATGGGCGGCTGTTTGTAGCCGGGGGCATGGAAAGCATGTCGCGCGCGCCATACATCCTCAATGGCCGCAACAACGAACTGCGCTACGGCCACGCCCAACTGACCGACGCCCTGCTCCACGATGGGCTGTGGGACCCCTTCGAGAACTGGGGCATGGGCAACTCGGCAGATTTCATTGCCGAAGAATATGAGGTGACCCGCGAGGCGATGGATAAGTTCGCGCTGGAGAGTCACCAGAAAGCAGTCGCGGCACTCGACGCGGGAAAATTCAAGGCTGAAATCGCGCCAGTGGAATTGAAGGGACGCAAAGGCGAGGTGACATTGTTCGAGGCGGATGAAGGCCCCCGCCGCGATGCATCCATCGAAACCCTTTCCCGGCTGAAACCGGCCTTCCGCCCCGATGGGCGGGTCACCGCCGGGAACGCTTCCACGCTCAATGACGGGGCAGCGGCAGTTGTTATCGCCAGCCGGGCCTACGCCGAATCGCACGGACTCACGCCCCTGGCGCGCATCGCTGCCTGCGGGCAGGCCGCGCTCGAACCGAAATGGCTGTTCGCGGCCCCGGCCAAAGCCATGCCCAAAGTACTAGCCAAAGCCGGTTGGGCCTTCGCCGATGTGGATTTAATCGAACTCAACGAGGCCTTCGCCGCCCAAATGCTTGCCAACGGCTACGAACTGGCCGGGCAAGGCTGGGACTGGAACAAAGTCAACGTCAACGGCGGCGGCATCGCGCTGGGGCATCCCATCGGCGCGAGCGGCGCGCGGGTGCTGGTTACGCTCCTCTTTGCGCTGAAAGAGCGCGGCCTGAAGCGCGGCCTGGCCTCCCTGTGCCTGGGCGGCGGCGAAGCAGTGGCGATGGCGATTGAGATGGAGTAAAATGGAAAAACGAAATCAGTGAAAGAATCCCCCATGCCCCAACTGAACACCCGCGTTCAAGATTTCCTCGCCCAGAAACGCATCGCGGTGGCCGGCGTTTCGAACAACCGTGACATTGGCGCCAACCTGAACTACAAAAAATTCAAGCAAGCCGGATGCACCGTCTACGCCATCAACCCTCGCTCGGAAACCTTCGACGGCGACCGCTGCTACCCCGACCTGCTCTCGACCCCCGAAAAGCCCGATGCGGTCTTCGTCCTCACCAGCCCGGCAGTGACGGAAGAAATCGTCAACCAGTGCCTCGAAGCCAAAGTCGGCTACGTCTGGATGCACTGCATGATGGGAACCAAACCCGGCCTGGTTCCCGATAGGACCAGCGTTTCGCAGGCCGCCGCGCGGATTTGCCGCGAAAACAGCATTAACGTCATTCCCGGCTCTTGCCCGGCCCAATTTCTGAACCCCGATTTCGGTCACAGGCTGATGCGCGGGCTGTGGGGGCTGATGGGGAATCTGAAAGTCGAATAAACATCCACGAGGAATCCATGCCAAAAATCAACAGCATCAACCACGTCGCCATCGTCGTCGAAGACATGGAAAAATCACTCACCTTCTGGCGCGACGCGCTCGGAATCGAACTGCACGAACTGCGCGATGTGCCGGCCGAAAAAAGCCAGGTCGCCTTCCTGCCCGTCGCCGGAGCCGAAATCGAGCTGGTCAAGCCCACCAGCGACGACTCCGGCCTGGCAAAATACCTCGCCAGGCGCGGCCCCGGAATGCACCACGTCTGCCTGGAAGTCGATGACATCGACGGCATGATGACCCAACTCAAGGCCAAAGGCATCCGCCTCATCAACGAGGAACCGCGCGCTGCCGCTGACGGCAAACGCTACGCCTTCATCCATCCCGAAAGCACCAGCGGCGTGCTGGTGGAACTCTACCAGTTGTAACCTTTCAAATTGAACGCTGCATATCGAGCGCGAGAAGCCAATTTCTCTCGCGCTTTGTGGTTTAATAACCGGAATGACGCAAACCGAACTTTCAACCTTCGATTTTGGACAGGGAATTTTAATTGTCGTGGGCGTTTCCGGCGGCCCAGACAGTCTCGCCCTTTTGCATGTCCTGCGCGAATCGGGCCACCCGTTGCTGGTGGCCTCGTTTAATCATCATCTGCGCCCCGAATCAGACGCAGACGTGGCCCATGTGCGGAAAATCGCCGAGGGGCTGGGACAGCCCTTCGTAACCGATTCCGCCGACGTGGCGGCGCACGCCGCAGCCAATCGATTATCCATCGAGGAAGCGGCGAGGGAATTGCGCTACCGGTTCCTGTTCCGCGCAGCGCGGGAGGCCGGGGCGGGGGCGGTGGCCGTCGGTCACACTGCCGATGACCAGGCCGAGACGGTGCTGATGCACTTCCTGCGCGGCGCGGGTCTTTCCGGCCTGAAAGGGATGCCGCCCCGCGTCATCCTGCCGGTTTTCGACGCCCAAATCCCGCTCGCGCGCCCGCTGCTCGGTTGGACGCGCGCTCAAACCGAGGCCTACTGCCGCCAACACAACCTGCCCTACCTGACCGATTCTTCTAACACCGACACCACCTACTTCCGCAACCGCCTGCGCCACGAACTGCTGCCCCACCTCGAAACCTACAACCCGCAAATCCGCCAAACGCTGGCGAAAAGCGCCCTGGCCTTGCAAGGCGACTATGAACTGCTCGCCGAACTGGTCGATTCGGCCTGGGGAAAAGCCGTCAGCGCGGCTGGGAACGGATTCGTGGCCTTCGACCTGCCCCAGCTCCGGCAAATGTCCCCGGCCCTGCGGCGGAATCTGTTCCGGCGGGCCGCCTTCACCCTGAAACCCGGCCTGCGCGATGTCGATTTCGAGGCGATGGAGAGAGTATCCACGCTCGAGGAAGTGGATGTGGCTGGAGGTCTGAAAACGATGATCGAGGGTGAAACGCTGTATTTGGCGGACGATGAATCGACGCTGCCGGTTGACTATCCACAAGTCAGTTATCAGTTATCAGTTATCAGTGATAGGTTGAACATTGGAAACGGCTGGCTTTTAAGCACAGAAACACTGAATCCTGGTCACTGTTCACTGATTACTGATAACTGGTCAGCCTGCTTCGATGCCGACTTAACGGAAAACAGGCTCACGGTGCGTCCGTTCCGACCGGGAGATAGGTTCGAGCCGCTGGGAATGCCCGGTCAAACCATGAAACTCTCGGATTTGTTCATCAATCTCAAAATCCCCAAACGATTCCGAAAAAGCTGGCCGGTGGCGTGCGTGGAGGATGAAATTGCCTGGGTGCCGGGCTTGCGCATGGGGCACCGCTATCGCTGCGCCGACTCGACCAGGCGGGTGCTGGTTTTGCGGCTGGAGAAGGTCAATGGATAAAATTATCATCAAGGATTTACGCGCCAACGGCATCATTGGAATTTATGCGCGCGAACGAGTCGCGCCCCAGGAAATTGTAATCAA
This sequence comes from Anaerolineales bacterium, assembly GCA_034432975.1. GTDB lineage: Bacteria > Chloroflexota > Anaerolineae > Anaerolineales > Villigracilaceae > UBA5195. The sequence continues at coordinate 15,461 of DAOUAZ010000030.1, read as the reverse complement.
TGTGACCTTGTACACCGACATCCGCAAAGCAGCCGAAACGGACGAGATTATGGATTGCGTGGATTACGAAAAAACCGCCAACCTGCTCAAAGCCCATGCCGAAACGTCCCATCGGCAGACGGTGGAAGCCCTAACCGAGGACCTGGCGCGGTTGTGCCTGGCGCTGCCGGGGGTGCGGGGAGCGCGCATTCGGGTGGAAAAGACCCAGGCAATCCCATTCACGGCTGCGGTGGGGGTAGAAATCGAACGGATGAAGAGTTGATACCCCTTCTGGGATTGTGCAACAAGCCGCTTTATTTTCCAAACCACATGCGGCCCAACAAGCCGTCCCTGCGGATGAATTGATGATAGAGCGCTGCGCCAACGTGCAGGGCAATCAGCCCCAGCAACAGGCGCGCCACCAGCCCATGCCCGATGCGCGGCGGGTAGACCATGAAATCCGCCGGAAGCAGGACTTCACCGCCGCCCAGCAGCGGGAAAATCCCCGATTGCGAGGCAATGCCCAGGCCGCTGATACCCATCCCCAGCGCGCCGAGATAGAGCAGCCAGTGGGTCGCCAGGCCTATTTTGTCGAGGATGGGATGACCCGCTGTGGCCGGGGCCGGTTTTTTGGAGATGAATCGCACCACCAGCCGGATGACCGTCAGGGTCAGGATGCTCAAGCCCATCGTCATGTGAATCGCCAGCATGGGCGCTTTTTCGGGGGTGTTGGGCATGTCGCCGAGCGCGCCAAGCCCGGCGAACAGGGTCAGGATAATTAGCAGGGCCGAAAGCCAGTGCAAAACGACCAGCGCAGGATGATACCGTTTGGGTGTCGTCATATTATTCTCCTTGTCGCGCTGAATTTTATCCTAATTCGGGCAAAATAAATCCAAATATGCAAATCTCTTACAATCGTTAATGCGTTAACCGTCCGAGGCTGCCCCGCTGCCAGGTTTGCTGGGAAAAAATACGCGCCGCGCATGAAAACGATGCGCAGCGCGTACCAGGAATTGCTTGACGTAATCCAGATTAACCGAATTTATAAGCCACGCCATACCCGCCGCGCGGCAGTTTCCACGAGACGTTCTTGGGCGGGCACATCACCCGGCAGGTGCCGCACTCGATACAGGCCTGGAAGGCGATTTGGACGGTGCCGCCATCCTGCGTGCGGTACGCGCCAACCGGACAGAAGTTGAGACAGGGTTTGTCTTTGCAGTTGACGCACACCTGCGGGTCGATGATTTTCAGGTGGGCTTCGTGCTCATCAGCAAAGTATTTGAGCGACATCAGGATGTCGTCGATGTAGACTTCGGGCAAATCACTGTGGTCAATGGTTTTGGTGGTCATAGTCGTTTCCTTTTCGCTAAATACCCATAATGGTCCTGCCGAAGGCAACCATATCGCCAACCGCTTTCAGCAGGGGACGACGGTTGGTGAGGGACTTGAATATATCGCTGTAAAGTTGTTTCTTGGGTTTCCCGAACCCGGTGAAGAACATGCCAAGCGCATCATTAACGAAAGCCGGGTACACGTCCATAAATTCGGGATGGGTGTGCAGAAAGCGCGACATGTTGCGATACTGGCGCAAATCTTTCAAGACGAAGGTGTTTTCGAGCCGCTTGCGGTAGGCAGAAAGCGCGCTGGCCGAGAAATCGCCCTTCTTATGCGCTTCGACGGCGGTCTCACCGGCGGCTTTGCCGGCGGTAATTGCCATGTTGGTGCCTTCCCAGTGCATGGCATTGACCATCGAAGCGGCGTCCCCGGCCACCATCACGCCATCGGTATAGAGTTGAGGCATGGTGCTCCAGCCGCCTTCGGGGATGAGGTGCGCGCCATATTCCATCAACTGCCCGCCCGCAATCAGCGGGGCAATCATGGGATGGTTCAGGTAGCGCTGCAACAGTTCATAGGGCTTGATTTGCGCTTCAGTCAACGCGTCGAGTGTCACGCCAACCCCAAGCGAGAGCGAGTCTTTGCCAGTGTAGAGGAATCCCAGCCCGGGCAATCCCATTGAAATATCGCCAACCACAGAAATCGCCAGGCCCTGCTCGCTGCTGGTCAACCCCAGGCGGGCGTTGATGGTTTCGGCGGGGATGGATATCATCTGCTTGACGGCCAGGGCGGTGGCGTTGCCCTTGAAATCATGCTTAATCAGCCCCAATTTTTGGGTCAGCAGGTTGTTGACGCCTTCGCAGACGATGACCACCGGGGCGTAGATTGCGCCGTCGGGCCGGTCGGTGACCACGCCGACGACTTTCTCGCCCTCGTGGATGAAATCCACCACGACAGTTTTGGGAATCAGGAAGACGCCTTCTTTTTTGGCCTGTTCGGCCCACCAGGCGTCGAACCTGGCGCGCTGGGCCACATAGGCGTCGATGGGGTTGCTGTTGATTTTGCCGCCCTGCACGGTGGCGCGCACCATGCCGTCTTTGGAGAGAAACCAAAAGCCGGTTTCGGTGACGGGGCGTTCGAGCGGCGGTTTGCGGTCGAAGAAATTGGGGTAAATATCGACCAGCGATTGGGTGTAAAGCGCGCCGCCGAAATAGTTCTTGCTGCCGGGGGTCACGCCGCGCTCGACCATCACGACCTTCAAGCCGCCGCGCGCGGCCATCACTGCCGCCGTCGAACCGGCCAGCCCGGCTCCAACCACAATCACATCAAAACTGAGTTTTTCTTTGTTAGCCATGCTGTGCCTCTTTGCGCGCCCGGATTTCTTTAATCATCGCCGGGATGACTTCGTACAGGTCGCCGACAATGCCCACTGTTGCAACGTCAAAGATGGGGGCGTTCGGGTCGCGGTTGATTGCCAGGATGAAATCGGATTCCTGCATCCCAACTTTGTGCTGGATGGCGCCGGAGATACCGGCGGCGATATACAATTTCGGGCGCACGGTTTTGCCGGTCTGCCCGACCTGGTGTTCGTATCCAATCCAGTGGGCGTCCACGCAGGCGCGGCTGGAGCCGACCACCCCGCCCAGTTCGTCGGCGAGTTCCTTGATGAGTTCGAAGCCTTTCGGACTGCCCAGCCCGCGTCCGCCGGAGACGATGATGTCGGCGTATTCGATGTTGACGGTGGAGGCCTTATCGGTCAGGAACTCCACGATTTCGGCGTTAATCATCTCCGGGGTGATGGCGATGTCCTCGCGGACGACCTGCCCTTTGGGTTCTGCCATCCGTTCCGGCATGGAGAACACGCGCGGGCGGACGGTCGCCATTTGTGGGCGGTGGTTGCGGCACAAGATGGTGGCAATGACGTTGCCGCCAAAGGCCGGGCGGGTCGCCATCAGCAATTTTTTCTCGCCCTCTTTCGGGGAGCCCATCGCCAGGTGGGTGGTATCCGCGGTCAGCCCGGTGCCGACGCTGGTCGCCACCGCCCCGGCCAGGTCGCGGCCCAGGGTGGTCGCGCCGACCAGCATCACTTCCGGCCCATATTTTTTGACCAGCGTGGTCAATACGGTGGTGTACGGCTTGTTGAGGTAGTGCTTGACCGCCGGGTCATCCACATAGTAAACGGTATCGGCGCCATAGTGCAGGGCTTCGCGGGCAATGTGTTCGATATTGTGACCGACCAGCACGCCCTCGACCAGCGCGGTATCGCCGGATTTGTCTAATTCATCTTTGATTTCGTCCGCCAGGCGGCGGGCGACGCCCAGCAATTCCCATGAAACCTGGTGGGGTTTGCCTTCTTCTTGCTCGATGTAAACCCAAAAACGCCTTGTCATTTCGATACTCCTAAAAGGGAGGTCATGCCTTCGACGGCCAGGATTTTATCCAGCGCGGCCTTTACTGCGCCATCCACACCCAGTTCGGACGATTTGATGACTTCGCCGGCCTTGTGTTTCTCCGGCGTGCCGGTCTTGAAGACGGTCGTCGGCGAGCCTTTCAGGCCGAGTTGGGCCGGGTCGAAGGTGATTGGCCCTTCGGTCGTCCACAGTTCTGGTTCGTAGCGCAGGGAATAGACCAGGTCGGGCAGGGAGGCGTAGGGAATTTCGGCAATCTCTTTTTCGCAGGTCAGCGCGGCGGGCAGCGAAGCCTTGATGATTTCGTTACGGCTTTCGGTTTTGCGTTCAATGACAACTGTGCGATTCTCGAGGTCGACTTCGTGGATTTTGACCGCGTAGCTGACAACCGGCAAATCCAACCGCACAGCCACGCCCGGCCCCACCTGGGCGGTATCGCCGTCGATGGCCTGTTTGCCAAAGAAAACCAGGTCAATCGGGTCTTCAGCGTGGACGGCCTTGATAACCTCGGTCAAGACATACGACGTGGCCCAGGTATCGGCCCCGGCGAATTTGCGGTCCGAAATCAGGATGGCGCGGTCGGCGCCCATCTCGATACACTCCCGCAGCGAGGTGACCGCCGAAGCCGGGCCCATCGTGATAATCGTGACTTTCCCGCCCAATTTGCGTTTCCACTCCACCGCCGCGGCGACCGCGTGGGCGTCATACGGATTCAGGATGGTTGGCACGCCCTGACGAATCAGGTTGTTGGTTTCCGGGTCGATACGAATGTTGGTCGTATCGGGTACTTGTTTGATACTGACAAGCGCATGGAACACGGGGATTTCCTCCGTCTACCACCCAAAGGTGGCTCTGAGAATTTTCTTATTCGATACCATTATAATCTCGACCGTATTCTATATTTTCGTGAAATGGGGTCAAAGTGAGAAATGACATAATTATAGTGATATTTGTCATACTTTTCTCCTACAAACGTCATATCCCCTATGTTATACTTTGTTCGTTTAGTCACGAACCCGGAGACGCTCATGTTACTCGAATATGCCGCGATTGCCACGATGATTCTGGTCACTGCCCTGGTGGCGGTCATTGCGATTGCGCTGGGCGGGCTGTTTGGCCCCAAACGCCCGACGGCCAAAAAACTCATGCCCTACGAATCGGGCATGACCCCGATTGGGCCGGGAACGCGCCGCATCCCGGTGCGTTTTTACCTGATTGCGGTTCTGTTTATCCTGTTCGACATCGAAGTCGTCTTTTTCCTGCCCTGGGCGATTGCCTTCCGCGACCTGGGCTGGCATGGGTTCTGGGTGATGGTCGTGTTCAACATCCCCATCCTTATTGGTTTCATTTATGAGTGGAAAAGAGGAGGCCTGGAATGGGAGTAGAGCAAAAACTGGGCAACCTGGGGATTGCTACCGTTAAACTGGAGGAACTTGTTAACTGGAGCCGCACCAACGCGATGTGGCCGATGTTGTTTGGGCTGGCCTGCTGCGCGATTGAGATGATGTCGGCCCAGGCGGCCAACCATGATATGAGCCGCTTTGGCATGGAATTAATGCGCGCCAGCCCGCGTCAGAGCGACCTGATGATTGTGGCCGGGCGCGTGACGCGCAAAATGGCCCCGGTCGTGCGCCGCCTGTACGACCAAATGCCCGATCCGAAGTGGGTGATTGCGATGGGCGATTGCGCTTCGTGCGGCGGCGTGTTCAACAATTATGCAGTCGTGCAGGGCGTGGATGAAGTCGTCCCGGTGGATGTGTATGTGGCCGGCTGCCCGCCCCGCCCCGAGGCGTTGATTCACGGAATCCTGACCCTGCATGAGAAAGTGCGCGGCGAGAAATTCAAGGACTGGGCGTAAGCATGAGCGACGTTTTGCAAACCTATCAGCAGCGTTTACTCGAAACCTTCGGCGGCTCGACCAGCGAACACGCCGGGGACGTGACCGTCATCCTGCCTGCCCAAAAAATCCTCGCGGCGGCGCGGATGATTCACGACGAGCTGGGATTCGATTACCTGGTTTATGTCACCGCCGTTGACTATTGGCCGGAGGAAAACCCCCGCTTTCACGTCGCGTATGGTTTTCGCTCCCTGTCGCAAAAACTGACCCTCTACCTGCGCGCGCCCGTGCCGGGCATCAACCCCGCGCTGCCGAGCATCGAATCAGTTTACAAGAATGCCAACTGGCAGGAGCGCGAAGTCTACGACATGTTCGGCATCCGCTTCGAGGGCCACCCCGACCAGCGCCGCATCTTAATGCCTGCCGATTGGGTCGGTCATCCGCAGCGCAAAGATTACCCGCTTGGCTACGAAGAGCCGCAGTATTCCTTCAACTTCGACGAAATCAAGGCGCGCAAGCCCGCTCCCAAGGAATAGCCGCCCATGACTCAGATTCAAGAAGTCTCTCTCGACGAACTCCGCCACCTGTTTTCAGAACGCGCCCTGACTGGCGAGACCATGCTGCTCAACATGGGCCCGCAGCACCCCTCCACGCACGGCGTTTTGCGCCTGCTGCTCGAACTGGACGGCGAAACGGTCGTCAATTGTATTCCCGACATTGGTTTCCTGCATACCGGCATCGAGAAAAACATGGAAGCCAAAACCTACCAGAAGGCCGAGGTGATGACCGACCGCATGGATTACATGAACACGGTCGGCAACAACTTCACCTACTGCCTGGCGGTTGAGAAACTGGTCGGGTTGGACGTGCCGCCGCGCGCCCAGGCCATCCGCGTCATCCTGGCCGAACTGACCCGCATCCAGTCGCACCTGGTCTGGCTGGGGACGGCCGCCCTCGACGTGGCGGCCATGTCGGTGTTCCTGTATTGCTTCCGGGAGCGCGAGGACATCCTCGACATCATGGAACTGGTCTCGGGCCAGCGCATGATGACCACCTACATCCGCCCCGGCGGGGTCTGGCGCGATGTGCCGGTCGAGTTCGAGGCGGCGGTGCGCGACTTTCTCAAGATTATCCCTAAGCGCATCGACGAGTACGAATCGCTCTTGAGCAAGAATCCGCTGTTCCTCGACCGCTGCCTGGGGATTGGCAAAATCTCCGCCGAGGAAGCCATCCACTGGGGGCTGACCGGGGCCACCCTGCGCGCTTCCGGCCCCGATTACGATGTCCGCAAATTCGCGCCCTACTCCGGCTACGAGCAGTACGATTTCGACATCCCGACCCGCGCCGAGGGCGATGTCTACGCCCGCTACATCCTGCACATCGAGGAAATGCGTCAGTCGATTCGCATCATCCAGCAGGCAATGGATAAACTGCCGCTCGGCCCGACGCGCTCGAACAACTACAAATTCGTCCCGCCGCCGCGCTCGGAAATTGGCGTGAGCATGGAAGCCTTGATTCACCACTTCAAACTGTGGACGGAGGGCTTCAACGCCCCGAAAGGCTCGGTCTACGCCGCGACCGAATCTCCGCGCGGCGAGTTGGGCTGTTTTCTCGAAAGCGACGGCGGCCCCAAACCCTACCGCGTCCACTTCCGCGCCCCGTCGTTCGACAATCTCCAGGTACTGCCCAAACTGTCGAAAGGCCACTTCGTCGCCGACCTGATTGCGATTATCGGCTCGATTGATATTGTGCTGGGTGATATTGACCGGTAGGTCAGTGTTCAGTAACCAGTAATCAGTTGGTGGTCAAGTAGTCCCGCGCGGTTTTCGCGGGGCGTATCGAGACCACCGCGCCATCGGAGAATCCATGCTGGCAGAAAAATACCCGGATGAAATCAAGGCGATTTTCGCCAAATACCCCGTCAAACGCTCGGCGGTTATGCCACTGTTGTACCTCGCCCAGCGCGAGCAGGGCTATATCCAGAAAGAATCCATGCAGGAAATTGCCTCCCTGCTCGAATTGGACGTAACCGAAGTGGCGGCAATTGTCGGCTTTTACACCATGTATCACGATGAAAAAGCCGGCAAATATCGTATGCAGGTCTGCGCCGACCTGCCCTGCGCCCTGCGCGGCGCGGACGCATTCATGGAATCCCTTTGTGAAAACCTCGGCATCAAAGTCGGCGAGACCACGCCCGATGGCCTGATTACGCTCGAAGAAGTCAAGTGCCTGGGCGGCTGCGACCGCGCGCCGCTGTTCCAGATTCAAGATGGCGATAAGGTTGCTTTCCACGAGAATATGACGGTCGATAAGACGATGGAATTGGTGGAAGTATTACGCAAGGCGCAAGGATAAATTTTTTCATGGCTGAGTTGGATGTTGACGCTCTTGTTTCTGATTGGAAAGCAGATTCACTGAGTTCGTGGGATGACGCTCGCTATCTGATTGAAGATAAGCGCATTACGCTCGGACTTTTTGCTTTGCATCTGTCGCTTGAAAAAATCTTAAAGACCCATATCATCAAGCAGACAAGAGTGTTAGCGCCTAAAATCCACGACTTGGTGCGCCTGGCTCAACTTGCTCAAGTAGATTTATCTTCTGAACAGATTGATTTTTTGAGTCGAATGAATTTCTACGCTATTCATGGCCGCTACCTGGGAGCGAAATTTCCCATTCCCTCGCAACAAACGGCCAAAGAATACTTGTACATTGCCAAGGAGTTGATGGAATGGCTCGCAAAGCAGTAATAAGGTTAGTTCAGAAATATTTGAAATATGTTGCTGAGCAAGGAATCCCGGTGAAGTATGGGGTTTTATTTGGTTCTTATGCCAAAGGCAAAGCCAATGATCTGAGCGACATTGATGTTTTGGTCATCTCTCCTCAGTTCGATGAACAACGCACGCATACCGACTACGAAAACCTGTTCATCTACGCCGGGCGCACCGACAGCCGAATCGAGCCTATTCCTGTGGGTGAGAAACAATTCGCCGAGGACAACACAAATATGATTATCGAAATCGCCCGCCGCGAAGGGCAGATTATTCCACTGGCAGATTAGAAACCTTATGACCCATATCCTCCTGCGTCACCGGGACATTCCCGGCCTGAACAATATCGAAGTTTATAAAGCGAACGGCGGCTTCGAGTCGCTCAAAAAGGCCGTGACAACCATGCAGCCCAAACAGGTTGTGGATGAAGTCAAAGCCTCCGGCCTGCGCGGACGCGGCGGGGCGGGCTTCCCAACCGGAATCAAGTGGTCCTTTCTGCCTGATACCATCTGGCCGCATTACGTCGTCTGCAATGCCGATGAATCAGAGCCGGGCACCTTCAAAGACCGCGAAATCATGGAGGGCAACCCGTACCAGTTTCTCGAAGGCGTGGCGATTTCGTGTTTCGCCGTCGGCGCGACGGAAGGGTACATCTACATTCGCGGCGAGTATTATCCGATTGCACAGCAAATCGAGGCCTGCATTGTCGAAATGGAGAAACAGGGCTATCTCGGCGACAAACTCTTTGGCACTGAGACCCGCCTGCGCTTGAAAACGCACCTCGGCGCGGGAGCCTACATCTGCGGCGAGGAAACCGCCCTGCTCGAATCGCTCGAGGGCAAACGCGGACAACCGCGCCTGCGCCCGCCCTTCCCGGCGGTGGTGGGTTTGTACGGCAAACCGACCGTTATCAACAACGTCGAGACGCTCACCAACCTGCCTTTCATCGTCGAGCGCGGCGCGGCGGCTTTCCGCGAATTTGGCACCGAAAAAAGCCCCGGCGTCAAGATTTTTTCGCTTTCGGGCAATATCGAACGCCCCGGCAACTACGAACTGCCGCTCGGCACTACCTTCCGCGAGTTGATTTTCACGCACGGCGGCGGCATCCCGAACGGGCGCAAACTCCGCGCCATTATGCCGGCCGGGGCCTCATCGTCCATTATCCGCGTCGATGACGAGACTTTCGATAAAGTGATGGACACGCCAATGGACTACGAAAGCGTCCAGTCGGTCGGCTCGCTGCTCGGTTCGGCCTCGGTCATCATCATCGACGACAGTCACAGCATGGACTGGGTCATCAACAAAACCATCGACTTTTTCAAGCACGAATCGTGCGGTAAATGCACCCCCTGCCGCGACGGCAATTACTGGATGAAACACCTGACGGCCCGCATCCACAGCGGACAGGCCAGCGCTGGCGACGTGAAACTGCTCGACAGCGTCGCCGCCCAGGTTTACGGCAAATGCCTGTGCGCGCTGGGCGATTTCTCGACCATGTCAGTCCGTTCGGCGATTGAGCGGTTTCCCGAGGATTTCGAGGTAAGGCAGGCTTAAGCCTGCCCTGCGGAGCAATTATGACAAAAATGGTCAACCTGAAAATCAACGGAAAACCCGTCAGCGTCCCCGAAGGCACGCTGATTGTCAACGCCGCCAAAATGGTGGACATCGACATCCCGGTCTTTTGCTACCACCCCAAAATGGAACCGGTCGGCATGTGCCGCCAGTGCCTGGTCGAAATTGGCCGCCCGACGATTGACCGCGCCACCGGCCAGCCCGTCCTCGACGAAAACGGCCAGCCCAAACTGCAATTTGGCCCCAAGCTCGAAACATCCTGCGCCACCCCGGTCTCGGAAGGCATGTTCGTTATCACCGACAGCCAAAAAGCCCAGGCCGGCCAAAAAGAAATCCTCGAACTGCTGCTCACCTCGCACCCGCTCGATTGCCCGGTCTGCGACAAGGGCGGCGAATGCCCGCTGCAAAACCTGACGATGAAATTCGGCCCGAAAGAAAGCCGCTTCATCTTTGATGAAAAACATCACGGCGAAAAGCATGTTCCGCTCGGCGACCTGATTTTCCTCGACCGCGAGCGCTGCATCCAGTGCGCGCGCTGCATCCGCTTCCAGAGTGACATCGCCGGCGAACCCGTGCTAGGTTTCTACCAGCGCGGGCGCCACACCGACATCGTCACCCACTCCGACCCCGGCTTCGACTCGGTTTTCAGCGGCAACACCACCGACATCTGCCCGGTCGGCGCGCTCACCACAGCCGATTTCCGCTTCGGCGCGCGCGCCTGGGAACTGAAACAGGCCGCCTCGGTCTGCTCGCAGTGCCCGGTCGGCTGCAATGTCACCTTCAATGCGCGGCGCGAGGCCAAAGCGGGCGGCGGATACGTCATCAAACGCGCCATGCCGCGCCAGAACGAGCAGGTCAATGAGATTTGGATGTGCGACAAAGGCCGTTTTGCCGGATACCAGTACACCGAAGCCGATTCGCGCCTGAAACTGGATTCCGCCGAACTCGACTCCGCTGTTAGCCTGGCCGCCGCTAAATTAGCCGAAGCCAAATCTGACGCCGTTTTCCTGGCTGGCGGGCGACTCAGCAACGAGGATTTCTACAATCTCAAGCAATTGGCCGCCAAACTCGGCGCGAAAGCCTGGCTCTACACCCAACACGGCGGCGGAGAGTACACCAGCGCCTACGGCCTGACCGCTGGCTCGAACCTGGGCGACCTGGGGAAGGGTGATACCGTTTTGGTCGTCGCCTCCGACCTGTACAACGAAGCACCGATTTGGCACCTGCGCCTGAAAGCCGCCGCCAAACGCGGCGCGGCGCTGATTGTCGCCAATGCCCGCGCTACCAAACTGGACGAGTATTCGAGATTCGTGATTCGATATTCGTATGGAGATGAGATTGAAACAGTCAAGGGACTTTTAGGCAAAGAAAAGATTGGCGAGGCCATCCAAAACGCCAACAATTTTGTGATTTTCTACGGCGCGGATGGACTCGGACTGAGCGGCACATCTGCCCTGGCGGAAGCCTGCGCGGAATTGTTATCCGGTGTTCCGGTTAGCCAGTTAACTGCTCAACCGGAGAACCGCGAAACCGGCCAATCGGACAACCGAAAAACCGGAAAACCGAGCAACGGATTAATCGGCGTCTGGTCAACCCCCAACCAGCAGGGCGCGCTCGAAATGGGATTTGCGCCCTGCCCCGATTTGATTTCTGAACTGAAAGACAAAACCGTTTACATCCTGGCCGCCGACCCGGCGGGCGATGACCCGGCCCTGGCCGAAGCCTTGAAAACGGCCAAATGCGTCATCGCGCAGGATATTCTCGAAACCGAAACAACCAAACTGGCCGATGTTGTGCTCCCCGCTGCCGCCTACACCGAGCGCGAGGGAACATTTACCAGCGGCGAGCGGCGCGTGCAGCGCTTTTATCCTGCTGTCCCAGCGCGGCCCGGCACAAAGGCGGATTTTGCCCTGATTGCCGACATCGCCAAAAAGCGTGGAATCGACCTCGAAGGCCGCTCCCCGCTGCTGGTGACGAATCAGATGGCGGCGAGTGAACCGGCTTTCAGCGGAATCTCATACGCCAAACTGGCCGAAGTGACCGAGCAGTGGCCCATCATCGGGCGCAGCGACCTGTTCTATGGCGGGACGGGGTATGAAAACAAGCAAGGGTTGGGGATTGTTCTGGAGTCGAAAGTCTCCCGACTTTCGCTCCAAAATCGGGAGATTTTGGAGTCCGGGTTGCGCCCCAAAGAAGATGAATTATTCGCCGTCCCGATTACCAAACTCTACGATAACGGGACGACCGTCGCCCCGGCCAAACTGCTCGAGGCGCATATCGCCCGCTTTAACGGGGTGTTCGTACACCCGGCCACAGCGGAGAAATATGGCTTGTTAATCGGCGGGCAGGCTGCGGTGAGTCTGGATGGCGTCGAAGTGGCAGCCAGGGTTTTTGCGGACGAATCCATCTCGACCGGCGTCGTCCTCATCCCGCGCAGTTTCGGAATTCCGATTAAAGAGCCGGTGGCCGTGAAATTGACCGCCATCAACGAAGCGCAGGAGGCCTAAATGGATTGGTGGCTGGTTTTGGAGTGGCTGATTAAGAGCGTGGCGCTGGTGCTGATTTTGCTGGCCGGGTTCGCCTACCTGACGCTGTTCGAGCGGCGCGTGCTGGCTTTTATGCAGGTGCGCATTGGGCCGAACCGGGCCGGCTGGCAGGGCATTTTGCAGCCGATTGCCGACGCGGTCAAGTTGATTTTCAAAGAGGAACTGACGCCGGGACAGGTGTTCCAGCCGCTCTTTACGCTGGCGCCGATACTGACGGTCGTTCCGGCGGTGGTGATTGCGGCGGTTGTGCCCTGGGGCCCGGACGTGGAGATGTTCGGGCGCACCATCAAGCTCTCGATTGCCGACATCAACCTGGGGACGCTCTACATCGCGGCGGTGGCTTCGATTGCGGTCTACGGGATTGTGCTGGCGGGCTGGTCGTCGAACAACAAGTACGCCATGCTGGGCGGCTTGCGCTCATCGGCCCAGGTGATTTCGTATGAGTTGAGCCTGGCGCTGTGCTTCGTGCTGGTGACGTTGATGGCCGGGACGATGCAGGCCAGCGAAATTGTGGAAGCCCAGCGCGGGCTGTGGTTTATCGTCTTGCAGCCGGTTGGCGGGATTATTTTCCTGATTGCGACCCTGGCCGAGGTCAACCGCGCCCCGTTCGATATGCCCGAAGCCGAGCAGGAACTGACCGCCGGGTATCACTCGGAATACGCCGGGATGAAGTTCGCGCTCTTTTTCATGGCCGAATACATCAAGATGATTGCGATTTCAGCAATTGCGGCGATGCTGTTCTTTGGCGGCTACCGCGAACCCTGGTTCCTGACCGGGACCTGGTTCAGCGTGGATGTAAATTGGTGGCTCGGCCCGGTTTATATGTTCGTCAAGGTGCTGGTGCTGCTGTTCTTCATGGTCTGGATTCGCGCCACGCTGCCGCGCATGCGCTACGACCGGCTGATGTCCTTCGGCTGGAAGGTGATGCTGCCGCTGGCGCTGGCGCTGGTCTTTGTGACCGCGCTGGGTATCCTGGCTGAAATGTTGTGGCTCATCCCGATTGTGTCGCTGGCGATTGGCGCTTTATTCGTTACTCTCGTCAATCGTTCGCTGATGATGAAATTGAAGAGGAGGTAAAGCGATGCTGGTTGAACTGGCGCGCGGTATGTGGACCACCCTCCGCGCATTGTTTTTCGAGAAAAAAGTTACCACCCAATACCCGGAGGAGAAAAAGCCGGTCAAGCCGCGTTTCCGCGGGCGGCACTACCTGCACCGCTACGAGAACGGCCTGGAGAAGTGTATCGGCTGTTCGCTGTGCGCCGCAGCCTGTCCCTCGGATGCGATTTTCGTCGAATCGTCCGAAAATACCGATGAGAAACGCTTTTCGCCCGGCGAACGCTACGCCAGCACCTACGAAATCAACATGCTGCGCTGTATCTACTGCGGATTTTGCGAGGACGCCTGCCCGACCGAAGCGATTACGATGGGCGACAACTACGAACTCTCGTTCACCGACCGGCGCGATGCGATTTATACCAAAGAGATGTTGATTGTGCCCGTCCCGGCTGGCGGACAGCCCACCCCGCAGGTCACGCCGCCGGGAGTCTTTACCCGCTCGGTGCCCGAAATGAAAGACCCGGAAGATTGATTTTGATAGATTCCTGCCCTCCCTCACCCCCGGCCCACCTGCCCCCGTCAGGGGGTCTCCCTGCGGGAGAGGGGTGCAAAAAAGGTACTCTATGTCCCTTGAACTGATTCTCTTTTTCATCCTGGCGGCGATTGCCATCCTGACCGCGATTGGCATGTTGCTCAGCCGCAGCACGGTCTACGCCGCCCTGTACCTGGTGGTGAACTTCGTCTCGGTGGCGATTTTCTACCTGCTGCTCGATGCGCCCTTTATCGCCCTCTCGCAAATCGCCGTTTACGCGGGCGCGATCATGGTTTTGTTCCTGTTCGTGATCATGCTGCTCGGCCTGGAGAACATCGCCGGTGAGTTGGACTGGAAAAAACTGGTCTGGCCGCTGGTCATGGGCGGCATCCTGCTCTTGGAGGGCGTTTTCCTGGTTGTCCAGCGCATCGGGCAGAATGTTTATATCGGCGAAACCGGCACGGCCCTTTCCGACCCGTCGCTGATGGCCAAAGTCCTGTTCACCGATTACGTCCTGCCCTTCCAGATTACGGCGGTCCTGTTGCTGGTCGCCATGATTGGCGCGATTGTGATGAGCAAACGCGAAAAACCCGCCCTTCCGAGTCAAGGAAAGGAGGCCTGAGCCGATGGTTCCTGTCAGTTATTACATCATCCTTTCGGCCATCCTGTTCTCGCTGGGCGCGCTCGGCGTGCTGATTCGACGCAACGCGCTGGTGGTTTTCATGTCCATCGAGTTGATGCTCAACGCCGCCAACCTGGCCTTTGTGGCCTTTACCCGCGTTCATGAGACATTCAGCGGGCAGATTTTCGTCTTTTTCGTGATGGCCGTCGCCGCCGCCGAAGTAGCCGTCGGCCTGGCGCTGGTGGTGGCGATTTACCGCTCGCGCCAGAACATCGACATCGACCAGATGAACAGTCTGAAGGGGTAGCCGGTGAACAGTAATCAGTGTTCAGTAACCAGTGTTCAGGCCCTGAGCGTATTCAAAGGACGATGATGGGTGAAAACGTGAATTTCACGCAGATTAAAGAGCGTCAGATGAAATCCAAACATTTTGTAGTTTTGTTTTTACTTATTTTTACTGCCGCCTGTGTCCCTTCGCCAGCCGACACACTGCCAACTCTTGCCGCCCTCTCTGCCACGCCCTACGCTTCGTTGACACCCATCACGCCGACCCCAATGCCGAGCAGCTCGAGCACGCCGGCCCCGCCGACTGCAGCAGCGACTTTAATACAACATCCAACGCCGGATATGTGTAGCAGGAGTCAGTGGCGGGATGGAATATTCATATTGTCAGATCTTCAGTTTGACAGTTTGGAGATTGGGCGTGCCGCGAAAGTTAGTTACAACCGTACATTGATAGAGAAAAACCCTGCTTGGGAAGGTTTTACCCAATATGATCAAGACTTACAGCATACTTGGGAAGAAGC
>DAOUAZ010000029.1:0-8271 GCA_034432975.1 Anaerolineales bacterium | reverse complement strand
GAAGGCAAAATCGACGGCGCGGTTCCCAGTTATGGCGGGTTCACCCCCTACACCAACGCCACCTATCGCCAGGGCGCGCGCTTCCTGCATGAACTGCGCGGGCGAATCGGCGACGAGGCCTTTTTCGCCTTCCTGAAGGACTACTATGCCCAAATGAGCGGCAAAATTGCCCAGCCAGCAGACTTTTTCAGCATCCTTCGAACCCACGCCGCGGTCGATTATTCCGACATCGTGACGAAATATTTCATGACCGCGCCGTAACGTCCCACGTATTGGGGCGGATTAACAGTCCGCCCAATTTAATGACAATGAAATTGCACTTCACCCGGCATGGCGAGAGACTGGCCAATACCCTGCGCATCATCTCGAACCGGGATTTGCCCCACGCCCTGACGGCAAAAGGCCGCGCGCAGGCTGGCGAAGAACCTGGAAGCGACTCCGCTGACCCACATCTACACCAGCCCGGTGCTGCGCGCCCGCCAGACGGCGGACATCCTCGGGAGGGCGCTCCATCTCCCGGTAGAGGTGGCCGGTGAATTGAAGGAGTACGACTGCGGCATCCTGGAGGGCCGGGGCGATGACGCGGCCTGGGCCTTGCGCCGGCAATTCGGGCAGGACTGGCTGGCAGGGCGCAACCGAGCCTCGGCCCCCGATGGCGGCGAGTCGTTTTTTGACATCCAGCGGCGGGTGGGGGCATTTCTCAGCGGGCTGGCCGCTCGATTTAACGGCAGGCCGGCTGAAATCCTGTGCGTTTCTCACGGCAGGACCCTGCTCTTCGGCCTGCTGGAACTTTTTTCCAACGTAGATGCCGCTTTTATCCAAAAAAACGGGTTCGCGCACACCGTCATCATCAGCGCCGCGTGGCGCGACGCCGGGCTGGTTTGCATGCGTTGGGGCAAAATCGTTTTGGATGAAGATGAATGATTCTTTGCTATGAAAACAACGGCAAAAACACGCAGGTACGCCTAAAACAGCCCGGTTGGCGCGTAAAAAATTTCGCTAATCTTTCAGGTCGTCACATGACATCAGCACCCCGGTGTCATAATCAACAAAATTAACGACATTCAGGATGTTCGGGTCAAAGGCGCAGGCAACTTTCAGCAAAACACCGTTGATGATTGGCCCGAGATAGCGCAACGCAATCAATACAATGATGGCTACCAGCGCCAGGATAAGGGCATACTCCACCATTCCCTGCGCGCGCGCGTTTTTGGTAATTTGAGGCATGGAAATTCCTCGGCGGCGGAGACCAAACTTGATATATTTGGCAGTATTGCAAATCAAGTAAAACATCATATCCTCCGGTTATGGCTTTTGGACAGAATAAATTGACCCCCATGAACAGGGATGGCTTTTGATAGTTGGATTAGCATGATGGCGAAAAAATTCTCGAACGACACCCTCCCTGACCACGCAACCAAAGTTGCTTATTAAGACCCTCTGTTTGTGAAACAAAATACAATATGGCATTATACCTGCGGGAGACAAATCGCGCGAGCAGAAATTCAGCGATTTTACTTGGACAATTGCCTGCCTGGTTGTACTTTCAGCATCCCGAGCAGCGCACAGCGAAGTCAAAGAGCCTGTGCTGAACGCAGTGAAACGACACTTTCCTGCCAAATCGCCCTTCGACCTCGCGCTCCACTATCGTTCCGCGCTTAAAGATGGCGTAACTGCTCACCCATCCGGCCCCGCCGGGGAATACCACTGCGTGGCACACGTAAATCCCCCGGCTGCGTGGCAAAGCCCTGTAAACAGGGCTTTATCCGCCTAAAATCAACGTGATGGATGGCGTAAAAGTCGGATTTATCCCCTTGTTGGGGACTTTCCGACGCTGTTCATAGCTGGAGGGCTCTGCGAAGCGTCCCGAAGGGGCAGCCCCCGGCGAAGCGGGCGAAAACATGCGCCGGTGAGTAGTTACCCCCGGCAGATGCTCAAATCCTGGTACATCGCCTTCTTCCAGATTCCCGGCCTGGCCGATTGGCTGCTGGCGCGGGATGATTTTGCCCTGACCGCGCTTACTGGTTGGCAGCGGCAAAAAAGGCACGTTCAGCCGGCCAGAACTGGAAGAATACAAAGAAGCGTGGCGGGCATCCGGCGGGTTGACCGGCATGATTAACTGGTACCGCGCCCTGGCGCGCAACCGGCCTGCCTTGCCGGGGAATCCTCGTTTGTCTATGCCGGTGCTGATTCTGTGGGACCAAAATGATGTAGCCCTCAGCGCCGAAATGGCCGCCGAGAGTCTGAAGTTTTGCGAGGATGGACGACTGGTCTACTTCGAGAACGCCACCCACTGGGTACAGCATGACGAGGCCGAAGCCATCTCCGCGCGCCTGGCGGCATTCTTTTCAGGGGCAACGTCTCAATCGCCCGCGGACGGAAAACGATAAGCCCTGGCCTGTAGGTAGATAAAAAACCAGGGCTGCCCGCAATGGACAAATCCTGGTTTGCATTGATCAAACATGCCGTTGAACATCCAACGTTCAACGCGCTTGCTATTTTTACCCGAACCGCTCTTCCTTCCACACATCTGCCCGGTTGTGATACCCGGCCTGCTCCCAAAAACCGCGCCGGTCGGCGGGCATGAACTCCAGCCCGCGCAGCCACTTGGCACCCTTCCAGAAATACGGCGACTCCAGACCCGGCTGGGCGGGAATATGCCCCACCACCCCGCGCAGGGGATAGCCATGGTCGGGCGTCAGCGGCTCGCCGTTGAAATGCGTCGCCAGCAGGAAATTCTCCTGTAAGACCACCTCCAGCGGCAGGTTGACCGTGAACCCATACTCGGCGTGCTGCATCACACATTTCGCGGTCGGTTTGAGTTTAATACAACCCTGGTCCACCAGCGTTCGCACCGAAACGCCCTCCCAAACCGTGTCGAACTTGCTCCAGCGCGTCACGCAATGGATGTCCATTACCAGTTTAGCGCGCGGCAACTGGTTGAACTCATCCCACGTCCAGCGCGTATCCGATTCCACTTCGCCCCAGGCGCGAAAATCCCAGGTGGCGGGGTTGAAGGACGGCACCGGGCCATAATGCAAAACGGGAAATTTGACCGTCAGCGATTGTCCGGGCGGCAGCCGCCCCTCGCTGAGAATACGTTGCTCTTCTTTCCTACGGTCAGGGCCTTCGAACAAGAACATATCAGACTCCTTTGGTCTGATTTCGATTATACCGAGATTCCCCGCAAAGCAAAATAAGACTTTTGTTAAAACGCGAGAAGCACCGTCCCGTAGGCTTCGTCGCGAGCGCTCAGCCGAGCGGTTTGCGCGGCACAACCAGATTTTTCAGGCAACCCTTCGGGACGTTTCGCCGCCCCCGCATTTTCCCCGCGCGGCTTCACCGGGCTGAATCCTGGGGCGTTTCCGCTGGGGCAGTTATCTCGCCCAGGGTTTGAAAACCCAGCCGGTAAATTCTCCAATCTATTTTGCCTTCGTGCGCATTGACAATTTGCGCCCCCACCTTATGCAAAATCCGGTTCGAGGCGGGGTTGACCACCGTCGTCGCTGTCACGGCGCGGCAGGCCGGGTCCTTGAAAGCCCAGGTACACAGGGCGCGCAGCGATTCGGTCGTATATCCCTGGCCCTGGAACGGCGGCGCGATGCCGTAGCCAACTTCTACCTCACCCCTGGCGTTCAGGCAGCCCTTGAACCCAATCAACCCGGCCCCAATTCTCTCCCCCCGGCGGCTGGAGTCGCCGGACTCCGAAATCGCCACCAGCCAATAGGTCTGCCAGGGATGCAGGTCGAGCGGCAGGGATTCCATTCTGGCAAGTTTCATGCCAATCGCGCGGGTAACGTCTTCGTCGAACAGTTCGCGGGCGACCGGGAAGCCCAATTCCGCCTCCAGCGCCGGGATGTCGGAGAGACAGCGTTCCAGTTGCGAATAACCCAGGGGCAGCAGGAACAGGCGCGGAGTTTGAATCATAACAGAAGCCTCAAGACTTCCACCAGCGCTTGCGCCAGCAGGATTTTGAATATCAGCGCCACCGGATAGGCGCTGGCATAAGCGATGGATGGCAGGTCGGTTTCGGTCTGGTTGTTGGCAGCGGCCAGGGCCGGCGGGTTGGTCATCGAAGCGGTCAGCGCCCCTATCGTCGAAAGCAGATTCAGGTTGTAACCCTTCACCATAACGGCCAGCCCGGCTGCAGCCGAGAGGGTGGTAATGGCAGCGCCCGCCAGCAGCAGAATCCAGCCCTGGTCGGCCAGCACATCCACCAGGCGCGCGCCCGCGTTCGTCCCCGCGCCGGCCAGGAAGAGCATCAGGCCCAGTTCGCGGGTCAGGTTCCTGGCGGCAGGCGGCACATACAACCGGAATGGCCCAATTTTGCCAAAATGGCCGATGAGCAGGCTGGTGATGAAGACCCCGCCCGCCATGCCCAACTTAACGCTCACGCCCTGGCCGAGCGGGACGGGAACCAGGCCGACCAGCACGCCAACCAACAGACCGATGAGGTAAGGAACCATGCTGGTTTCCATCGCCTTGCGCGGCGAACCTTGCGCCAGGCGCGCGAAGACTTCCACGGCGCTTTTCTCGCCCACCACGCGAATGCCATCGCCGCGCTCGAGGGTCACGTTGGCGTGCGGCACGATTTCCAATCCCTGACGGCGGATGCGGGTGATGACGACCGTGAATTGTTCCCAGAGTTTCATCTGGACCAGGGTTGCGCCGGTCAGGGATTCTTCCATCACTTCCACATCCACGCTGACCACGCTGGCGTTGAAATCCATGCGCTCGTCGGCCTGCTCGCCAATCAACAGGCGCATTTTTTCGAGCGATTCTTCTGTCCCCACGACCATGACGACATCGCCCAGGCGCAGGACGGTTTCGGGCATGGCAGCGTGAACTTCGTCGCCTTTTTTGATGCGCGAGATGTTGACCTGGGCCAGTTTGCGCGGGTTGATTTGGGCAACCGACATCCCGTCGATATTGGCGTTGGTGACGCGGAACTGGCGGGCCTGCAACCCAGGGGTCTCGATGGATTTTTCGGCCAGGTAATGCGCTTCTTCGGTTTTGATGCTCCGCTTGAGCAGTTTGGGCAGGAACTGGATGAGCAGCACGATACCAATCATGCTGTAAGGATAGGCAATACCATACCCGACCGAGGCCAGCGCGGCAGAGTCGGGCAGGGCGCGGCCCAGGGCGTCGAGCGCGGCGGCCAGGGCCGGGGTGCAGGTCAGCGCGCCGGTGTAAAGTCCCACCGCCAGGGCTGGCGGCAGTTCCAGCAGCCAGGCCAGCAGGCCGGCGGCAATCGCGCCTGTGCCGACGATGACCAGGGCAATCACAACGAACTGTATCCCACGCTTGCGAAAGGTGCGGAAAAAACTCGGCCCGGCGCTCAGGCCAACCGAGTAAACGAACAGGAGCAGGCCAAAATCCATCACCTCTTTTGGCACGCTCTTGCCATAATGCCCAAAGACCAGCGCGGCAAACAAGACGCCCGCCGTACCAAGCGAAATGCCGCGCCACGAAAGATGCCCCAGCCACGCCCCCAGGGTCAGGATGGCGAACAGGATGAACATTTCTTCTGCGAATGGGTTCATACGCTGCCCATCTTACCGCAGAACTTGAGGGTTGGATACTCTCGACTAACGTGGTTTTTAAGTTCATGCCGCAGTTCAACTGCGGCATGAACGAGATGGGGCTATGGGCTGGGGGTTGATGTTGGAGTTGGCGTTAGGGTTGGCGTGGGGGTTATCATGCCGTCTTCTGGCTGCGGCGTCCCATTTTCAGGGGTAGCGGTCGGCGCGCGCAGGGCCAGGATGCCGCCCCGGTCTACAATCTGGCAGATATTTTCGTTCTCGGCCAGGATTTGCTGCACCAGGGGGTCTGTTCCATATCCGGCATCGACGATAATTTTCATCACCCGACGGGCATCGGGACATTTGTTGTCCTGCGGGCGGCTCAGCGCGGCCAGGTTCGATGCATAAGAATAATAATAGACGATGGTGTTCGGGGTAAGCGGCAGCGGCTCGACCCACACCCCTTCCTCATCGTATTTGGCAATACATTCACGCCCGTAACGTCCAAGGCAGCTCTCCTCGGGATTACAGCCATCGATGGCGCATTTGAAGGCCATATTCGAGCCTTCGAAGTTACGCGATTTACGAAAAACAATGCCCAACTGTCCGTAAATATCTGGGTCGGCGGGTCTATAATCCAGCGCTTTTTGGACGTTGAGGGCTGCCGCGAAGTAGTCACCAGTCTGTGAATATGTCCTGGAAATTGAAAGATAGG
The DNA here is from genome assembly GCA_034432975.1 of Anaerolineales bacterium. Classification (GTDB taxonomy): domain Bacteria; phylum Chloroflexota; class Anaerolineae; order Anaerolineales; family Villigracilaceae; genus UBA5195. The sequence goes on along the minus strand of DAOUAZ010000029.1, from coordinate 2,034 downwards.
GAAAAGGAATCCGCAACCCGAGTTGTTCGTTGATGGCAGCAGCGCGGGCAAAGTATTCGAGCGAACGCTCGTACAACTGCTTCCGCTGCGCTTCAATAGGGCTGGAGAAGGCCAACTGGCGATAGTTTGCGCCCGCGTATATGTAGAGAAAAGTCATGTTGGGCGCCAATTCGATGGCCCGGTCATACGACTCGATGGCCCCGCTGTACGCCCCCAGGGTTTCGAGATAATAGGCATAAACGCGATGCCAGTCCCACAAATCCGCGCCGCTCTCGCGCGACAGGGAGAGATATTGCTCGCCCTGACTCCATTTTTGCTGGTCGATGAGCACTTCAGCATAAAAAACCAATGCCAGGGCGTTGTTGGGATCCAACTGCAAGGCGCGGGCAGCTTCTTTTTCAGCCTCGAACAACAAGGCTTGTTTTTCATCGGCAGAAAAGGTGGAAGATGCTTTCCAGTCCAGCACAAAAGACCGGATGGCAGCCACCGTGCTGCTATCGGGGTTCAGTTCTTTGGCGCGGTCGACGGCAAACAGGGCGTTATCCAGGGCTGCTATGCGTTCCGCATCGGTGGTGGTCAAGGCCGACGAGTAGGTCTGGATGCGTGCCAGCCTGGCCCAATGCTCGGCGTTATCCGGCTCGACCTCGGTCGCGCGCTGGTAGGCTTCGACGGCTTTGGGAATATCACCGGCGGCAAAATGGGCCTCTGCCTCGCTGGCGTATGATGTGGAGGCGCGCGTTGGCGTCAGCGTGGGCAAACCCATCGGCTGGACCGTCCCCCGGTCAACGCCGTACACAATCCACAACCCGGCAATCATCAGGATGGCGTAGAAGAAAATCCGATAAATGTTGTTCTGGTTTTGGCGGTGAAACAACCGCCGTCGCGGATAAAGTTCCATATCAATCAGGGAGTGGGTGTTTCTGACACTGAAGGCGCGCCGATGGCTTCAGTACAGCGCTTGTAAATCTCATTGGCATTGAAAACCGCAATTTCGTTGCCGGGTATCTTGTCTATGATTTTCTGGGCAATCGGCAGCGCTTCGGCGCACTGCGGCGGAATCAGCCGGGTTAACGCCAGCCCATACGTAAAATAATATTCGATGGCACGCAGCGAGTCAGGTGACAGTTCGGTGGGGAGAATTTCATAGCCATCTTCCGTTGTGCCGCCATTGACAAAATACCCCAACTCCTGCACCGCTTCAGGATACTTGAAATTTTTATAATACATCAGGCCCAGGTTGGCGCGCAGGCTGGAGTCGCCCGGCGAATCACGCAGCGCCTGCTGGGCATATTGCTCGGCCTTCGTAAATTCACCAGTGGTGTAATAGATGCGTGAAATAATCAAATCAGGTGTTGGGTCCGCAGGGTTAAGGGTATCGGCCTTGGAAAGCGCATCGACTGCCTGGTCATATACTCCCGCCAGGCGATACGAACGTCCCAGGGCAAGGTAAATTTTGGCGATATTGCCGTTGATGGCGGCTGCCGCCTGATATTCATCAATTGCCTCCGGATAATTGCCGGTGGCTTCCAACGCATAGCCGCGCGCGTAATGGGCTTCCACCGTGCCGCCGCCCAGGCTGATCGCCACCCGCGATTCCTCGCTCATGCGCTCGATAATATTGGGGCCGCCCTGGTTGTTGAAATATTGGTCTACGAGCAGTTCAGCATAATAGGCGTGCGCCAGGGCGTTATTGGGGTCCAGTTCCAGGGCGCGTTTGATGGCCGCTTCCGCGTTCAGGAAATCCCGCTGGCTTGACAACGCCCAACCGCGCACAGCATGAGCCATCGAACTGTTCTGGTTCAGTAACAAGGCATTTTCGGCATTGGCCTGGGCTTCCTTGTACTGCCCGGCCCAAACCTGGGCCCGCGCCATGTTGATATAGATGACCACATTACCGGGGTTATTGGGCGCCGCCGCAATCGCCTGCTGGTACGACTGAATGGCCTGGTTCACCTTACCCTGGGCAAATAACTGCTCGGCTTCGGTCACAAAGGATTCGGGCGGGCGCGTGGGGGTAGGGGTCGGGTTCCAGGG
>DAOUAZ010000028.1:0-10136 GCA_034432975.1 Anaerolineales bacterium | reverse complement strand
TCCCTCGCCACCGACTTCCGCGCCCTCGGCATGACCAGCGGCGACACCATCTTTGTCCACTCGGCCTATTCGACTCTCTCCCGCGCCCCCGGCGGCGTGCAGGGCGGGCCACAGACCGTCATCGACGCCATTCTCGAAGTCATCGGGCCGGACGGCACGCTCATCATGCCGACCTTCAACTACGACTTCCTGCGCGGCACGCCCTGGGACATGCGCACCACCCCCTCCCAAATGGGCGCGCTGACCGAACTCGTCCGGGCAGACCCCAGGGCAAAGCGCATGTTCCACCCCATCTACTCGATGGCCGCCATTGGCCGCCACGCCGAGGAATTGGCCGCGCACCGCTCGGATGACTGCTTCGGCGAAACCACCATCTTCAACAAATTCCGCGCCTGGGACGCCAAAATCCTGATTCTCGGCCTGCCCTACAGCAAATCCATCACCTTCCTGCACCACTGCGAGCAAATGGCGGGCGTCGATTACCGCTTCCTGAAAGAATTCAAAGGCACAGCCATCGACATGCAGGGCAAACCGCGCGAGGCCGCCGTCACCATGTTCGTGCGCGACGTGGAACGCGGCGTGGTGCTGGACTTTGAACCCATCGGCGCGCTGCTCGACAGCCAGGTGGTCAACAAACGCACCATCGGCCTGGGCGAGTGCCGCCTGATGAAGTGCAACGATGTCTTCCGCGTGGCGGTCCAGGCATTGAAGGACAATCCCGGCCCCGGCCTGACCTACGTCATCGAGACGCCCGACCGCGCCCGGGACTGGATTCCGCCGATGAAGCCGATTTCATCCCTGAAGGATGTCCTGGGGGAGATTGTGCCGTTACACCGGACTCTTGCCTCCGACGGCATGGATACCGCTTTGGAGATTATCGGTTCGTACCTGCCCGAAACCGCCCATTACAAAATCGAGACCTACGCCCCCCTGACGCCGGTCTGGACCTGGTACGTGCCGGAGCGCTATGTCGTCCACGAGGCTTACCTCGAAACCGAGGACGGCCAGCGCATCCTGGATTTCAAAGACAACCCCCTGCACCTGGTCTCCTATTCCCTGCCCATCGACGCGCTCGTGCCGTTCAGCGAACTGGAGCCGCACCTGTACTACAACGAAAAACGTCCGCGCGCCATCCCCTGGAAGTTCAAATACTACGACCGCTCGTGGGGCTTCTGCCTGAGCAAAAACGCCTTCGACGCCCTGCCGCGTGACGTGAACTACCGGGTGGTCATCCGCTCCGAGTTTCTCACCGACCCGGCGGCGGGTGGATTCAAAGTGGCCGAGGCGGTTGTCCACCCCCGGGGCGGGAAAAATCCGTCAGCGGGCGAAATGTTCATCATGGCCCACACCTGCCATCCCAACCAGGCCAACGACGACGCGGCGGGCGTGGTCACCGCCATCGAAGTCGCCCGGCGGCTGGCGGCGAATCCGCTCCCGCCCGGCGCGATGAGCGTGCGCTTCTGGTTCGGCGCGGAAACCATCGGCACAATAGCTTACCTGGCCCACCACGAAGACCTGATTCCCGGATTCAAGGGCGGCATTTTCATCGAAATGACCGGCAACGACAACACGCTTGCGCTCCAGCACACCCGCCAGCACAATGCCACGCTGGATAAGGTGGGGCAGTATGTGCTCAAGAAGCGGGGAAAAGAATTCCGCGAGGGCACCTTCGCGGATGTCATCGCCAACGATGAGCGCGTGCTGAACGGCCCCGGCATCAATGTGCCGTGTCTCTCCATCAGCCGCTACCCCTACCCTGAATATCACACCACCGACGACAACCTCGACATCATGCGCGAGGACAAGTTACAGGAAGCGGCAGATGTCATCGAGGAGATTATCCGCGTCTACGCGACGGATTACCTGCCGAAGCGGAAATTTCGCGGGCCGGTCTTTCTCTCCGGGCATGGCCTGTTCGTCGACTGGCAGGTCAACTGGAAACTGAACCGCGCCATCGAAAAGATGATGATGCGCTTCGAGGGCAGGCAATCGGTCTTTGAAATCGCCGACGAACTCGACCTGGATTACTGGGAAACCCGAGAATACATCGAAAAATTCCGCGTGCGCGGACTGGTCGAAGCGCTCCCGCTGCCAGAAGTGGCGGAAAAGGAGTAGGAAAAGCAGCGTCCCGAAGGTTGAGCCTTCGGGACGTTGTTCATGGTGGCGTTAAGTTAAAAAGAAAAAGCCTCTTGGCAATGGATTGATACAACCGCTCAGAAAAACTCAATGCATCTCGCGCCTTTATCCCAACGGAACGCATGATGAACGATTTGCTGAGAACCGACAAAAAATCGGTTATCAACGAGCGTTTTCAACAAACCAAAAAAGCATCCACTCCCCCAAACGCTGGCCAAAAATCCGACGCCCCAGCCCGATGCGAAAGTGGTTTCCTGGCACATCAAACAAATGACCGATAACAATCATCACACCTTCCTGCTCGAGCAGGCCCTGGGCGAGTTGCTCAACGGTGGCAGGGCAGCACTATTCGGGGAAGGCGATGGAACCGGCCTTGGGCAGATGACAGGTGAATTTGTCGCTGTGCTGCTCGGAAAATGCGGTGGCAATGGCAATATTCTCGCGGATATCGCGCGCGGATTGGCTCACGCCACCCAAAAACTGCCCGGCTTTATCCATCGCGACCTGAAACCGAAGAACTATTTCATTGGACACGCTGTTTATCTGCAATCACTTTACGAAAAAGCGGGCAAAACCTTATAATGCGGAGCGTGATGACCAAAACTCCGCAATCATCCCTTGAACATGTTCCAGCCTGGAACGCTTCACCAGATTTGAAACGAGCACTAAGTCATATTGCGACCAGGTTGCTCGAATCGCTCGGAGATTCAGCCTGTTATCTCTATGGTGCCGATAAAAACCGGTCTTTTATTCCGATTCTTTCAATTGGAAGTACGCCAAAGGAACAAGAAGTGTTCCTGGCGACTACATTATCGCCAGAAACAGATAGGTTGCTTCATGGTATGCTGGCCCGCCCAGTAACATTGACCTTTGGGCAGGCCACTAACACGCTGGGCATGGCCGGTTCCATCCTGGAACGCTTCCAGGCACAATTCGCTGTTGTTGCACCGATTTTGGTCGAGGCTGAATTAATCGGCTTGCTCATTGTTGTTCACCGTACACCGGGCGGCAATTATTCAGTTGACGAACTACGTCAGGTCGAGTGGCTGGCTGCCGCCATTGCCCCGGCCTTTCAAAGCACCAGACAGTATTATTACACCCTTGGGCGGCTGGCCGAAGCCGAGGCGCTTCATCAAATCACCCTGGCGATTATGCAAAAGCCAGGGCTGGAAGACACACTCAAAATCATTTGCGACGAATCCATGAAATTGACAGCATCATCCGGGGCATCCCTGGCACTCATCGAAAGCAGTAGTTGGCTACGAATGGTGCATTGCGTCGGCGAAACCCCTGATAAACCAGGACGGTTGCGCATTAATCGTTCCCATCTTGGCAGAGCCATTCATCATCGCAACGAGCCATTAATTATCAACCATTCATCTGAACGCCCCGATTTTATTCCGAGGCTGGCTGTTCCGCTGTTGGTTACAGACAGCACAATTGGCGTCCTGACCCTTTTTAGGCAAACCGATTTCAATGCAGAAGATGTGCGTCTGATGCGCATCTTCGCCGGGCAGGCAGCCATTGCGATTGACCAGTCCCAACTATCCAATTTCGTTCAGGAAATGACCCTGCTCGAAGAAAGACACCGGTTATCGCGCGAGTTACACGACTCAGTCAACCAATTGCTGTATGGCATTACGCTCTATACTGAAGCAGCTTTGCGTCAAATGGAGCAGGCCAACCTGGAAGCCACGCGCATCTATCTTACGAACATCAAAGAATCAGGGCAAGCCGCGCTAAAAGAGATGCGCATGCTGATTTTTGGTTTACGCCCCTCAGGACTTACCCAGATTGGACTCCAGTCAGCACTGAACCAACGCCTGAAATCTGTGGAAGAGAAACTCGGTTTGGAATACAGTCTCAAGTGGCGGGTTATCTCGCCGCTCGAATCACATATCGAGGAAGGGCTGTATGGCATTGCCCAGGAGGCGTTGAATAACGTGATTCGGCACGCACAGGCTCGAACAGTAAGTATCCGCCTGGCAGAGAGTGGACAGCATTTAATCATGACCATCAAAGATGATGGGCTCGGATTCAACCCGGAATCGGTCTCAACCGGCGGTCTGGGGCTGAAAACGATGCGTGAGCGCGCCGCCAGGCTGAATGCCCGCATGAGAATCGAGAGCCAACCCAACATGGGAACCCGTGTAATTGTGGAGGTCGCTTTATGAAAAAAACAATCCGCATTTTGGTGGTAGATGACCACATCGTCGTTCGCAAGGGGTTAATTGCAGTTTTGGAGACAGAACCAGGTTTTGAGATTGTAGGCGAAGCAGGCAACGGAGCCGAAGCTGTCCAATTAGCCCGCCAACTCTTGCCAAATGTTGTGGTGATGGATGTGGTCATGCCGGTCATGGATGGAATCGAGGCCACCCGCCAGATTAAACAGGCTTGTCCGCTGGTCAATATTTTGGTGCTGACCAGTTTTAGCACTAACGATAAAGTTTTGCCATCACTTAATGCTGGCGCGATTGGTTACTTGCTCAAGGATTCTACACCCGATGACCTAATCCGTGCCTTGCAACGAGTTGCAGAAGGCGAAGGGTCGCTCGACCCAGGTATCACCCGCCAGGTGCTGGCACAAATGCATGCCCCTATTCCCGCTGAACCGTTCGTGAATGAACTTACCAACCGCGAGTTGGAAGTGCTGAAATTGATGGCAAATGGCCTCAGCAATGCCGAAATCGCGCGCGAGATGGTTGTCAGCAATGCCACCGTTCACACTCACGTCAACCGCATTTTGGCCAAATTGAATCTTTCCAGCCGTACCCAGGCGGCGCTATACGCCATCAAAAAGGGACTTGTTTCACTGGATTAATGCCAATAACAGATTCGCGTGTCAAAAGAGCTGCTTCGGCAGCTTTTTTGATTCCACCTAATGTTCAAAATCATCTTTTTTATTGACATCATTCAAACCCTTTTACCGATACGGGGATTTCATGCTTGCAATATACTTTGCACCAATCAAGCCGTAATATTGTTACCAGGAGAAATAATTATGAAGACCCCCCTCACCAGCAGTTGGATGACATCACCGGTCAAGACTGTTTCCCCAAAAACCAGAATTATTGAAGCCAGGCAAATGATGAGCGCAGAAAAAATTCGCGCCTTGCCCGTTGTGCAAGATGAAAAAGTGGTCGGCATTATCACCTGGCGCGGTTTACTACGAGCAGACATACCCGTTATCGATGGCGTAATATGGCAGCGCAGGGATACCCTGCAAGAAAAAGGGGTTGGCGATATTATGACCATCAATCCAATTGCGGTTGTTCCGCAATCCCCTCTCCCAAAATCTGCTCGTATCATGCTCGAGAACAAAGTCCCGGCCTTACCCGTCGTGTGTGACAAGCGCAGCCTAGTGGGAATTTTTACCACGTCAGACATTTTCCGCTTCATTCTGGACGAATTACCCAACCTTAAGCAAACCCTGCGGGTCAAGGATTATATGACCAGCGACCTCGTGACCATTGACCCGGACACCAGCCTGCTCGAAGCGCAACGATTGATGGGAATTAAGCGCATTCGCAGCCTGCCCATCATGGAAGAAGAAAAACTGGTTGGCCTGATGACCCGCACCGACATGGTCAAAGTTGAGCCATCGCGATTTGCCTCGCCCAAAAACCAGGAACAATCCCTGGCAGTCTTGCTCCAGCCGGTTGAAAAGATTATGACCCGCAATCTACTCACTACAACACCACAGGAAAACCTAGCAACCGTTGCCCAAACCATGTTGGAGAACAAAATCCACTGCTTGCCAGTATTGGATGACAAAAACCAGTTGTGTGGCATCATCACCGATAGCGACCTTTTCCGCATGGTGGTCAAGAAATTTTTCTAATCTAAGAACTTCAAGCCGGAGGCTCATGGGGATTTCTGGGACTCCGGCTTTATGGTTGGGAAACAGATTATTACCTTACAAAAAAGGAATCATCATTTTTATTGATTTTTGCCTGGAAGCACTTCACAAATAGGCGCTGGCTCTTTATAATGCCAATAGTGATAAATTTCACAATCAAATTGTCGAATGCCCGTGAAATATATCCAATCCAACCCTTAGAGGTGCTGTCATGCAAAAAGTACGCTCGTTCATCCTGTCTTCCCTGTTTATCCTAGCGCTGGCTTGCGCCGGTTGCGCGCCCGCTAACCTCACGACGGCAACACAAGCCGCTGCCGAGCCGAGCACAATCATTATTGCCGGGCCGGCCACTCCCTCATCAATCCCATTGATTTTGGCAGCCGAAAAACTGAGCAATGCCCAGGTACAAATCATCCAGAATAACGCTCAGGCCAATACCGCTTTCATGCGCAATGAAATCAACATCCTGGCCTCCGGCTTATCGGTAGGGGTCGATTTACGCAAGAACGGCGCGCCGGTTCAGTTGGTGAGCAGCTATGTTACCGGGCTTTCGTTCCTGGTTACTTACGGCGAAAAAGTGGAAAGCCTGAGCGACCTGAAAGGACAGGAAATTTACCTGCCTTTTGAAGGTTCCCCCATTGAAGAAGCCACCATGTTTCTGGCCGCAAAAGAAGGCCTGGTGTGGGGCGTTGACCTGAAACCAATTTACTCACCTTTCGACGCCTCGGTCGTCCTTTTGAAAGAGGGAAAAGCCAAAGCGGTGGTATTGCCCGAACCTTTTGTAACCCTGGTTGAAAAGGAACCCAACCTATTCATCTCGCTGGATTATTTCACAGCCTGGAACGCAGCCGTAGAAACGGAAGCCGGCTATCCCCAGGTGGGCATCTTCGTCAACGCCGAATGGGCAAGCCAGAACCCGGAACAGATTGACGCCTTCAATGCCGCCCTGGCCGAGGCCATCCAGTTCATTCAGGAGAATCCTGAAGAAGCAGTTGCCAGGGTCAAAGACCAGTTCAAATTGCCCGAAACGGTCTTGCTGCACTCCATTCAGCGCACTCGCTTTAGCCTTTCAACCGGCGAACAGTTGAAAGCCGAAGTAAATGGTTACTACGAATTGATTGGAAAGCCCCTCGATGACAACTACGCAGACTTTTTTTACATCCCTGCGCAATGAGCTAGTCGCTTTCCTGCTCTTTATGGGGCTATGGAGTTTCACCGCGTTGTTCTACCCGGTTTACATTATTCCATCGCCGCTGGCAGTGGCAACCAGCTACCCGGCATTTTTGCCACAGGGCTTCCTGCACCACCTTGCTGTCTCCGGTTTTCGTATTTTGATTGGGTTCGGATTATCAATCAGTGTCGGTGTTTTGTTGGGAATTCTGGTCTTTACCAAAAAATGGGCAATGACAGTTAACGCGCTAATGTCGGCCTTGAACGTGCTGCCAGGAATGGTGCTGGGCGTAATTTTCCTTCTGGTTTTCGGAATTGGCGATGCTACGCCAATTGCGCTTGTAGCCATTCTAACGCTGCCAACAATTACCATCAACACAGTCAACGGCCTGACCAAACGCGATACTGCTCTCGAACAATACCTGACATCAATCGGCGCGCAGAAAAGTCACTTCGTTAAATACCTTTACCTGCCCGCACTGGTTCCAACCCTGTTAAGCAACCTGAGCATCGGGATGGGGCTGGGCATCAAAGTCGTGCTGATGGGCGAATTTATCGGTTCACAAGATGGCCTGGGCTACCTGCTGAACACAGCCCGAATGACCTTTGACATGAAAGAAGTTTTCTTCTATCTGGTACTACTCCTGTTGTTTACGTTGATTTATCAGGCCGGATTATCCCTGCTTTCGAGTTCTATCTTACGCCGTTACTTTTATACATAACATGAACATCGTTACTGTCTCTCATTTACATAAACGCTTTGGAGAAGAACATTCCGTCATTCGGAACCTTTCATTTTCGCTAAAGCAAGGTCAGCGTCTCGCTATTTTTGCCCCGTCTGGCTCCGGCAAGACAACCTTGCTCCACATTTTGGCAAAACTCCAGCAACCCGATAGCGGAAATGTTTGGGTAGAGGCGACCTATCCGGTGGTCATTTTTCAGGAACCGCGCTTGTTTCCACACCTGACGGTCGAGGAAAACATCTTCCTTCCCTTTCAGGTGCAAAAGAAAGCGATGAGCGAGCAAAATCAAAAAGATTATGCCGCCTGGCTAGAAGTTTGCGAATTAGGAAAATTTCGTCAGCATTTCCCGCATGAACTATCAGGCGGAATGAAGCAAAAAGTTGCGCTCGTGCGTGGCTTTCTGCAAAAACCAGCCCTGGCCTTGCTTGATGAGCCTTTCCAATCCATCGGGCAAACAGCGAAAAAAGGCATTATCCAGCATTTGCTGGGGTCTCAGCCGGGGCTTTCGATGTTATTGGTAACGCACGACCCAGACGAAGTCCGGCTCTTGGCCGATGATGCGCTGTTTTTTCAAAACAACTATCTGGGCCAGTACAGACTGGTACAAACCATCCCTACCAATTTCGCGCCAGACGGCGTTGAGACATCTTTAAACAAGGAGATTTTATGAGTAACAATATCCAAAACTCCCCCTGCTGTGGAGTGGATAATCAGCCATCTTTTCGCGATCTAGATGCTTATATCGAAACCCTAAGAATTGATATTGAAAGCCCGTGTCGAAAAGATACCCTGATCCAAACACTGCACAAAGCCCAGGAAATTTTTGGCTACCTGCCAGATGTTGTCCAAATCCACATTGCGCGACGCTATGGCATATCCCATGCTGATGTTTCGGGCGTGATAAGTTTTTACAACTATTTCAGCACTACCCCAAAGGGCAATATTCAGGTCAATATTTGCATGGGCACAGCCTGCTACGTGAACGGCGCCGACAAGGTGCTCGCCGAGTTCGAGCAAGTGCTTGGCATCAAGGCTGGGCAGGTGACAGAGGATGGTAAATTCTCGATTGAAAGCCTGCGCTGCGTGGGCGCCTGTGGCCTGGCCCCGGTTGTGACCATCAACGCAAAAGTTTATGGCAAAGTGAAACCTGGCAAGGTGCGCGATATCCTGGAAGATTTCCTGGTTACCGAAAACGAGAGCGAGGAGGCCATCCATGCCTAAACTTATTTCTTATCAAAGTCTGCTGGAAACCTATCAAGAAGTTAAACCGATACTGAATATCCGAATGGGTTTGGACGATACAACCACGCACAAAATGATATTGGTTTGCGGTGGTACAGGCTGTCACGCATCGGAGAGCAATAGAATCGTCACCGAATTTGAGCGACTGATTGCCGAGAACGGTTTGCAAGATAGAGTCGAGGCCTCGATTTCTGGCTGCTTCGGGTTCTGTGAAAAAGGCCCGATTATCAAGATTTTCCCTGATAACACTTTCTACGTTGAAGCTAAACCCGAAGATGTGACCGAAATTTTCAGCCAGCACATTCTGAAAGATGAAAAAGTGGAACGTTTGCTGTATGAAGAGCCCCAGCAAAAAGAAAAAATCTCCAATGCCGATGAGATTCCTTTTTATCGTTCGCAAAAACGGATTGCGCTGCGCAATTGCGGCCTGATTAACCCCGAAAAAATTGAAGAATACATTGCGAATGGCGGTTATCAGTCCATCGGCAAGGCCCTTACTCAAATGACCCCCCAGCAGGTGATTGATGTCGTTAAGGCTTCCGGGTTGCGTGGGCGTGGCGGCGGTGGCTTCACCACCGGGCAAAAGTGGGGCTTCGCGCGTGGTTATGAATCGCCAGAGAAGTTCATCATCTGCAACGCCGATGAAGGCGACCCTGGCGCGTTTATGGATCGTTCCATCATGGAAGGCGATGCCCACAGCGTGATCGAAGGCATGTTGCTGGCCGGATATGCCATTGGCGCAACCCAGGGTTACGTCTATATTCGCGCTGAATATCCATTGGCGGTCAATCGTCTGAAGACGGCCCTCAGCCAGGCGCGCGCTTATGGGATGCTGGGCGAAGATATTATGGGTTCCGGTTTTCGTTTCGATATCGATATTCGCCTGGGGGCAGGCGCGTTTGTCTGCGGCGAAGAGACCGCGCTCATTCATTCGATTGAAGGCAAACGCGGCGAACCCACCACCAAGCCGCCTTTCCCGGCTGAAA
>DAOUAZ010000027.1:0-22826 GCA_034432975.1 Anaerolineales bacterium | reverse complement strand
GCGCTGGTCACTTTGGGTTTGGTTGTGGCGAGATAAAGGGTATGTTTGTCGAGGTCGAGCCAGTATATTCCTTCATACGAGGAATATACATCCACGAAGACCATGACGCGCTGGCTGTTTTTGAGCCTGTCGAGCGGCGTCTCTGCCGTGACAATGCGCAGGTTGCTGTTCCCGAGCCGGGTAACGCCCGAACCGAATGCGCAGGCCAGCGAAACAACCAGTACCAATCCGGCCGCCAGGCAGGTTCTTAAGAGTTTCCGGTTCATACAGTGCTCCTTTCTTGTTACCCGGTCAGCCTTTTTTTGCGCGCCGAAAAGCGATAAGAACGGTTAGGAACCCGACCAGCGGGCCGGGGCAGGCCAGGTATAACAATCCAGGCCAGGCCAGCGCGGCAGCCTGTGAACCAAAGGCGAAGTACAGGCCAATGGCAATCCCGGCCAGCAGGTGTACCAGGAGACCGATAAAAATTCCCGACAGGTACGGATGCCTGCCAAAGAAGGGAAAGGATGAAAAGAAACCAATCAACCCGCCGCTGACAAGCCCCAGGCCAATCGTCAAGCCGCAGGCCAGTAGGATGGATTCGTGCAGTTCAATCAGCGGGGTAAACAGGACAAGCACCCCGGCCCAAAATAAATCGGGATGAATGGCCGTCAAGATAAGCAAAATGAGGGCAATCAGCAGAGCGGGCAGGATAGCCAGAAGGAATTGGATGAGAATCGCAGTAAAGCACCCGCTGAACGTACCGGTAACGATGCTTTTAGGTTTGTTCATGCCAACTTCCTGACGCCGCACTTCATCTTCCCGTAGGAAGATGAAGTGCGGCATTGAGTTCTCTTACGGCGCGTAGCGCATCAGCCCGCCTCCGGCGAAACTATCGCCGCCGCCCAGCCAGAGCGTTTCGTACTGGTCGATAAACACCACGCGGATGTAGTTGGTGGCAAGGCCATCCAGCGTGGTGACTTTGTTCCAGGTTGCGCCGTTGTCGTTCGAGACCAGCAAACCGTTGCTGGCGCCGAGGTAGATATTGCCCTTCGAGTCAAGCGCCATATCCAGGATGGTGGTGAACGAGTCGAAGAGTTCGCTGCCAAATTCACCTTTGAGCAAAACCGTCGGCAGGTTGTTCGCGTCCAGGCGGATGAGTGAGCCGCTGCGGGCCACCAGCAGGGAGCCGTCTTTGTCGCGCGCCAGCGCCCGCACGCCGCCCATTTCGTCCTTGTTGAAGACTTCCTCGATGACACCGTCTTTGAATCGATACAAACCGTCGCCGCCAATCCAGAAGGTGTCGCCATCCAGGAAGAAGACGTTGATGTCGCCCTCAGGCAGGCCATCGGCGGTGGTGTACTCGGCCACCTTCTCGCCGTTTTCAAGGATGAAGACCGGCTGGTCGCGCTTGAAAACCCAGGCGCGGCCCAACGGGTCGACGCCGACCCGGCTTATCGAATAGTATTCCTTGTCGGAGAAGACCGTCCAGCGGCCCGCGCCGTCGAAATACGATAACTGCCCGTTGGTGATGACGGCCCACATCGCGCCGTTCCCAGCCGGGACGAGTTGGCTGGCCCAGTTGCCGCCCGGCACATTGGGCATATCCCGCTCGGCGCGGTACAGCGTCCAGTCGGTTTCGTGGTCAGCGGGGTCGATGATGTGAATTCCGTTGCCGGTGCCGACCCACAGCCGGTGGTTGCTGTCCAGCGCCATCGAAGAGACCTGGTTCGAGTTCAGTTTGTTGTCGCGGGCAATCAGCCAGGCATCGGCTTTTTCCGCGCCGGTTTTCAGAACCTGCAAGCCCTGGCGCGTGCCGTAGAAGATGAGTTGGAAATCATCCAGCAGTTCAAAGGCAGCCACCCCGTCGCGCGGATATTCGTGCGTGAAGACGCATTTTTCCTGCTTTGGGTCGAACTGGCAAATACGGCCGGTGCCAATCGGGTAGGACGAAAGCCAAAGCGTGCCATCCCCGGCGGTGAACAGGTTGTTGATTTCACCCGGCGCGCCGCTGGCCGCGTGCTCCATCAGCGTCCACTGCCCGCCCTTGAATTTGAGCAAACCGGTCGAGGTTCCGACCCAAATCGCGCCGTCGGGCGTGCGGGCCGCTGAATAGGCTCGCTGGCTGGGCATCCCGGTCGACTCATCGTAAATCGTCACTTTGCCGTCCGGGCTGATGACGTTCGCGCCGTTGTAGCCGGTCAGCACCCAAATATCGCGGCCAATTACGGCCAGCCCGCTGACGCCGTTCCAGCTCAAGCCGCCCTGTTCACGGGTGAAGCGGGTGTAGGTGTTGTTCTTGAAATCGTAGACGCCCACGCCGCTGTAACCGAGCAGCAGGCGGTCGTTGGCCTGGTCGCAGTACAACTCGCCGATTTTGGTGTTGATGGATGGCTTGTCTTCCGGCACGACCAGCGGCTCGAATTCGCCAGTCGCCGGGTCGAGCAAGTCCACGCCCAGTTCGTGACCAATCACAATGCGCGGCTCGGGCAGATTGCAGGTCTCGACCGCGTAAATGGAAATATGCCGCAGCCCGTCGAGGGTGGTGAACTTGCGGTAAGTGCCGGAGCCGATGTCCCACGAGACCAACCCTCCGGTTCCGCCCGCAAAAATCAGGTTGTTGTAGCGGGCAATGTCATGAATGACGTTGGCATTGGTGAATATGTATTCGCCCGTTTCGACTTGCAAAGGCGGCAAGGATGGCGCTGTAACGGGAGCCGCCGTCGGCTCGGCGGCCGGCTGGGCCGGAGCCTCGGTCGCCGCCGGGGGCTGGGTCGCTTGAACTGCCGGCGCGTCCCCGCTGCTCGCTGCCGGTTCGGAGGGCGCGCCCAAACCACAGGCCGCGCTGGCCAACGCCAAAACCAACAAAACCAATCCAATTTGATATTTCATTTTTCCTCTCCTTTGGGTAAGATAATGGTATCCTGCCTTTCAGGCGGGGCGTTTTTCTCGCCGGTCGCTTCAGACAGGAAATCGAATAAAGATTGCAAACTGGCAAACCCGCGCTGCGTCTCTGAATGCGCATCTTGCAGGACGGCGCGCCAGTTGCCTTGCTCTCCCTCGCGCCACAGGCGCAACAGGTAAGCCTGGTATCGGGTAGACTGGACTTTTTTCATCGGCATTCCCTTGTTTGAAAGTATGACAGGTAAACGTTCAGAAATCGTTCAGGATGAAATGAGTTTTCCCCTCACCCTCCTCACCCTCGGCGGGCTGGAAATCCGCAAAGACGACCAGCCGCTCACCGGCCTGGCCTCGCGCAAAGCCGAAGCCTTGCTGGCCTACCTGGCCGCCGAGGACCGCGCCCACCCGCGCGAAGTGCTGGCCGACTTGCTGTGGGACGACCGCTCCACCGCGCAGGCCCTGGGCAACCTGCGCGTCCTGCTCAACAGCTTGCGCAAACACCTGGGGAATGAACTCGAAACCAGCCGCCAGAGCGCGCGCCTGCGCCGTTCCCCGGCCTGGAAGATGGATTCGCTTGATTTCGAAACGCTCATCCGGGCCGAGCAGGAACACGCCTTCGGGCTGACCTCGCTGACCGAATCCGGCGCGGAGAGCCTCGAAGCCGCCCTGCGCCTGTATCGCGGCGACTTCCTGGCTGGCGTCTACTTCCGCGAGAGCAGCCGCTTCGAGGAGTGGGCCACCCTCAACCGTGAACGCCTGCGTCTGCTGGCCGTCACCGCCCTCGAAAACCTGCTCGACTACTACAAACGCTGCGGAAACTACCCCGCCGGAATCCGCGCCGTCCAGCGCCTGCTCACATTCGACCCCCTGCGCGAGGAAAGCCACCGCGAACTCATGCTCCTCCTGGCGCGCAACGGCCAGAATGCCTTGGCCTTGCGCCAATACGACATTCTGCGCGTCATGCTGGAAAAGGAGATGGGGATTTCTCCCGCCCCCGAAACCGAGGCCCTGCGCCGCAAACTCTCCGCCGCCCCAAACGCCTCCCGCAGCGGCCTCCCCGTATACGGCACGCCGTTCATCGGGCGCGAATCAGAACTGGAACGGCTGGCCGCCCTGCTGCGCCGCCCCGAATGCCGCCTCGTCACCCTGCTGGGGCCGGGCGGAATCGGCAAAACCCGCCTGGCCGCGCAACTGGCCGCCCAAATGGGCGCGGAATTCATCAACGGGGTCGCGTTCGCCGCCCTACACCCCGCCGCCGATTCCGACTCGTTCTTCCTGTCGCTCTGCCGCGCCCTGGAACTCGCCCCGCAGCCCCGCCAGTCGCCGCGCGAGGCCCTGCTCCAAGCCCTGCGCGAGCGCGAACTGTTGGTCGTGCTGGATAACTTCGAGCAGAACCTGGCGCAGGCTGCCCTGCTGAATGACCTGCTGGAAACCGCGCCAGGCGTCAACCTGCTGGTCATCTCGCGCGTCCGCCTGAACCTGCGAAACGAATGGCCCTTCGACCTGCCCGGGCTGGAGATTCCGCCCGAAAATCCGCAGGATTCAGACGCCGCGCAATTTTTCTGGCAGGCGGCCCGGCGGGCGCGGCCCGATTTCCAACTCGATTCCGAAACCTTGCCGCACGTCCTCCGCATCTGCAAGCTGGTAATGGGCGCGCCGCTCGGCATCGAACTGGCCGCCGCCTGGCTGCGAACCCTTTCCCCGGCCCAGGTGGCTGAGGCGATTGCGGGCGACCTCGATACCCTCTCCACCACCAGCCCTGATGTGCCGGAACGCCACCGCAGTTTCCGCGCCCTGCTCGACCATTCGTGGCAGCTGCTCACCGCCGGGGAACGCGCGGCCTTCTGCAAACTATCGGCCTGCGAGGGCGGGTTCGATTACGAAGCGGCCAGGGTCGTCGCCGGGGCGGGGCCGGCGGTCCTCTCCGGGCTGGTGGAACAATCCTTCGTGCAGCGCAAAGACGCCGGGCGCTATACCATCCACGAACTCTTGCGGCAATACGCCGCCGGCAGGCTGGAAGAATGCCTGCCGCCCGGCGAACATCCCGCCGAAACCCACGCCCGTTATTACCTCGAATTTGCCTCCCGCCGCGAAGCCGACCTGCGCGGGCCGCGCCAACCCGAAGCCCTCGCAGGAATTGCCGCCGAACTCGATAACCTGCGGGCTGCCGTGCATTGGGCAAGCGAGGCCAAGCGGGCCGACTTACTTGCCCCTGCGCTGGAAGCGTTCATCTCGTTCTTCGACCTGCGCGGCGGCTACCAGGAGGCCGACCGCCTGCTCGCGCGCCTGGCCGACCTGCCGGGGGAGGACCTGTTCGTCGCCTGGGTCAATGCCCATCGCGGCTGGGTCTGCGACCGCCTGGCGCGTTATGCCCAGGGCAGGGAGTTTTCGGAGTGCGCGTTGGCAATGTTCGAGACGCTTGGCGAGGCCAGGGGACAGTCCCATGCGCTCGCCAACCTGGGCATGAATGCCATCTCGCGCGGCGCGCTGGAGGAAGCCTTCGATTTCCTGACGCGCGGCCTGGCCCTGGCGCGCCAGGCCGGGGACGAAGCCTGCCAGGCGCGCTGCCTCAATCTCATCGGCGTCATCCACAAACAGCGCGGCGACTTCATGCGCGCCCGCGAGATTCTCTCGCAATCGCTCGGCATCTTCCGCGCCCTGGGCGACCCGCAGCGCACCGCCGCGCTCGACAACAACCTGGGAGCCGTGCTGCGCGCGCTGGGCGATTTGGAGGCCGCCCGCGCCTGTTACGAAGAAAACCTGTCCATCCGCCGCCGGTTGGGAGACCCGCGCGGCGCGGCCCTGGCGTTGGTCAACCTGGGCAACTTGCTGGCCCAAATGGAGCAGTTCGAGGCCGCCCACCAGGCCTACCAGGAGAGCCTGGCCATCTCTGGCGAGCGCGACGACCCCTGGGGCAAATCGCTGTGCCTGCACAACCTGGGCGACCTGGCGCGTCAGGGCGGCGAACAGTCCCTGGCGCTGCGCCATTACCAGGAAAGCCTGGCCCTGCGCCGCCGCATCCAGGACCGCAGCGGGGCAGCCTACTCGCTGGCCGGGCTGGGACACGCCTGCGCCGCCCTGCGCGATTGGGACGCGGCGCGCGCCTGCTTCCGCGAGGCGGCTGAACTGGCAGTCGAACTCAAACTCATGCCGGTCGCGCTCGACGCGCTGGGCGGCATGGCTGTTTTATTGTCTGAAAATGGGGAAGAGGAACAAGCCGCAGCCCTGGCCGGATTCGTGCTTTCGCAGCCCGCCGCCGAGCGGCAGACGAGGAGACTGCTGGATGGTCTCCCCCAAACCGCCCCCGCCGCAGCCGCCGACCTGTCCTCCGCGCTGGTGTTGGCCTTTGGGGAGGACGACGCGCGGCAGGCTGCGTGACCAAAGTCATAGCATTTGCGGGACAAACGGGTATGATGGGGCTATGAATATCCTGGCGATTGTCTCTGGCGAATACGGCCTCCGGCATGTGGATAACCTGCGGACGCACTGCCCGCCGGGTTGGAACATCGAAACCTGGAAAGCGCCGGCCGCCTTCCCGCTCATCATCGATTATCCCGAAGATTTCCTGCCCGCCAGTTTCCCGCCCGCCGACCTGATTCTCTCGTTTGCCGAACACAAAGCGGTGGCCGAGTTACTGCCCGATATTGCCCAAATGACCGGCGCGCGCGGCGTGGTGGTGGCGGTCGATAACGAAGCCTGGCTGCCGCGCGGCCTGGCCCGCCAATTACACGGCTGGCTGGAGCGCATGAACGTAGCCCTGGCCGCGCCCAAGCCGCTCTGTTCGCTGACTGAGAGCGACTACAAAGTCACCCGCCGCGAACGGGAGCGTTATGAGAGCGAAGTCATCGCCGAATTTGCGCGCCATTTCGGCCAGCCCGATATCCGCCTGACAGTCGATGAAGCCACCGGGACCATCGCATCCGCCGAGGTGCGGCGCGACGCTGTCTGTGGCTGCGCGCGCTTCGTGGCGGAAAAATTAGTCGGGTTGGGGGTCGCTGAAGTGAACGAAAAAGCCGGGCTGGCCCACCATCACTTCCCCTGCCTGGCGAGCATGGTCAAGTTGAACGATTACAACCACGATACGCTGATGCACGAATCGGGACATTTGTTGCAGGAAAACCTGGACGAACAGTTGAAGCCGTTCAAACAGACCCGCTACATCGCGCCGGGGACTCTCAGCGAGTAAATACCAACGAACAGCATGTCACTGCGCCCTCGGCCTTGGCGACTTCGGTCGCCGGGACGAGCGTTAGTTTGATTCTGGAATCTTCCAGTTTCTTCTGCGTCTTTGGGAAATGCTTCGGGAAGATGGCCCCGCCCGGAACGAGGACAATGTTGGCCGCCGAGGGTTCGTCCGGGTCCACCTCGATGAACTTCCAGCCGGGGAAATGGCTTTTCTCCACCCAGACCGGGTTGATGAGCAGAGTATCCGCGCTGGCCTGAGTCACCGCGCTTTTCAGGTGCAGGCAGCCCGTTACCGGCACGCCGGTGACGGTATAGCCATATGGCGCGAGCGTGGACTGCATTTGTTCGATGGCCGATTGGTTCGAGCGCGTGGTCAGCCCAACGTAAATGTCCTTCCCCAGCCGCAGGATGTCGCCGCCATCGACCGTTCCCGGCGCTTCGATGCGGATGATTTTCCGGTACGGAGCCAGCGCCCGGGCAATCGACTCGACTTCGCCCTTGCGCGAATCGGCCCCGGGGCGGGTCAGGAGGGCAACTTCATCCAGCACCAGGGCGGCATCCTCGACGAAAACCGAATCGGGATACTCCGCTTCGGCAGGCAGGCTGAGGACTTCGACGCCCAGGCTTTGGAGGGCCTGTTCGTACTCACGATGCTGGGCGCGCGCCAGTTCCAGGTCAATCGGCGAACGGTCGAGGTGCGTCAGTTCGCACTCATCGAAGCGCGGGCTTATCGCGCGGGTAATAGCAATGGTCGTATTCATATTCCCTATTATAATCGCGGGCAGGCTGTGGAATGAATTCCGCGTTACGCGTTATCAAAACACGGAGGCATCATGCGTTTTGGCATTATGGCAATGCAAATGGGGATGCTCATCCCGCCGGAGCTGCCCCCGGAACAAATCGGCGCCAACATTGGCGGGTTTTCGCACGCCGGGCTGGCGCGTCAACTGGCCGAAAACGGCTTCAACCCCATCGAACTGGGCGGTGACCTGGGCATGTTCCTGCCCCAATCCTTCGCGCCGGAGGAAGTGGAGAAACTGGCCGCGCTCAAAGCGGAGGGCATTCGCTACACCCTGCATCTCCCGCTCTGGTCGGTGGAACCCTCCACCCCGCTGACCCCGGTTCGCCGAGGCTCGGCGCAGGCCATTATCGAGAGCATCCACGCCACCCGCCAACTCGACCCGGAAGTCTATGTGCTGCACGCCACCGGGGCGCTGGCCGCCGAATTCTACAACATGCGCATCTCGGAGATGGCGCGCGCCGTCATCCTGCGCCAGTTCCAGGCCGGGGCGCGCGAGAGCCTGAAGCAAATCCTGGCCGAAACCGGCCTGGCCAGCCGAAAACTCGCCGTCGAGACTATCGAATTTCCGCTCGACCTGACCCTCGAACTGGCCGAGGAACTCGACCTGTCGCTCTGCCTCGATACCGGCCACGTGCTGGCGGGCTTCCCCGGCTGGCACGACTTCTTCGAGACGGTGGAGAAAATCCTGCCGCGCCTGGCCGAAGTCCACCTGCACGACAGCAAGCAAATGCCGCCCGGCCAGCGCGGCTACGGCGAAGACCACAAGCCGCTCGGTCACGGCGACCTGGAATTGGGAAAATTCCTCGACCGGCTGGCCGAGGCGCAGTTCAGCGGCCCGCTGGTCTTCGAGTTGCAACTTCAGGAGGCCATCGATTCGCTGGCGATGGTCAGGCAAATCCGCCCGCAGTATGTGGCGTAGCAAAGAATATTCACATCCCCGCCCCGCCCGGCGATTAATCGCCGGGCTATTGCACGAAGCCCGCTCAAGCGGGCTAAAACCCGGAGTGACGTATGAAAAAACTCAGTTTCCCGCGTTTGCTGGTGGTTGTTTTCCTGGGCTTTGCCCTGACGCTCTCATCCAACATCCAGGAACCGGCGCTCATGACCCACAAAGTCCTGCGCCTGGCCCCCGACCTGCCCAACACCGCCCTGGGCATCCTGGGCTTCATCGGCCTGCTGGTAGCGATGGTGGCGCAGCCCATTGTCGGCGTATTCTCAGACCGGGCGCGTACCCGGCTGGGGCGGCGAATCCCGTTCATGATTTTCGGCGCGGTGCTGATAGCAGGCTGCCTGACCCTGCTGGCGCTCGCGCCCGCTTTGTGGGTGCTGGTGCTGGGCGTGCTGCTGATTCAGATGTCGTCCAACATCCTGCAAGGCCCCTGGCAGGCATTGATTCCCGACCTGGTGCCGGAGGAGCAGCGCGGCACGGCCTCCGGCCTGAAAGCGATGATGGACATCCTGGCCTTCGTGGTCGGGCGGGCGGTGGCTGGCTTTTTCTTCGGGCGCGTGCCGGAATGGGGCGAAAGCGCCGTCCTGATGGCGATTGCCGTGCCGGTGGTGGTCTTCGTCATCGGACTGGTCATCACCGCCATCTGGGCGCGTGAATCAGCCGGGGACATTCCCGAAAATGCGCCGACTCAATCAGTGGGGGAAGCCCTCCGCAACGCCTTCCGCGTCGATTGGAGCGCGCATCCGGCTTTCCGATGGTGGTTCTACAATCGCGTCCTGTTCTGGGGCGCGTTCATCTTCTTGAACACGTTCCTGGTGACGTATATGATTGGGGTGCTGGGGATGGAGGAGGCTGGGGCGCAGAAATTCGTCGGGACGCTCTCGACGATTATCGGCGGGGCGCTGCTGCTGGTGGCCCTGCCCGCCGGACGCCTGGCCGACCGCTTCGGACGCAAACCGCTGGTGATGGCCGCCGGGGTGACGGCTTTCCTCGGCACGAGCATCATCCTGCTGGGGCGCGATACCACCATTGTCACCATCGGCGGGGCGATTGTGGGGATGAGCATCGGGGCTTTCCTGAGCGCGAACTGGGCAATGGTGACGGACATTGTGCCGCGCGCCGAGGCCGCCCGTTACCTGGGAATCGCCAACATTGCCACCTGTCTTGGCTCCGGCGGGGCGCGATTGCTGGGCGGGCTGCTCATCGACCCGCTCAACCGGGCTTTCGACTCGACTTCGGCGGGTTTCCTGATTGTGTACGGCGCGGCGGCGCTGTTCTTCCTGTCGAGCGCGCTGGCGATTGCGCCGTTGAAAACGCAAAAATAGAGGGCAGGCAAACCGTCCCGAAGGTTGCCAAAGCCTTCGGGACGTTCGTTACTTGTTGAACCACAACCCGCTGACCTGGCGCGGCTCGGCGATGCGGAATACGACCCGCACGCCTACGGCATCGTCGTTCTCGAATTTGGCGATGTAGTTGACGGCGTAGAAATCGCCTGTCTGGGTAACGTTACTCACCTCGCGCGCGAGATACTGGCCGAATTTGGCTTCGCGCTCGGTTTTCATCTTGAGAAACGCGGCTTCGTCTATCGCTTTGAGCATCGCTTCGTCGAAATCCTGCGAGAACATGGCGTAATCGCCGGCATTCATGCCTGCCAGAAGGTTGTCGGTCTTGGTCTCGCTGAACTCCAGCACAGCATCCCGGTCGTCCCCGGTCAGGGTCCTTGGCTGCGAGCCGCAGCCCGCCAGCAGGCCAATCAACAATATAGCCAGCAGCAAAATACAGGTTTTCTTCAGTTTCATCGTTCCTCCTGACAATGAAGCCCTGAAGGTTTTTCTCTGGAACCTTCAGGGCTTTGACTACTCGATTATCACGCCGTTCAGGTCTTCTTCAGGCGGTGGGAATTTCATATCCAGGCTCTCGAACGTCTCGACCAGGATGGAGGCGATAACCAGGTCGCGGTACCACTTACGGTTGGCGGGGATGATGTACCAGGGCGCGTAGGGGGTGCTGGTCTTGCTGAGAGCATCTTCGTAGGCTTCCATGTAATCCGGCCAGCGTTTGCGCTCTTTCAAATCGCCCAGGCGAAATTTCCAGTGTTTGGCCGGGTCGTCGAGACGGGCTTGCAGGCGCTCTTTTTGTTCATCCAGGTCGATGTGCAGGTAGAACTTGAGAATGGTCGTGCCGGTTTCGGCCAGCAGGCGTTCGAAGTCGTTGATTTGGTCATAGCGCTGCCGCCACACTTCGGGCGGGACCAGGTTGTGGACGCGCGCCACCAACACATCTTCGTAATGACTGCGGTTGAATATCGTCATTTCGCCTTTGCCGGGAACGACGTTGTGGACGCGCCACAGGAAGTCATGCGCCAGTTCTTCGAAGGTCGGCACTTTGAAACTGGCGACATGCACGCCTTGCGGGTTGACGCCCGAAAAGACGCGCCGGATGGTGCCATCCTTGCCGCCAGTATCCATCGCCTGCAAAACGACCAGAACTTTATGCCTGCCTTCGGCGTAAAGCAATTCCTGGAGTTCGCCCAGCCGTGCAGTCAGTTTGCAAACCTCGGCCAATCCGGCTTCTTTGCCGCCCTTGAACTCGCCCGTATCATTGGGGTTCCATTTCGCTAAATCTACCTTTGAATCGGGTTTGACTTTGTACTGCAGCATGAGCCTGCTCCTTATTCACTCGCCCGTCAGGATTTTCCGGCTGTATACTTTTGGATGCGGTCGACGAGGATTTCAGCGGAAGAAGGTTTTTCCAGGAAATCATTGAAGCCCATCTTGAGGGCCTTTTCTATTTCTTGTGGACTGCCCAGCGCGGAAAATGCAATGATTGGGACTTTACTAAAGGAACGAATCGCCTGGCAAACTTCCCAGCCATTCATGTCCGGCATCATGATGTCGAGCAAGACCAGGTCTGGTGATTCTGAATGCGCCAGCGCGAGACCCTCTTTGCCGTTATTGGCGGTGAGAACCTCCATCCCATAGATGCCGAGCAGGATGCGGATGAGTTTGGTGATGGATGGGTCGTCGTCTATCGATAATATTTTCAGCGCCATGTCTATCCAACCTGTCGAATTTGAGTGATATTGCCCGATTTCCTCATTTTTTAATTATACAGTAAGGGTAGGCCAAACGAATGCCCTGTGACCAAAATGTGAGCGGGTTTCCACCTTTGTTGCGTTGCCACGCTTTCAAGGAGCGGGGGTCAGTTCCGGGCAGACCAGCCCGGTCAGGCGGTTGGAGACTCCGCTTTCGTACTCGAACCAGATTTCGTGCGCGTAAAAGGCCGGTTGGTCGCCACCGAGCGTGAGAAGGTATCCGCTGCTGAGGCCGGGTGGCAGGCTTTCGGCCTCGAAAACGCTGCCAGCCTGGTCGTCGTAAGACGCATTCCAGACGTGGAAGACGCCCATCAAGGCATCCCCGCTGACATTGACGGTCACATCCACCTGGCATCCTGCGCCAGGCTGGAGATATTCGACCGAAATCAGTTCCACCCGGGGCGCAGGCGTGGGGGTGGGAGAGGGGGTTGGCGATGGGGTTAATGTCAGGGTTGGGGTCAGTGTGGGGGTGGGCGATGCGGGCGGCGCGCTGGCCGGCGGCAGGGGCGGGAAGAACACGGCCAAAATCAAAGCGAGCAGGAAAAACGAAACAGCCGCCATGCCAGCGATGACGGCGAACAGGTTCAGTCGCTGCATTTTTTGTTCGTTGATTTGTTCGGCTTCGCCATTTTCGCCTGACATGGTCTCTCCAAACCCAATAATGGCTAATTGTACAACAAAAATGGCTCTTTCTTAAGTTCGCCCCTGTTCGCATCCCATGCCAGCGTGGCGCGAGACCATCAACCCTTGAAGATTGCCGCCACGCGCGGCGCGAGGGCGCGCCAGATGGGGCAGCGGTCATATACGCCGCTGAACATGACCAGGCCGCCCGCCAGCAACAGGGGCCAGGCTCCCAGCGAAAATCCCAGCCCGACGAAAACCAATCCCGCGCCCAGGCGCAGAAAGCGTTCCCCGGCGGCCAGCGGGCTCGGTCCGGGCGTTTCGCCGCGCGCGAGCGAATCGAACAGCGCGGTCAGCGCCGCTTCGGACTGCGCGCCCGTCTGGCGGGTCACTTCCCGGCCACCAGCATAGGCCAGCACGGTTGGGATGCCGTAAATTTTGAGGGCGCGCAGCACGTCCGGGCTGTCATCGGCGTTGATTTTCAAGACATCCACCCGCCCCGCGAATTTCTCTGTCAGGCGGTCGATGATGGGGGTCATAAAACGACAGGGGCCGCACCACGGAGCCCAAAACTCGACCAGCAGCGGGCGGGGATGGCTGGAGGTTTTCTCGAAGAAGGTTTTTTCGTCCATGAAATCATCCTTGAGATAAAACTTTCCTCTTTCATCTTTCCGGCGAAAAAGAAAGAGGAAAGAGGAAAGAAATGCGTCAGAACCAGCGTTTACTTGCGGGTGCTGAGTTTGAAGGGCAGGTAGAGCGGGCAGAAAGCGATGACGCTGGTCGCCAGGAAAACGACTGCCAGCACCAGCAGGACGATGCCCAGCGCGCCGGTAACAATTCCACCAAAATACAGGTAGGCAAACAAGGCGGCGATGATGACGCGGATGATGCGGTCGGCAGTTCCCATGTTTTGTTTCATAATTTTCTCCTGTTTGAATAAAACTTCGATTGTTTCTATTTGTTTTGATGAAACAGGAGCGGGAAAGTTGCAGAATCAACGGCAAACCAGCACTGGCGCATTTTGTTCGCGCAGCATGTAGTTGACCCAACTGCCAAGAGTTACTTCCTTCAAAATGGCGCCGCTGTAGCCGCCCATCAGCACCAGGGTGGCACTGCGCTCTTCGGAAATCCGCTTCAAGGTTTCAACGGACGCTTTTGTGGTGACGTACTCCGCCTGGATTTCATGCAGTTCCAGGTATTGGCGGGCGTTCTCTTGCGTGGCATCGGCATTCGCTCCTTCGCCGGTATAAACCGTGAGGGCGGTTTTCCACTGCTCGGCCAGGTAGGCGGCCACGAACAGGGCTTCTTTCGCCTTGGCGCTGCCATCGAAAGCCAGCACGGCCCGGTCAAGGTCGGTCGCGCTGGTCGGCAGGGCCAGCACCGGGCGCGGGGAGCGCGAAATAATGGCGCGCAGCGGCGAGGCCAGGCCCGAAAGCCCAGAGCCGGGCGGGTAGACGATTTTGAGCATCACCAGGTCGGTCAGGATGGCGCGTTCCAGGATTTTCTTCCCCGGTTCGCCGGCCTCGATAGCGAGGTTGCCATTTACCCCGGCTTCGCGGCACATCGCCTGGAACTTCTCCTTCACTTCTTGCGCCTTGGCCCCGGCAGCCTGTTTCTCGGTCGAAACAATGTGCAGGCCGTTCAACTTTGCGCCTTCGCGCCGGGCAACCAGGATGGCCTGCTGCAAGGCGCGCCAGCCCTCCACCTCGCCGCTGACCGGGACCAGGATGTTCTGGAAAAGATGCTCGGTATAGCGGTCGACCAGGCGCGATTTACGCCAGGCGCCCGTCTTCTCAGGCGCGGCTCTGGCCTGTTCCTGGACAATGACATCGGCCACCGCATCAGGACGCAGTTCCCAGCCAAGCGATTCCTGGAGCGCGGCGCGATGCTCCGACACCCACAGGTACAAATCAGTTTCCGCGCGCTCCGGGAACCAGCGCAGCAAGCCGCGTTCGCGGATGATGTTAATCAGGGGCAGGTACTCTGTGTCGTACCAGTGCGTCAGGGCTTCCGCGTAAGAAATATCACGCTGGAAATCCAGCCCCATGTAGTAACGGTGCACCTGGATATATTCGCGCAGTTTTTCATACTGGCCTGGAACAGAAACGCTCAAGTCGGCATCGGGGCGCAGGCGCAACAGTTCGGTCTCGTCGAGAAACCCGGCATATTCGGCCTTGATGATTAAATCATCGGGGCTGACATCGGGCGTGAGCGGGACGTTCGTTTTGACTTCGATAACCCGCGCTTCGATTTTCTCCCAGCCTTCCTGGCGGGCAATGGAAACGCGGTGATTGCCGTCCAACACGAAGTAGACTTCGCCCACCTGGTAGACTTCGATGGGCGGCCACCCGGCGAGATTATCGCTCAACGAAGCCTTGACCCGCGCCCAGCGGTCTTCATCGACGGGATTGCGCGGCAGGAAGGTGCGCGTGAAATCAGTGTAACGCCCCACGCTGCCAACAATCGCATCCAGCGGGATGCTCTGTATGCCGCGTTCAGCGCGCGCCTGGAGTTTCAGTTTTTGGGCAACTTCCTCGTAAGAGAGCAGTTCGTTTGACTTGCCCGTCATGCGCGACAAGATTGCTTCTACGGCCGCGCGCTGGCGGGCCTCGTGAAAGTCATGCACGGCCTGACGGAAATTATCGGTTCGAGATTCCATATCCATACTTTCTGGCAATTAATAGCGGCACAAACCCCGCGAAATGGGTAAACTTTTACAAGCAAGGCGCGATTTTACTCGAAAAAATACAAATCCTGTTATCAACCTGTGATCCAAATGGGTGAATTTTGTAAACAAATCTGTCAGGCGCGAGACCATGCGCTCCCAGGCGGTTTCGAGCGTTTTTTGCAGCCCGGCATCGCCCGTTTCGCGGACGAGCATGGCGGAGGCAGTTTCGAGATAGCCCCCAACCGGGACGGTCATCTGGCGCAGGGGCGCATGTTGTTGGAAGTATTTGCCGCTCAACTGGTCGATTTTTTGGCGCAGGTCGGCAAGCGGCGGCTTTTTGGAGGGATTGCCGCCGGGAAGTTTGAAGGCGGCATTGTTTCTCTATATAGCCTTCGCGGAAGCCTTCTTTCTATCCGCAGGCGATGCGGAAATTGTCGATACAGCCGCTGGTTTCCAGTTGCTGCCACTGGTAGAAGATGGCCTCGCGGGCGTTCATTTCGAGCCGCGCGCGCCAGAAGCCGGAGGTGACGGTGGTTTGAGTGGTCATAGTCGGCGAAGAGAAAAACAGGAAAGGGGTAACGACAAGAATATTTTACAGCCAAATGATACGGTTGGCGCATCCAACCTCGGCATGACACGCGCCAACCAGCCTCCCGCAAACAAAACGAGCCTTGCGAGGAAAATTTTCGCAAGGCTCGTTTTGTAAGAAGGGGCGTTATCTTGGTTACAAGGTTTTGGCTGCCAGCCCACCGGCTATGGCAGGGAAATCTTCCTAACCACCGCCAGCATCTCGTGCATCCGCCTTGTGGCGGCGTCGGCCCCGCCGGGGAAAGTCTCGAACCGGGTGGTCTGGAACGAAGCCAGGGCAGACTTCCCGGCCTCGGATTCGTGCAGCCGGGCCAGGGTTTGGGTCAGCACCGCAAGGTATTGCTCATCCAGGCCAGGGCGCGCCAGCACCATTTGGCGGGGAATTTTTTCGGTGCGGGCCAGTTCCACCAACTGCTGGGTCGTCTCCGGCGGGAAAACAATGTCGAAATGATAATCATCCACTGCGCCGGCCGCTGCTGAACCGCCGATGACAGCCCGGAGCGTATCTTGGTCGCTGCTGCTAAACACAAACCCTACCTCGGAGGGGGACACAGGGTCAAAAAAACTGCTTTTCCCGGCCAGCGACAGCCCACGCTCGACCAGGTGAACGGACGGCAGGAAAAATCCGGCGGTCGATTCCGGCGCGCGCATTGCAACCACCCTCCCGCGCAAATCTTCCAGGTTGGACAGGCCGCTGCCGCGGCTGGCAAAAATCACTGCTTGGGATTCCGGTCTGCCAAACTGCCAGCCTCGCAAAACCAACCGAGCCCCGCTCTGCTCACCGACCAACAAGGCCGGGTAGACGCTGTCGAAATACAGGTCCACCTCGCCAGATTTCAGCCAGGCAGCCATTTCTGCCACCGAACCGGCCACGCGCACCCGTCCGCCGGTTATCCCATATTCACCCAGTTGAGCCGCCAGGGTATCTGCCAATGGTTGGAGACTGCGCGCATCATCGACGGGGCTTCCCGCAATCACCCCTAAAACAATCAGGCCATTTGCAGGAATCGAAACCACCGGGGACGATGTTGGCTTCGTACACGCGATAAGGAAGAGAGCAACAAAGACGAACAAGGCCAATCGTTTGTACATCTGGCAAACCTTCTGGCGAAAAGGGTTTCGACATCCATGCAAACCCGGAACGAGTTCCAACCATTATAGCCAGCGGGGGGCAGCCAAACATTTAGATAACATTGTGATACGCCCTGACACACTACAAAAGTGAAAGTTTTAACAACCATTGATGCGTGTATTTTGCGTTGGCATGAATCTTGCAACCAAATTGGATGTATAATAAAACTATCCGAAACGGTTATGCGCCATGCTCCGACAAATCCACCGTCATACGCACCGCCCCCTCACCAGCGCCCACCTGACCCAAACCATGTCCCTGCTCCACCTGAGCGCGGATGAACTGCGCGAGTCGGTCGAGCGTGAACTCGCGGTCAACCCGGCGCTCGAACAGGTCGAGCCGCCTGCCTGCCCGGGTTGCGGGCGCGGCCTGGCCCGGCCCGCAACCTGCCCGGTCTGCGCCGCGAAAAACGATGAGGTCGTGGTCTTCACCGCACCGTCGGAAATGTTCGGGAACGGGGTAAACGCCTCCGCCCGTGACCCCTACCAGGAAACCGAAGGCGAGGACGTGCCGGAATCGCTCTCCCTGGCCGCCCACCTGCTGCGCCAAATTGGCCCCGAACTCGACCCTGCCGAGCGTCTCATCGCGGCGCACCTGCTGACCGCGCTCGACGATGACGGCCTGCTCGCCAGCGACCCGGCGGAAGTGGCCGCCTATTTCCACCTCCCCAGGCTGCGGGTGGAGCGGGTGCGGGAACTGATTCAGCGCGCCGAACCGTTCGGGTGCGCGTCCACCTCTCCGAAAGAATCCCTGCTCATCCAACTCCAAATCATCGGGGAGAGCCGCGAAATTCCCCCGGCGGCGGGGGCCTGCCTGCTGCATTTCGACCTGCTGGCCCGCCGCCAGTTCCAAACCCTGGCCGAACGAACCGGTTTTGGGGAGGACGCGCTGGAGGCCGCCGCCCGTTTTATCGGCGCGAACCTGAACCCGTACCCGGCGCGCGCCCATTGGGGCGGAGCGGCCCCGCCGCCGCCGGTCTACCGTACCCCCGACGTGGTCATCCGCCTGAGCGGGGAGACGCTGGTTGTAGAGATTGCCCAGCCCTTCGCCGGGAGTCTGCGCGTCAACCCGCTTTTCCGGCAGGCGCTGCGCGAGGCCAGCCCCGAAAAATTGGACGCCTGGCAGGACGACCTGGAACGCGCCCGCCTGCTGGTCAAATGCGCCGCCCAGCGCGCCGGGGCGTTGGAAGGGGTGATGACCAGGTTGGCGCGAACCCAGCGCGATTTCATCCTGCATGGCGAATCGAAACTGCGCCCGCTGACCCGCGCCGCCCTGGCGCAGGAACTGGGGCTGCACGAATCGACCATTTCGCGCGCCGTCTCGGGCAAAAGCATCCAACTCCCCAACGGGCGGATAGTGCCGCTGGCAATGTTTTTCGAGAAACACCTCAACATCCGCGCCACCCTGCGTGACCTGGTGCGCCGTGAAAACCGCCCCCTGACCGATGACGAACTGGTCGCGCAACTCAGCCGCGCCGGTTTCGTCGTCGCGCGGCGCACCGTCTCAAAATACCGGGCTATGGAAGGGATTTTGCCCGCGCACCTGCGCCGGCGGTAAATACTTTATGGGAACGCAGCCACTCACTACCCAACCTTTAACATATTTGCCTGCCTGGCAGGGGCCGTTGCCCGGAATCGGCGAGTTTAGCGCCTTGCTGAACACCATTACCGACGCGGCAATCGTGCTGGACCGTTCCAGTCGTCAGGTGGTCTTTGGCAACCAGGGCTTCTTCGAATTGGCGGGATTCGACCCGCTCAGCCCGGAGCCGCTCTCCATCGATGCGCTCCTGCCCGATTTTGGCGAGGGCTGGTCGTCGGGGGAAGAGCATGAGACGGAAATCCATTTCCCAGCGGGACGGAAAATGGCGGCCTGGACGGGCGTCATCTGGCTCGACAAGCCCGGTCATTGGCTCCTGCTGCGCATCATTCCGCTCAACGTGTACCAATGGCGCGGGATGCAGAGCCGCCGCGAGCAGGACCTACTGGACTACATGGAAGAACTGGCCCAAATTAACGCCCAGTCCGACCTGGATGCGGCCCTGGAACTGGTGTTGCGGGTCGGCGCGCGCATGTTGGCAGCGCAGGGGTTATGCGTCTATCGCGCCAACATGCAGGAACGCAGCCTGGCGCTGGTGAAGACGCGCGGGGAACTGGTCGCGGCCCTGCCAGATATCCTGCCGCTGGACGAACCGGCAGCGGTCTATGCGCCCGCCTTGTGGCTCAAGAACCAGCGGCCCGTGACGAACATCCAGCAGGCGGCGCGCAACCTGGGGCTGGATTCGCTCGTCTCGGTGCCAATCGAGATGAACGGCAATCGCCTGGGGCTGCTGGCAGCCGCCAACCTGCCTCCGCAAAACTCGCGCCAGATGATTGAGAACCTGGAACTGCTTGCAGCCTACATCGCCTCGGCGCTCAACCACTACATCACCCTCACCAGTCTGCGGCGCACCATCTGGGAACACAGCCGGGCGCTGGCAACCCGCGATGCGATAGCGGCCAACTCACTCGAAGGCATCATCCTGCTCAACCCGGCCTCGCGCGTGGTAGACCTGAACCCGGCGGCAGAGTTGATGCTTGGCTACGCCACCCGCGAGGTGGTCGGCCAGCGCGTTGAGAACATTCTGGTCGGGGTGGATAACCTGCCCGCCGCGCTGCGGCTGGCCTACCAGGGCGTGGTCTCGCCCGACCTGGGCAATGTCAAACTGCACCGCCGCTCCGGCCAGGCCTTCCCGGCTCATTTACAGGTCTTTCCGGTGCAGGTCGGCGGGGAACGCAGCAGCATCGTCCTGCTCATCCGCGATATCAGCGAGCGCGAGGAAATCCGCACCCGCACCCAGCAACTCGAACAGCGCGCCCTGCTCGGCGAGGTGACGGCCATCTTTGCCCACGAAGTGCGTAACCCCATCAACAACATCAGCACCGGCCTGCAATTAATGGAGATGAACCTGGCGTCTGGCGACCCCAACCGCGGCCTGGTGGAACGCCTGCAAAACGACTGCAACCGCCTGACTCATTTGATGGAATCCGTTTTGGCCTTCGCCAAACCGATGGAATACAAACTCATTCCCACCGACCTGGGCGACTTGCTGAAAAAATTGATGGAGCGCTGGCATCCGCGCATGTCGCGCCTGAACATCCAATCGCACTTCCAGGCCGAAGAAGGAACTCCGCTTGCCCTGGCCGATGGGCGCGCGCTCGACCAGGTCTTCACCAATCTGGTGAGCAACGCCCTGGCCGCCATGCAAGAAAAAGGCGGCGCGCTGGCTGTCAAAGTGGAGAAAATCGAAGGAGCGGGACACAGGCCCTGGGTCAGCGTCAGCATTTCGGATACCGGCCCCGGCATCCCGCCCGAGGCCCGCGAGAAGGTGTTCGAGCCGTTCTACACCACCAGTCCGCAAGGCACCGGCCTGGGGCTGGCCATTACCAAGCGGATTGTGATTGCCCACAAAGGCAAAATCGAGGTCAACAGTTTCCCCGGCGGGACCATTTTCACTGTGCTGCTGCCTGCCGTCGAAAGCGAGGCAGTATGAGCGCTACCATTTTAGTCGTCGATGACGAAGAGAACGCCCGGTATATCATCACCTCCTTCCTGGCCCCCAAAGGCTACGAGGTGATTGGCGCGGCCACGCTGGCCGAGGCCCGCCAGCAGATTTCGCGCGGCACGGCGGATATCATCCTGCTGGATGTGCAACTGCCCGACGGATACGGCCCCTCGCTGCTGGATGAGACCTCGCGCCTGGCGCTGCGCCCGCCCATCATCCTGATTACCGCTTATGGAGACATCGACATGGCGGTGGACGCGATGAAAAACGGCGCGCACGACTTTTTACAAAAACCCATCCAACTGGCGCGGCTGGAGCAGTCCATTTTGCGGGCGCAGGAAGTGGTGGCCATGCGGCGCGAACTGACCCACCTGCGCACCGCCCAGCGCCGCGCCGGGAGCGATTTCGTGACCGGTTCCAGCCCGGAGATGCTGTCGCTTTTCAGCCAGGCGCGCCGCGCCAGCCAGGCTTCGGTCTCGGTGCTGGTGACAGGTGAAACAGGGACCGGTAAGGAGGTGCTGGCGCGCTTCATCCACGCCAGCGGGCCGCGCGCCGAAAAGCCCTTCATCGCCGTCAATTGCGCCGCCATCCAAAGCACCATGCTTGAATCGGAATTGTTCGGCTACGAGGCGGGCGCCTTTACCGGAGCCGACAAGCGCAAACCCGGCCTGCTGGAGGTGGCCGACGGCGGCGTGCTGTTTCTCGACGAAATCTCCTCCATGCCGCTCGACATCCAGGCCAAGTTACTGCGCGTGCTGGAGGAGCGCGCCTTCCGCCGGGTGGGAGGCACCAACCTGATTCGGGTCGATGCGCAGGTGCTGGCGGCCTCCAACCGCCCGCTGCCCAAACTGCTGGCCGAGGGCCTGTTCCGAGAAGATTTGTATTACCGCCTGAAAGTAGTCGATTTGCACATCCCGCCCCTGCGCGAACACAAAGGCGACCTGCTGGAACTGGCCGGGTACTTCGTGCGCCAGAACAATATGCGCATGGGGCTGAACATCTCCGATATTACCCCGCGCGCGGTGGACGCATTGCGCGCCTACGACTGGCCGGGCAACGTCCGCGAACTGCGCAACGCCATCGAGCGCGCTATGCTGTTCTGCGATGACCCGGTGATTGACATGGTTCACTTGCCTTCGGATGTGACCAGGAGTCAGTGAACAGTATCCAGTAATCCGTGTTCAGTATTTTGCTCATTGAAAAAAGCCCGCTTCAAGCGGGCTTTTTTCGCGTATATTCGTGCAGATTAGTGGATTACTTCTTCCAAATCGCCAGTTCGAGCGTCAGGCGGTCGCAGTAACTTTCGGGGGGCAGGGGTCCGTCGCCATACTGCATATCGGCGACGGTGGCGACCATTTGCAGGGTCTGGGTTTCCAGCACCACCTGGCGCTGCGGGACGAGTTCGAACAGTTCGCCTTTGGCTTCCAGCTTGGCGCGGTAGGCCGGGTCGCGGAAGGCGTGCGGGGTCATCAGCACTTTCGTCACCGTTTGGATATCGTTCTTGTCGAACATCCAGACCTCGAAGGCGGTCACTTTCTTCGGGTCGCCCACGCCGATGGTTTCGGAAATGCCGACGCCGCACTCGCCCAGGAATTCGCCGGACGGAGCGTCGATGCTGAATGAGTCGTCGAACAGGTCGTCGCCAAGCACATAACTGGTCACGTATTGGGCAATCGGCGGCTCCTGCCCGGCGGCAGCGTAATCAGTTTTTTCCACGGCCCGGGTATACTCACGCGCCTGCTGGGCGGGAGTCAGTTCTCCGGTCTGGCGCGGACGGCGGAACAGCCAAAAAGCGAAAGCCGCAATCAGGCCAATCGCCAGCAAGCCGCCAAAAATGGCAAAAACAGCACCCAGTCCGCCGCCCGAAGAGGCCTCAGGCTGCGCCGCCTCGCCCGGAGCATAATAACCGCTCTTTTGCAAAACCTGCTGGAAGGCCGCGATGGCATTCGGGTCATTCTTGCCCGGATTCTCCAGTAACTTTTGGAAGGCTGTATACCCCTTCCCTTCTTTATCAAGTTCCCTGTAGCGACGAACAGCCTCCGCCTCATCCCGGTTGACCGCAAACGAGTCAACCGCCATGCGCAAGTAATCTTCTTGCAATTCGATACGCAAATGATTCGGAGCCGCGTCTTTCCATTCCGTCGGCCAGATATTCCAGGCAAAAATGAGCCCAAGAATCAGGCCCACAATGGCTCCCGCAATGCCCGCAACCAGCGGCCGCTTGAATAAGTCTGTGACGTCGCCCATTCGATGCTCCTTTCGGCGTCAACGAACATTTAATCTATTATACAGGAAAATACAGCGTAAGGGGTCATCTACGTCCTGAAGGTTGCCAAAAACTACGTCTCTTGTCTCCAAAAACCTTC